>JAZUGA010000177.1:0-30738 GCA_045640945.1 Lachnospiraceae bacterium | reverse complement strand
TTCGGCTATTTTTCACCTCGAAAAGAATACTATGATGCCATTATTAACTGGCAGAAAGTAAGATACGGTGTGGATGTTGCCAAAGAAGCCATTGGTTATGAAAACGGTGTTATGGGTGCTCTTGCAACCTTTCTGAATTCCTTCATGGAAGAGGGCGAGCCTCTGTTAATTCATGGACCAACATACATTGGCTTCCAGGATGTAATTAAAACTTGTGGACATCCAATGTCTATTTCTCCTCTGGTAGAAGATGAAAATGGAATCTTACGTATGGATTTCGAAGACATGGAAAAACGTATCGTCGATGAAAATCTGAAAATCGCAGTATTCTGTTCTCCTCATAACCCAGCGGGCAGAGTATGGGAGAAATGGGAAGTAGAAAAATTCATGGAACTGATGAAAAAATACGACCTGAAAGTTTTCTCCGATGAAATCTGGTGCGACCTGATTTTAAACGGTGCCCAGCATATCCCTACCAACTCTGTAAGCGAGGATGCTAAGATGAGAACGGTTGCAGCTTATGCTCCAAGCAAGACTTTCAGTCTTTCCGGTATGGTTGCTTCTTATCATGTAATTTATAACGAAGACCTGAAGAAGAAAATGGCTGAGACCGCTTCAAAATCCCATTACAATAGCATGAACATCTTCAGTCAGTATGCACTGATTGGCGCTTATAGCGAAGATGGACAGCAGTGGGTAGATGAACTTCTTCCAGTTCTTGCTCACAATATGGAATTTGTATGTGATTACATCCGCACAAATTATCCAAGCATTAAATTCCATCAGTCACAGGGTACTTACATGCTGTACCTGGATTTAGGCGATTTCGTTGCAGAAAAAGGAATTACAATTAAAGATGCTTTAAGATATGGCTGGGAGCGTGGCGTAATGTGGCAGAACGGTGAGCCTTTCGGAACTCCGAACTCCATCCGTCTGAATCTGGCATTACCAACATGGCAGATCGAAGAAGCAATCAAACGACTGAACACAAAATTAGATTGATATAAAACATACCAGGGAGGTAGTTATGAAAAATTATGAATTTTGGTTTCTCGTAGGAAGCCAGGAACTTTACGGACAGGAAGTACTTGATATTGTTGCAGAAAGATCACAGGAAATGGCAGCAGAGCTTTCAAAAAAACTGCCGTATCCTCTGGTTTACAAAGACACAGTTAAATCAAGCGCACAGGTTGATAAACTGATCAAAGAAGCAAACTATGACGACAATTGTGCAGGTATCGTTACCTGGTGTCATACTTTCTCACCAAGTAAAATGTGGCTCAATGGTTTTGAACTTCTTCAGAAACCTTACTGCCATATGGCTACACAGTACAACGAAGAAATTCCAAACGAAGAAATCGATATGGATTTCATGAACCTGAACCAGGCAGCTCATGGCGACAGAGAGCATGGCTTTATCGCAGCTCGTCTCCGCATGCCTAGAAAGATCATCGCTGGCTACTGGAAAGATGAAAAGGTTGCTGACCGTCTTGGCACATGGATGAAAGTAGCTGTTGGTGCAGACTTCTCCAAACATCTGAACGTTATGAGATTCGGCGACAACATGAGAGACGTTGCTGTAACCGAAGGCGATAAGATTGAAGCTCAGAGAAAATTCGGCTGGCAGGTGAATACATGGGCAGTTGGCGATCTCGTTAAAGAAATGAACGCTGTAACCGACGAAGAAGTAGAAGCTCTCTTCGAAGAATACAAGGCTCAGTACGACATTAACACTGACAACATCGATGCTATCAAATATCAGGCAAGAGAAGAAATTGCTATGCAGAAAATGCTGGAAGCTAACGATTGCAAGGCATTCGCAAATACTTTCCAGGATCTTTACGGCATGGAACAGCTTCCAGGTCTTGCTTCCCAGCATCTGATGAGCAAGGGCTATGGATACGGTGGAGAAGGCGACTGGAAAGTAGCTGCTATGACCGCAATCTTAAAAGCTATGGGCGAAGGCGGAAACGGTGCCAGCGCATTCATGGAAGACTACACCTACAACTTAGTAGATGGTCAGGAATATTCTTTAGGCGCTCATATGCTGGAAGTTTGCCCAAGCCTCGCAGCTGACAAACCTAGAATTGAAACTCATTTCTTAGGAATCGGCATGAACGAAAAAGATCCTGCAAGATTAGTATTTGAAGGAAAACCAGGCAAAGCTGTTGTCTGCACATTAATCGACATGGGCGGAAGATTCCGTTTAGTTTGCCAGGACATCGAAGTTGTAAAACCGATTTACGAAATGCCAAATCTTCCAGTTGCACGTGTTATGTGGAAAGCTCTTCCAGACCTTACAACTGGTATTGAATGCTGGATCACAGCAGGCGGCGCTCATCACAGCGTATTAAGCTACGATGTAACAGCAGAAATGCTTCGTGAGTGGGCAACCATCATGGACGTAGAATTCGTTCATATCGGCGAAGGCTCATGCCCTGCTAAATTACAGGAAGAATTAATGATTAAAGATTTACTTTGGAAACTCAGATAACACATATAAATGATTCATGGTATTCGGGCTGCAGGCAAAACTGCAGTCCGAATGTGGAATTAAGACACAGATAGGAAAAAAGATGAAACTTGAGAATACGGTAATCGGTATTGAATTTGGTTCAACCAGAATCAAGGCCGTAATGCTGGATGAAGAATATAAACCGGTAGCTTCCGGAAGCTACGATTGGGAAAATAAGTTCGAGGGTGGATACTGGACTTATTCTCAGGAAGAAATATTCAAAGGCATTCAGGATTGTTATAAAGAATTAAAAAAGGATGTTCAGGAAAAATTCGGCCTTACATTAACCACAACCGGTGCCATCGGTATTTCCGGTATGATGCATGGCTATCTGGTATTCGACAAAGGCGGAAATCAGTTAGAAGAATTTCGTACCTGGAGAAATACCACAACCGGGGAATCTGCAGAAAAGCTTTCCAAATTGTTCGGATTTAACATTCCGCAGAGATGGAGCATTGCCCATCTTTACCAGGCGATGTTGAACGGCGAAGAAACAGTTCAGAAAATCGACCGTATCACTACTTTAGCTGGCTTTATCCATTACAAGCTGAGCGGTGAGCATTTAATGGGCATTGGTGAAGCTTCTGGCATGTTCCCAATTGATAGTGCGATAAAAGACTATGATGCAGACATGATTTCTAAGTTTGATGCACTGGCAGCGGAAATGGGCATGCCTTGGAAAATGAGAGACATTTTCCCGAAGGCTGTTAATGCTGGAGAATATGCAGGAAAACTGACCGCAGAAGGCGCTGCATTCTTAGATCCAGAAGGCGATTTACAGGCAGGCATTCCTTTAGCTCCTTGTGAGGGCGATGCAGGAACCGGTATGGTTGCTACAAACTCTGTAAGAGTACGTACGGGTAACGTTTCTGCAGGAACTTCTGATTTTGCAATGTTGGTAACGGATAAGAAGTTAGGCGTTCATCGTGAAATTGACATGGTTACGACTCCGGACGGAAATCCGGTAGCCATGGTTCACTGCAATAACTGTACTTCCGATATTAACGCATGGGTGGGCTTGTTCGATGAATTCGCAGAGTACTTCGGCGTTACAATTGATAAGAACGAGCTTTATACAAAGCTTTTCCAGAAAGCGTTAGAAGGTGCGACCGACTGTGGCGGCTTAATGAATTACAATTACTTCTCCGGTGAAGGAGTTACGGACCTGGACGAAGGACGTCCTGTTTTTGCAAGAATGCAGAACTGCGACTTCTCTTTAGCAAACTTTATGAGAGTTCAGCTTATGTCTTCCTTAGCTACTTTGAAAATCGGTTTAGACATTCTGGTTGGAGAAGAAGAGGTTACGGTAGATAAGCTTTATGGTCATGGCGGATTCTTCAAGACTCCGCAAGTTGGACAGAAAATGCTTTCTGCAGCAATCGCGGCTCCTGTTTCCGTAATGGAAACTGCAGGAGAAGGCGGACCTTACGGAATGGCTCTTCTTTGCGCATATATGCTGGATAAGGACGGAATGGATTTAGCAGACTTCCTGGACAAAAAGGTATTTGCAGGTGCTCCTTCCGAGACCATTATGGCTGAGGATGCAGACGTAGCGGGCTTCGCAAAATTCCTGGAAGGCTACAAAGCTGGACTGGAAATTGAAAAAGCAGCAATAAAGACTTTACAATAATCAAATAAAGGCGAAGGCCGAGAATTGAAAAGAGATAGATATGCTGAAGAAATTAAAAGAAAAAGTATGTGAAGCGAACTTACAGCTTCCTAAATATGGATTAGTTACTTTTACCTGGGGAAATGTTTCGGAAATTGACCGAAGCAAGGGCCTGGTAGTTATTAAACCTTCGGGAGTTTCTTACGACGTAATGAAACCAGAAGACATGGTTGTAGTAGACCTGGATGGAAACGTTGTAGAAGGAAAGTTAAAACCTTCCAGCGATATGCCTACTCATATCGAGCTTTATAAAGCTTTCCCGGATTGCATGGGCATTGTTCATACTCATTCGGAATGGGCTACCAGCTTCGCACAGGCGGGAATTGATCTGCCGGCTTTAGGAACCACACACGCAGATTACTTCCATGGAGAGATTCCATGCACTCGTAATTTAAAAGCAAGAGAAATCAACGGCGACTATGAAAAAGAAACCGGCCTGGTTATTGCAGAAACTTTCCGTAACAGAAAGATTGATCCGGAAGGCGTTCCTGGAGTACTGGTTCACAGCCACGGACCTTTTGTATGGGGCAAAGACTGCTTCGACGCGGTACATAACGCAGTAGTTATGGAATCGGTTGCATTTATGGCTTATCATGCGCTTCAGTTAAATCCAGATGCAAAGAAAATTTCCCAGGCAATTCTGGATAAGCATTACAACAGAAAGCATGGAGCCAATGCTTATTACGGACAGGACACAAAATAAAGAATAATTAACTATATATAGTGAATTCCTACGAAAAGAGCTGCAAAAAAAGGCGGCTCTTTTTTGTTGAAATCTTACAAGGCCACTGAAATTATTACATAAAAGTATAGAAAATCTGCTTTATTTTTTGTGTATTCTGTATTATCATAGTGGCATAACAGACAAATTTTCTGCATTTTTAATGTGCAATTTGTTTATAGAAGGAAATTTATTAATTGGGTTGGGTAACTACTATATATTGGAAATATGAAATGACCATAGAATGGTCATAAATGGGGTGTAACATGATATCAAATCAAATATTGCAGAAAACGATTGATGAAATCAAGACCATTGTGAACGAAGATCTGGCGATATTGGATCTGAATGGACAGATTGCAGTAAGAACTTTCCGCGATCAGGATGTGGATGGAAAGAAAGTAGCGGACTTCGCAAAATCTACCAGGGAATATAAAGAAATCCCTGATTTTCAGCTGTTTAAGATTAAAGATGATACTCAGGACGAGTACATTTTAGCAGTCCGCGGAAATTCTTCCAGCACGGAACTGATCGGCCGCATGGCGAAGTATCAGATTGAAACTCTTCTGGCTGCTTACAAGGAAAAATTTGACCGCGATAATTTTATTAAATCTCTTTTGATGGACAACCTTCTGCTGATTGATATTTTTGACCGTTCCAAAAAGCTTCATGTGGAACTGGAAGCGAAGAGAGTTGCTTATCTGGTTGAGCTTCAGAAAAAGAATCAGGACGATGCCATCGGAACGATTAAGAATCTGTTCACCGACAGCCAGGACTTTGTAACTGCTTTGGATAAGAAAACGATCGTTGTCATTAAGCAGCTTGAGGAAAAAACGACAGAAGCAGATCTGGAAAAGATTGCAAAGAAAATGGTTACTGCGCTTAAGAGCGATATTGGAGATGAACCGATTATTGCTTATGGTATGACCGTGGAAGATCTGAAGGATGTTTCCAAATCCTTTAAAGAGGCGAAGATGGCACAGGAAGTCGGAAAGATTTTCTTCCAGGACCGAAACGTAAATTCTTACAATTCTTTAGGAATCGGACGCCTGATTTACCAGCTGCCAATGCCTCTGTGCAAACTGTTTATCAGTGAAATTTTCCGGAATGTTTCCTTGCAGGATTTTGATGAGGAGACGATTGAGACGATCAATAAATTCTTTGAGAATTCCCTGAACGTTTCAGAAACTTCCAGACAGCTGTTCATTCATCGTAACACTTTGGTTTACCGACTTGACAAAATACAGAAAATTACTGGACTTGATTTGCGGGTATTTGATGATGCCATTACTTTTAAGATTGCGTTAATGGTTTCCAGTTACATGCAATATGTAGAAAGCTTAGATTTCAAATAAAAGGATTTTGAAAATCGGAGGATCATATTCATATGATTAGACTTGAAAATGTCACAAAGACATACGGGGAGAACAAGAACGCGTTAGATAACGTCAGTCTCCATATATTACCGGGAGAGTTCGTCTTCATCGTAGGCGATTCCGGCGCAGGAAAGAGTACCTTGTTTAAGCTCCTGATTAAGGAACTGGACCCGTCTTCCGGCGAGATTTTTATTGACGGCAAATCTGTTGCCCGTCTCCGCAGAAGAAAAATCCCAATGCTGAGAAGAAGCATTGGTGTTGTATTTCAGGATTTCCGTCTTTTAAAAGACCGAAATGTTTTTGACAATATTGCTTTTGCCCAGAGAGCAATCGGTATTTCTTCTGATAAAGAAATCAAGAAAAATGTTTCCGATGTTCTGAAACTGGTTAAGATTTCCAACAAATATAAATCCCTTCCGGACCAGCTTTCCGGTGGTGAAAAACAGAGAGTCGCTCTTGCCAGAGCTTTAGTTAATAAGCCAAAGATTCTGCTGGCCGACGAGCCTACAGGAAACCTGGATCCAAGCAACTCTAAAATCATCATGAGCATTTTAGAGGAAGTTAACCGTCGTGGCACTACCGTAGTCGTTGTAACTCATAACCACGAAATCGTTCGCGAAATGAACAAACGTGTCATTAACCTGAAGAACGGTGCGGTTGTTAACGATATTCAGGAAGGAGGTCTTGCACGATGAAGAGCAAAACTTTCCTGTATTGCCTGGGACAGGGCTTTAAAGGAATTAAAAGAAATAAAGTATTTTTCCTGGCTTCGGTAGCGACGATTGCTGCCTGCGTATTTATGGTGGGACTTTTACTTTCCATTATCATGAACGTTACCCATATTATTGACGAGGCTCAGGATTCCGTATGTATTACGGTTTTCTTTGAAGAGGACCAGACCGATGAGCAGATTCAGGACTTAGGCGACCGCATCAAACAGTGGGATGAGATTGCTTATATCGAATATACTTCTGCGGAAGAAGCTTGGGAAACTTTCAAGAAAGATTATTTCGCATCCAATCCAGAGCTGGCAGAGGGCTTTGCCAATGACAATCCTTTGGCATCTTCTGCGTCGTATTCCATTTATCTGACGGATATTTCCTATCAGAGTAAGGTGGCAGAGCGGCTGGATTCCATGCCGGAAATCCGGCAGGTTAATAAGTCCGATGTTACGGCAAGTGCTTTGTCGGATTTTGGTAAAATTGCGGGAATTGTTTCCCTGGCAATTATTGTCGTATTACTGGCAGTTTCCATTTTCCTTATCAGCAATACCATTACAACCGGTATTACGGTTCGTTCCGAAGAAATAAAAATCATGAAATACGTTGGAGCTACGGATTTCTTTGTTAAATCTCCTTTCGTATTTGAAGGTATTATTATCGGCCTGATCGGAGCAGTAATTCCGCTGATTATTTTATTCTTTATATACCGATCCGCTATTTCTTATGTAGTGGGACAATTACAGACTTTTGCGAGTGCGTTTTCCTTAATTCCAATGGGACAGCTGTTCGGCTGGCTGATTGCGATTTCCCTTATTCTGGGAATGGGCATCGGTTTCGTAGGAAGCATTATTGCAACGAATAAATATATCAAAGTCTGATAGATAAGCTGGTGGAAAAAATAACATGGATGAAAATAAAAATGAAATGAATCCGGAACCTAAGAAAAATTCTTCTCCAAAATTCTTTGTTGGATTTCTGGTAGGAGTGTTAGTAGCGGCAGCTGTTCTTCTTGCTGCTTTTGTAGGCTACCGGTTCATGTTAAATAAAACTCTGGGCATCGCCTCAAGAAAAAATAATTCTCAGGTTTCTCAGGAGGAAGATTCCTACAAAGAGAAATTAGATCTGATTCTGCGATATCTGGATGCTTATTATGTGGGAGATGTTGATGAAGATATCCTTTCGGATGCTTTATGTTCTGCGCTTCTTGCGAACATCGGCGATAAATACGCCATGTATTACACTCCGGAAAAATTTGAGGAATTGCTGGAAAGCTCTTCTGGCGAATATGCGGGAATCGGTGTCAGCGTTATTATGAACGAAGACAACGAAGTAGAAATATATAAAGTGTTTGAAGGAACTCCTGCAGATGAAGCGGGCCTTCAGATAAGAGATATTGTTACCTCTGCAGCTGGCGTATCCGAATTTGAAGTTTTAGATGACCTGGTAGCTTTAGTTCGTGGCGAGATTGGAACGACGGTAGAATTAACCGTTCGCAGAGGCGAGGAAGAACTGAGCTTTACGGTTGCCAGAGCGCAGATCCAGACGCCTACGGTAGAGTGGGAGTTATTAGATAACAATATCGGATACATTTACATTTCCGAATTCGATAATGTTACCGTTGGCCAGTTTAATACCGCTTTAGACGAGCTGGACGCTGAGGGCATGGAATCTCTGATCATCGATGTTCGTGATAATCCGGGCGGCGACTATGACACCGTAGTAGCTATGTCTGACCGTGTTCTTCCGGAAGGAATTATTATTTCCACAAAGGACTGCAACGGAAATGAAAAGACCGAGATGTCTGACGAAGAACATCAGCTGACGCTGCCGATGGTAGTGCTGATTAATGGAAATACAGCCAGCGCTGCCGAGCTGTTCTCCGGCGCTCTTTCAGATTATGGCCTTGCTACTTTAGTTGGCGAAAACAGCTATGGAAAAGGCGTTGTACAGAGTATTTTCCGTCTGGCTGATAATTCCGGCATGAAATTTACTACAGAGCAGTACTACATTCCAAGCGGAAGATGTATTGATGGTGTAGGCTTACAGCCGGATGTTGAAGTAATTATTCCGGATGAGGCTTATGAAGACGGAGTCATTACAGATGAAGAAGACGTTCAGCTTCAGAAAGCTATCGAAATATTAAGCGGCTTGGAGTAAAAAAGTAATTTAGGAACGTGCCTGAAATAAGTCAGGACGAAACATATAGAGGATTTTATGAAAAAAAGAAATCTGAAAAAGTTCATAAGAATTGCAGCAATAGGCGCTATTGTAGCTGTTTTATTGGGCCAGACCGTTATGGCGGACGATATTTATGATGCAAAACAGCGCCAGCAGGAAATTGAAGAAGAACTGGCAGCCAGTGAAGCCCGTTTGGAAGAACTCCGTGCCAACGTTGCGGCTGCTGAGCAGGAAGTTGCGGAAATCGACAGCGAGATTTTTGCCATTCAGGCCATCATTGATGATTATCAGAAGCAGTCCGATGAAAAACAGGCGGAAATTGATGAGCTTCAGGAAGAAATTGATTATGACCAGACTCTCATTGATGCTGAGTATGAAGCCATGAGCAAGAGAATTAAGTTCATGTATGAGAACATGGGTAATTCTTACATCGAAGTATTCTTTAATTCCGAATCTTTTTCCGATGCTTTAAATAAAATCCAGTATCTTTTTGAATTAAACAACTACGACCGGGAGCAGATGAATAAGATTCAGATACTTCAGGATGGAGTCGTTGAAAAACAGAACGAAGTAAAAGAAGAAAAGGCTGCCATCGATGAGCTGAAGAAAGGTCAGGAAGACCAGAAGGCAGTTTTGGATGATATATTGGCGGTTAAGGATCAGCTGGTAGATGAATACCGAAATGCGGCACAGATTGAAGAAGAACAGAACGCGTTCATCAATCAGCAGCTGGCAGAACAGAAAGAAGTAGTAGACAGCCTGGTAAAGGAATATGAGGCCAAGAGAAAACAGGAGATTATCGATAACGGTGGCACTGGTTATGTAGCTACTGCAGGCTCTTTCTTATGGCCATTGGCTCCGCCTTTTGATCAGAACTGGATTACCTCCTGGTATGGCTGGAGAGACGATCCATTTGGCGGCGGATTTACTTCCTGGCATGGCGGTTTGGATGTTGGCGCTTACTGCAATACTCCGATTTACGCTGTGCTGGATGGACAGGTTATTATTTCCAGCGACGGCTGGAATGGAGGATGCGGAAACTATACGGTGCTGTATCATGGCGACGGATTATATACGGAGTACATGCATCAGAATTACCGTGCGGTTGAAGTGGGCGACATTGTTGTTCAGGGACAGGTTATCGGATATGTTGGAACGACAGGATCTTCCACTGGCTACCATCTCCACCTGGGCGTAGTAAAATGCGAGTGGGGCTTTGACTGCTCCTGCCGTGTAGACCCGGCTCCTTATCTGGGATTGTATTGATAAAAACTTTTAAAAAAGTAAAAATAAAAAATCATTAAGCTTTTGGCTTAATGATTTTTTTATTATTGTTCTTGTTTACAATCTATTCTTCTGGAATCGTTACATTAAATTCCAGAGAAGTCTCCAGACCACTTTCGGTATAGATGATAAGTCGGCCATGACCGTCCCAACCAGTAGTACGGACAAAGGTACCGGTCATACCGCCTTCTGCGGTAGCAACCATAGGACCAACTACATCAATTACTCCTTCTGCCGCAAAGGCAATAGGCATCTGGGCATAATTGGCAACGTTTCCGTTTTCATCCAGAACACGAATCCGTACCAAAGCCATGTCGTAGCAGGAGCCTTCTTCCAGTTCCAGTTTGGTAGCCGTAGCTTCCAGATGGAGCTTGCCTCCGGAAGAGTAGGTTACGCTTTTTACAATTTCGCCCTCTTTCATCGCATCAAAGCGCCACTTGGTAGCGATATTTTCCCAGTTGCCAATGTATTTGCCGAAAAGACGGTTGAATTCGTCGTCGTTGATCTGACAGCTGGATTTCATTCGGGAGTAACGAAGTCTTTCCTTCATTGGAAGCTTCGCGGAGCCATAACGCTCTGCATCCAGCAGGCATTTCTTCAGCAGTTCAGCTTTCCCGGTATCCAGGCCCTCATTTGTTTCTAAAAGCTTTCCGATGGTATCATTTATTTCTACCGGACCATGTTTCAGGCTATCCCAGTCACGGGAACGGAAGGTCTGGATATAGGTATTGTTTTTATAAAGCTTTACTTCGTCTGCATTGGTAAAAGCATACACGCTTCCTTTGATTCCAGCCGGATAATCGCCAATTTCGAAAGTGGAGCCGAGGAAAAGAACGGGAGCGTCCTCTCCCTGGCTGCTGTAGAAATAAGCGGCAGTTTTCGGATTACGGAAGGAATCTAATACCCCATGGTAGCAGGTGCAGTCACCGGAACCGAAATCAGAATGGGTTGCATAGTCAAACATGCACCATTGGAAGGAGCCGGAGATTCCCGGTGTCGTCATGGCCGAATCCAATACCCGGGCATGACGTAAGGCCTGTTCCTGACGATGGGCGCCATCATCAAAGGCTTTTGTCGGGAACATATGTCCGTTACTTTCCGTTAACAGTACAGGCTTGGAAGTATCCGATAAAATTTTCTTTTTCGGCAGACAGCCGTAGTTGGTTCCGTCATGAGAAAAGTCATTATATGCATAAACATCCTCTAAAAGAGAACTGTTCTGAATATTTCTTACGCCGCTGGTCTGACGATATGCGTCCAGCTCATGAGCCAGCTTGTTGGTCTCTTTGTAGAAAGCATCGTCATCCCGGCTTTCATTAATTCTCACGCCCCATAAAACGATGGACGGATGATTGCGGTACTGCAGAATCATTTCCCGAACATTATCCAGGGCATGGTCTTTCCATTTTTTATCACCGATATGCTGCCAGCCCGGAATTTCCATAAATACGCAGAGACCCAAACGGTCGCATTCATCGATAAAGTAAGGGCTTTGCGGATAGTGGGAAGTTCTTACGGCATTGACACATAATTCCTTTTTCAGAATCTGGGCATCACCGCGCTGAAGGCTTTCGGTCGCTGCATAACCGATGTATGGAAAACTCTGATGGCGGTTCAGACCACGTAAGAATAATTTTTCTCCGTTCAGGTAGAAACCGTCGCCTTCAAACTTGGCCGTACGGATACCGAAGGTGGTTTCATAATAGTCATCACCGTCTTCACTGCTGATCATAACGATGCATTTGTAAATATATGGACTGTCCACGGACCAGCAATGTGGCTTCGCAATATAAATATCCGAAGACTTGGAACAGTTCTTTTCGGACACCACAAGACTGCCTTCTGCATCATAGATTTCCACGTCTATAAGGAGAGGCTCGCCAACGGTATTCACATCGATATGGATGTTGTTCTGGTCAATGGTAGACACGTAGACGTTGTCAATGTAGGTGTTTGGACGGATGTCCAGCCACACATCACGATAGATTCCGCCATAAGTCAGATAATCGATGACATTGCCAAAAGGCGGAATGTCCGGATTTTCTGTGCAGTCTAACTTAACTGCAATGGTGTTTTTTCCGGCCTTAATCGTATCGGAAAGGTCAATTCGGAAGGGAGTATAGCCGCCATAATGAGTACCAACCAGCTCATTGTTGAGAAAAACCTCTGCAATGTGGGCGGCACCATCAAACTGAAGGAAAACCTTCTGACCGATGATTTCTTTTGGAACGTCAATATCGTGGCGATAGCCGCAGATGGTCTCGTAATTGGACGGACTTGCATAGTGAAGAGGGATATTTCCTACATTATGGGGCAGACGAACAGACTCTCCATCCAGAAAGCCTTTCATAAAATCGTCGGACCAGTTGTAAGTAAATTCCCATTTGTTATTTAATCTTATCATAAGGAAATTATACCATAAAAGCGGTGAAAAGGTATGGTTCTTTTTCCGGGCCAATGTGCTATGATACACCCATGAACAAGAGAATCGAATGGATAGATGCATTACGTGGGATAGGAATGTGGCTGGTAATATTCGGCCACGCTTTTGTGGACCGTTCCCATGCTGTCCGAAGCTACATCTATTCCTTCCATATGCCTCTGTTCTTCTTTATCAGCGGCCTGACTTATAAACGCAGGTCCATCAGCTTTGGAAAATTCGTAAAAAAGAAAGCCATCGCGTTTCTGATTCCCTACGTTGCCCTTAACGTATTTGTTGGACTGATTAAATATTTCCTGCACTTCACGCTCCATATGTACAATGACCTTTCCCTGAAGTTTATGCTGAAGGGCATGCTGACAGGAGATGGGGCGAATGCGCCATGTATCCAGAGCTGGTTCCTTCTGACCCTTTTCATTACAGAAATCATTTTTTATGGTCTGGACCGCCTGATACGTTCGGAAACCGGCCTGTTTATTTCCAGCCTGCTTGTAGCAGCTCTTGGTTGGGCTTATTCCAGATTTTTCTACTATGGATTTTTATTCTGGCATCTGGACGTAGCATTCTTTGCCGTCCTGTTTTTCTGGGCCGGATATTTCTTTAAAAATCATCTCGCAGATAAGGTGGAAAAATTGTCTGCGGTGTGGAAATGGATTCTCTGTGTTGCAGCTATTGGTCTCGGAGCTTTGCTGCAGACCGTGAATGGAAGAACCAGTATGAACAGCAGCTATTATGGACAGATTCATGTCTTCATACTGGCAGCTCTGTTCAGCATTTTCGGCGTGACGCTCTTATCCATGGTTCTGCTGAAAAAGATTCCTTTCATCAATAACGTAGGAAAGAATTCCATATTTTATCTGGGCTACCATGCCTTCGTGCTGACCATTGTGAAAACCTTTCTTCCGATTTTGTGCAGCACCTGGTATCTGACCCTTCTAGTTTCCCTGCTCAGCCTGTTTATAAACTATTATCCGGCCATTTATTTGACGAAATATGTGCCTGTAATGGTAGGAAAGTGGTGGAAGAAGTCTTAAATTTGTGAATAGTTTGTGAGATGTATGGTTTACATTGAAACTGAATAAAAAATATCGTAAAATCATAAAAGCCCTTTATTTAAGGGCTTTTGAAAATTGTGAAGGAGCAAAAATATGTATCAGCTTAAGGAATATAGAGGACATATCCGCAACTGGAAAGATCTTTGCGGAGAATTAAACATAGAATCCGGTTTGGACCGTGAAGCAAGAGAAAAAGCTATTCTGACCGCTGCTTTTGAAAAATGGGGCGACAAGGTAGCAGATCATCTTTACGGCATGTTTGCTTTTGCTTTGGTGGATGAGGAAACCGGCGATGTTTTCGCCTGCAGAGACCAGTTCGGTGCGAAGCCGTTTTATTACTATGTAACAGAGGACGGCCGTCTCCTGTTCGGTACCTTTATCCGTCAGATTATGGAGCAGGAAGGCTTCGTGAAAGAACTGAACGAAGACATGCTTCAGCTTTACATGACTTTGACTTATGTTGCCGGCGAAGACACTTTCTTTAAAGGCGTGAAAAAACTTTTACCTGGCCGTACGCTGACTTTCAAGAATGGTCAGCTGGAAATTACCAGATATTTCCGTCCGGAATTCCATCCGGATCATTCCAGAACTTTAGAGCAGTGGGCGGATGAAATTCATGAAACCGTTACCCATATTATGACAGAAGTTAAGGAACCGGAAGAAGTAGCAGAATCCTTCCTTTCTGGCGGCGTAGATTCTTCTTATGTTCTGGCTGTCAGCGATGCAAAAGAGGCTGATACGGTTGGATATGATGACGAGCGCTTTGACGAATCTCCTCTGGCGCAGATTACAGCAGATTATTTAGGCGTTCATCTGAACCGCTGCAGAGTAACTCCGGAAGAATATTTCGCTATCGTTCCTTGGGTTATGGAAAATATGGAACAGCCTTTAGGCGACGCTTCTGCCATTGCCTTTGCTTTAGGATGCAAGGCTACCGCAGCTCATACAAAGCTTTGCTATTCTGGAGAAGGATCTGACGAATTTTTCGGTGGATATAATATGTACCGCAACGCAGAGCGCTATGGCGAAAACCTGAAGACTTTCTATGTTGGCAATACCAATATCATGAAAGAAGATGAAAAGAAGACTCTTCTTAAGAATTACAAGGAGGGTGTTCTTCCGATAAATCTGGTGGAAGATATTTATAAAGAAAATGAAGGCGCAGATCCTCTGACAAAGATGCAGGATGTAGACATCCAGATCTGGTTAGAGGGCGATATCTATCTGAACGTAGATAAAATGAGTGAGGCAGCAGGTCTGGAAATCCGTATGCCTCTTACCGACCTTAGAGTGTTTGACATTGCTTCCCGTATGCCGGGCGAGTTTAAGGTAAATGCGGAGCAGAATAAGGTAGCTTTCCGTACCGCTGCCTGCAAGGTAATTCCGGAGGAAGTTGCTTTCCGTAAGAAATTAGGCTTTGTTGTTCCGATCCGTCATTGGATGGCAGACCCTGCTTACAACAAAGACGTTTATGAGAAACTTCATGGAGCGGATGCAGAACGTTTCTTTAACAAACCAGAAGTAGAGAAAATCTGGGACGAATATCTGGGAGGAAATTCCGATCTTTGGAGAAAAGTCTGGGTGATTTATACCTTCCTGGTATGGTATGACATTTATTTTAATTGATGCTGACTGCCCGATAGCTAAGTTGTTTTTTCGACAATAATATATTATAATTTTATGGTTAAAATGACGTGAAGAAGGAGTACTGGATGAAGAAATTTTTAGCAATCGTCCTGGTTTGCATTTTAAGCGTTGCCTGCCTTTGCGGATGTGGAGACAAGGCGCCGAGTAATGATGGCGGAGAAGCTCCGAAGCAGGTATCAAAGAAATCTCAGATTGATTCCGAATTAGTCGGAACCTGGAATGAATATGGAATTCCGGAAGAGCAGCAGTTGGGCGATTATTGGACGTTTGACAGTAAGGGTTCCGGCGTTTGGGGCCTTATGGATGTAGAATTTACTTACACCGCTGGTGATGGCGAACTTGTAATTGATTGCAAGGAAGGATGGGGCCAATATAAATATACCTATTCCATCAGCGGCGATATATTAACTTTAACAGAAGAGGGTAGCAGTGCGAACGAATATCAAAAACAGTAATAAAATAAAAATTGCAGCAGTTCTTATTTGTGCGCTGCTTTTAAGTTTCGTCCTTACGGCTTGTGGAGAAGAAGGTCCTTCTGAGAATGCAGTATTGGATGAGAATCTGTTTGGAACATGGAACCAGATTACAGAAGATGGAACTCCGTCCTTAGAAGATTTAGGAATTCCTTCCGGCTATGTATTTGGAGAAGATGGAAAAGGAACGGATTTATTCTGGGATGTTACTTTTTCCTATATTACGGAAGAGGGAATCCTTTATATCGATTATGACGATGTATCCTGTGATGACAGTTCTTACGAATATGTGATTCAGGAAGATAAGCTTACCATGACCAGAACTGCCGATGATGCTTTAACTATGATTTATCAGAAGGAAGCAGAAGAAACAGAGTCAACAGCAGAGACGGAATCAAAATAGCTTGATCTTTTGACTTGAAAGGAAAAACGATGAAAAAAGTTTTAATCATGATTCTTTGCGCAGTGCTTTGTATTTCCTGCTTTGCAGCCTGCGGAAAAGAAGAAGAAATAGAAGAAGAGACCGTTCCAAACGACGTAGAAATCGTTGGAACATGGAAAGAATCTTATTGGGATTCCGGATATACCTTTAACGAAGATGGTACCGGATCCGATATTTTCTGGGATGAGGAATTTACTTATACAGCGATTGAAGGAGACTTGGTTTTAACTTTTACCTCCGGCCTGTATAAAGACAAAGTATTTACGTACACCATTTCAGGAAATACCTTAACATTAACAAAGGTTATTACTGATCCGGAAACGGAATCAGAAGGCACCTGGGAGTATACCAAGGTTGAATAAAAATTAAGAAAAGGAAGAAAAGAAATGAAAAAGTTTTTTGGCGAATTTAAAGAATTCATCAGCAAAGGTAACGTTATGGACATGGCTGTTGGCGTTATCGTCGGCGGCGCATTCTCCGCAATTGTAACATCATTAACCGATGACATCATTAATCCTATCATCGGTACCATTTTCAAAATGGACTTTTCCGAATGCGTAGCAAATATTAACGGTGCTGAATTACGTTATGGTGCTTTCATTATGGCAATCATTAACTTCATCATCATCGCATTCGTACTGTTCCTGGTTGTTCGAGGATTTAATTCCTTAAGAAAAGCAGAAGACAAGCTGAAAAAGAAAGAAGAGGAAGCTCCAGCAGCTCCAACAACAAAGGTTTGTCCTTTCTGCAAGAGCGAAATTCCTATCGACGCTACTCGTTGCCCGCATTGTACCAGTGAGCAGCCGGAAGACGCTGAATAATTTTTGCTGAAAAACACAAATAATACATAAAACAAGACTTTACACGTTGCAGAACATTTGCTAAAATATTACATAATTATTACGAAATAATTACGAAAAGCAAATGTCTGCAGCGTTTTGCGTGTCTGCAGTTTCAAAAAGAACTGTGCAGCATTGATGCAAGGGTGGCATATGAAGAAGATTACAAAGTACCATAAAAGAGTAAAATTTACTTTCGCGGTTTCAGCATTTTTATGCTGTCTTCTTATGCTGCTTTTATTTAATTCTGTTGGAAGCTTTGCGGCTCAGGCCAACTATTATGTTGTAAAAATCGATGGACAGGTTGTAGGCTGCAGCAACAGTAAGGAATCTGCAGAAACGGCTTTGTTTGATGCGAGAAGAAAACTGAGCAAAGAAGCGGATTCTATCGTTTATTTAGATTCTAAATTTGTAATTGAACCGGAAAGAAAAGCTTTCGGAAAAACCGATGATACCGAAGCTTTATCCGGAGCAATTTATGAGAAATTAAAAGAATACACCGATCTGAATTACGTTCAGGCTATTTGTCTGTCAGCAGGTAACTATTCTCTTATGGTCAATGATGAGCTGACCGCGACCATGGTTCTCCGGGCTTTGGAAACAACCTATGACGAGGAAAATGAATATACCGTAAATCTGATTTCCACAAAGAACGATGATTATACGGAATTAACTTATGAGATGGTGAATTCTTCTGCTATGGAAGAAAGAATTGCAGAACTTATGGAAGCAGAAGGCCTGACGAAAACTGCAGCAGACGCTCAGCTTCATCAGCTGAAAAAAATCTCTTTTGTGGATTCCCTTCAGATCAGTCAGGTTTATACCGACAAGAGCGCCGTATATTCCGGCGATGCGGCGGTAGAAAAAGTATTAAGTGATGGCAGCGCCATTGGCGTGTGCACAACAATTCTGGCCAACTATGACGAGGAATATGATCTTCCAATTCAGTATGTGGAAGATAACAGCATGTATGAAGGCCAGTATGTCGTAGATTATGACGGCACTTCCGGAAGCAGAAATGTAACCGCTTATATTTCTTATGTAAACGGAAAAGAAAAGAACAGAAGTATCATTCAGCAGACGGTATATAAAGAGCCAACGGCTAAAATTATCCGTACCGGTATTCTTCCTAGTCCGGAATTTGTTGTTCCGTTGGATAATTGTTTCATATCTTCCGGCTTTGGCTATCGTTGGGGCGCCTTACATACGGGCAACGATTATGCCTGCGCTTATGGAGAACCGATTTATGCCAGCGCGCCAGGCTATATTGATTCCGTGGTTCATAGTGATGAAGGCTATGGTAATCATGTTTTAATCCGTCATGATGACCATCTGGTAACCAGATATGCCCATATGAGTGAGATTGCCTGCGAAGAAGGTCAGTACGTTCAGCGGTTTGAAGTAATCGGTTATGCAGGCTCTACCGGAAACTCTACCGGAAACCATTGCCACTTCGAAATTATCCAGGATGGAGTGCCAATTGACCCATTCGTTTACCTGGAAGGAGAGGGAGAAGATTACTATCCAGGCGAGTAATGAAAATTGCTGAAAAAACAGTATTTTTCCTGTCTCTGTACCTTATCAAAAACTTTACAAGAAAAGCATTTATAGGTATAATATGAGTTCGAGTTATGCTTAACTCGGACTTTTTGCTGTCCGGGTTTTTAGAAATTTGTTTTTTTCAGGCGGAAAAGATGGAACGATATATTGTTAATGGCGGTGCTCCTTTAAATGGAGCAGTTGAGATATATGGAGCAAAAAATGCAGCGTTGGCTTTAATCCCAGCTGCAATTCTTACCGAGGAACCGGTTATTATTAATAACCTTCCGAATGTAAGTGATATTAACGTTCTTCTTGAAGCTATCAGCCAGATTGGTGCTAAAGTAGAGAGATTGGACCCTCATAAGGTCCGCATTACGGGAGCTACCGTAAATTCTCATCAGTTAAATTACGATTATATCAGTAAAATCCGTGCTTCCTATTATCTGCTGGGCGCTTTGTTAGGCCGGTTCCATGAGGCGGAAGTTGCAATGCCTGGTGGATGTGAAATTGGAGCAAGACCGATTGACCAGCACATAAAAGGCTTTGAAGCCTTAGGCGCAAAAGTACGGATTACCAACCGTCAGATTTATGCTGAAGCAGCAGAACTGAAAGGCAGCCATATTTACTTCGACATGGTTACCGTAGGAGCTACCATCAACGTCATGCTGGCAGCGGTTCTGGCAAAAGGAAATACCATTATCGAAAATCCGGCCAAGGAGCCTCATGTTGTAGATTTAGCGAATATGCTGAACTCCATGGGCGCGAATATCCGTGGAGCGGGAACCGACGTTATCCGTATTAAGGGCGTGGAAAAACTCCATAAGACGGAATATACCGTTATTCCGGATCAGATTGAGGCTGGTACTTTCATGCTGGCGGCAGCAATCACAAAGGGAAACGTAACCGTAACCAATGTTATTCCAAAGCATCTGGAATCCATTACTTCCAAGCTGATTGATATTGGCTGTGAAGTAGAAGAGTTTGATGAAGCAGTTTGCGTACGCTGCGGAGAAAAGCTTTCAGCTACCCATGTAAAAACTCTTCCTTATCCAGGCTATCCGACGGACATGCAGCCGCAGATTGCAGTCGCTCTGTCCCTGGCTTCCGGAATATCTACCATAACGGAAAGTATTTTCGAGAACCGTTTTGTTTATGCAAGAGAACTGAACAAAATGGGTGCTCGCATTAAAGTAGAAAGCAGCAATACCGCCATCATCAATGGTGTTAAGAAATTAACGGGAGCGCATATTAATGCTCCGGACTTAAGAGCTGGTGCAGCCCTGGTAATGGCGGCACTGGCAGCAGAAGGAACTTCTGTGATTGATGGCATTGAATACATACAGCGTGGTTATGAGGACTTCGAAGGAAAACTTCAGTCTTTAGGCGCAGACATTATTAAAACAGAAATAGAAGAAGATTAATATAGCAGGAAAAAAAGTCTTATTGAAGGACGTTCATCGTAGGAGGACATATGGAAAAAAGATTGTTTACATCAGAGTCGGTAACTGAGGGACATCCAGATAAAATCTGTGATCAGATCAGCGACGGCATTCTTGATGAAATATTAAAACAGGATCCCTATGCAAGAGTTGCTTGTGAAACCTGCGTCACAACAAACTTTGTGCTGATTATGGGCGAAGTAACTACTACCGCAGTAGTAGATTATGAAAACGTTGCCAGAGATATTATCCGTGAAATCGGATATACCGATGAGACCATGGGATTCGATGCAGATACCTGTGAAATAGTCATCCGTCTGGACCAGCAGTCCCCGGATATTGCTATGGGTGTTAATCAGGCTTTGGAAACCAGAGAAGAAGCGCTTGTTGATAATGAAAATAACGGCGCCGGTGATCAGGGAATGATGTTTGGATTCGCTACCAATGAATCCGATGATTTCATGCCATATCCAATCAGCCTGGCTCATAAACTTACCAAGAAGCTTGCTGCTTTGAGAAAAAGCGGAGAACTTCCTTATTTGCGACCCGATGGAAAAGCTCAGGTTACGGTTGAGTACGACGAGAACGGAAATCCTTTCCGTGTGGAAGCGGTTGTATGTTCCACTCAGCATAAACCGAGCGTAACTCAGGAACAGTTAAGAAAAGACATTAAAGAGAAATTGATTGATACAGTCATTCCGGCAGATATGGTTGATGAGAATACAAAATATTACATTAACCCGACAGGCCAGTTTATCGTAGGCGGTCCGAACGGAGACTCTGGTCTTACCGGACGTAAAATCATTGTTGATACTTACGGCGGATATGGAAGACACGGCGGTGGAGCTTTCAGCGGAAAGGATTGCACCAAGGTTGACCGAAGCGCTGCTTATGCGGCTCGTTACGTAGCGAAGAATCTGGTTGCAGCAGGGCTGGCAGATAAATGTGAAATCCAGCTTTCCTACGCAATTGGTGTGGCAGAACCGACTTCCATTATGGTGGATACTTTCGGAACCGGCAAAGTTTCCGATGAAGAGATGATCGAAATCATCCGCAGCAACTACGACTTAAGACCTTCAGGAATTATCAAAATGCTGGACTTAAGAAGACCGATTTACAAACAGACCGCAGCTTATGGTGCTTTCGGAAGAAATGACCTGAACCTGCCTTGGGAAGAACTTGATTCAATTATCGTATGACGAAGAGGAAACGTTCCGAGAATCGGAACAGGCATCAGGACGACCTCAGCTTTGCTGACACCTCATGCCAGAAAGGAATAGATTATGGCAAAAGATAAAAAATTAGTAGAAGACATTACTCCAATGAGCGAGGACTTCGCGCAATGGTATACGGACGTTGTTAAAAAAGCAGAACTTATGAGATATTCCTCCGTTAAGGGCTGCATGATGATTCTCCCGAACGGATATGCTATCTGGGAAAACATTCAGAAGAATCTGGATGCGATGTTCAAAGAGACAGGCGTTGAAAACGTTTACATGCCTTTATTTATTCCAGAAAGTCTGCTGAATAAAGAAAAAGACCATGTAGAAGGATTTGCTCCGGAATGTGCATGGGTTACCGTAGGCGGCCAGGAAGAACTGGAAGAAAAGTTAGTAGTTCGTCCTACTTCCGAAACTTTATTCTGCGACCTTTACTCCAATATCGTTCAGTCTTACAGAGACCTGCCAAAGCTTTATAACCAGTGGTGCAGCGTTGTAAGATGGGAAAAGACCACTCGTCCTTTCCTTCGTTCTTCTGAGTTCTTATGGCAGGAAGGTCATACCATCCATGCTACAGCAGAAGAAGCAGAAGCAAGAACCGTTCTGATGCTGAACATTTACGCAGATTTCTGCGAGAAATATCTTGCAATCCCTATGATCAAGGGACAGAAGACCGATAAAGAAAAATTTGCAGGAGCAGAAGCTACCTACACCATCGAAGCTCTTATGCATGACGGAAAAGCTCTTCAGAGCGGAACCAGCCATAACTTCGGCGACGGCTTTGCAAAAGCTTTCGATATGACCTTTACCGATAAAGACAATAAAGTGAAATACGTTCACCAGACTTCCTGGGGACTTTCTACAAGAACGATCGGCGCTCTGATCATGGTTCATGGCGACGATTCTGGTTTAGTACTTCCTCCAAGAATTGCTCCGGTTCAGACCATGGTTATTCCAATCGCTCAGCATAAAGAGGGCGTTCTGGAGAAAGCAGGAGAGATTCTTGACGCACTGAAGGCTGTTGGAATCCGTGCAAGACTGGATGATTCGGATAAGAGCCCTGGATGGAAATTCAGCGAGCAGGAAATCAAAGGTATTCCTACCCGTATCGAAATCGGACCAAAGGATATTGAAGCTGGCCGCGTAGTAATCTGCCGCAGAGATACCCGTGAAAAGATTGAAGTTGCCATTGATGAAGTTGCAGCAAAACTTCCGGAAATCATGGAAACGATGCAGAACGATATGCTTGAGAGAGCCAGAGTACATAGAGATACTCATACTTTCGAAGCTAAGACCTATGACGAGTTCAAGGACATTATCGAAAACAAACCTGGCTTTGTAAAAGCGATGTGGTGTGGAGAAGAAGCATGCGAACTTAAGATTAAAGACGATACCACAGCTACTTCCCGCTGCATGCCTTTCGAACAGGAAAGAATCGCAGAGACCTGCGTATGCTGCGGCAAGCCGGCAAAAGCTCTTGTATACTGGGGCAAGGCTTATTAAAAAGAGTTTCATAAACGAATAATTTGTATGTATAACTTAGAAAACCTGAAAATCAAGGTGCCTGAAGAAGCCGGCTGGATTCTTAAGAAATTAAGAGAAGCCGGATTCGAAGGATATTGCGTAGGCGGATGCGTGCGTGATTGTCTTTTAGGCAGGACACCGGAAGATTGGGACATTACGACATCGGCTCTTCCTGTTGAAGTGAAGAGCCTGTTTTGTAGTACGGTGGATACGGGAATCCAGCATGGAACGGTTATGGTTCTTCGAAATGGGAACGGCTATGAAGTGACTACCTATCGTATTGACGGAGAATATAAAGACGGCCGTCATCCGGAAAAAGTAGAATTTACCCGTTCTTTAGAGGAAGACTTAAAACGCCGGGACTTTACCATTAATGCCTTTGCTTATAACGAGGAAAGCGGTGTTGTGGACCTGTTCGGAGGCATTGATGACCTGAATAATTCTCGAATTAAGGCGGTAGGAAATCCAGATGAAAGATTTTCAGAGGATGCTCTGCGTATTATGCGGGCCATCCGTTTCGCTGCCCAGCTTTCCTTTGAAATTGAAGAAAATACCTATGAGGCCATCCGCCGTCATTCGGCAAATCTGGCCAACGTAAGCATGGAACGAATCCGTGTGGAATTTGAAAAAACTCTCCTCAGTCCGAATCCGGACATGGTGGAAAAATTCTTTGAAATGGAAATGGGAGAGTACATTGTTCCGGGCTTTGATAAAGAATGCGCAGACTTTGATAAAAATCTGGCCTTTGCCTTAAGGGATGAGGCATCGGAGAAAGAAAGCCGGAAATATCTGCTTCTGGCGGTATTCCTGCGTAATTTATCTTACGAAGAATCCAGAACGGCTTTACGGACCATGAAGTATGACAACAAAACCAGAGACCTGGTTTCTGCAGTAATCCGCTACAAAAATGAGAAGTTTTTATCAGATCCGATATCTGTAAAAAAGAACCTGAATCTTATGGGCATGCAGGTATTTCAATTAACCCTGGCTTATAAAGAGGCAGTGGCAAAAACGGAAGAAGCCAGAGAAGAACTTCAGAAAATAAACGAAATAAAAGAAACCGTAAAAGAAATTGTAGAAAAAGACGAGCCTTACTGTCTTGCCCAGTTAGCAGTAAATGGCAGGGATTTAATGGACGCCGGCATCGCACAGGGCGAAGCTTTAGGAAAAGAATTAGCGAAATTATTAGATGCAGTTATTGTTGACCCGTCGATGAATACGAAAGAAGAACTGCTGAAACGTTTATAAATCAAGAGGAAGGGAGCACTTAGGATGGAAAAGACATATATGGAAAAATACAACCAGTGGCTGAAGGATCCTTTTATTGATGATGAAACAAAAGAGGAATTAAAGAGTATTGCAGATAACGAAGAGGAAATTGAAGACCGGTTTTATAAAGAATTAGAATTTGGAACAGCGGGTCTGAGAGGCGTTATGGGTGCTGGCACCAACCGCATGAATAAATACATTGTGGCAAAAGCAACACAGGGCCTGGCAGATTATGTTAACGTTTTCTTCGATATTCTGAAAAAACATAGAGAAGAAGCAGAAGAAGCCATGTGCGAAGAGTCGGGACATGACTGCAGTAATTGTGGCGGATGTTCTTCGGAAATGATACCGGGTGTAGCTATCGCTTATGACAGCAGACATCATTCCGAAGAGTTTGCAGAAATCGCCGCTTCTGTATTAAATGCCAACGGTATCCGGACGTATGTTTTTGAAAGCCTGAGACCGACACCGGAGCTGTCCTTTACCATCCGTCATTTGGGCTGTGTCGCTGGTATCAACATTACTTCCAGCCATAATCCGGCAGAATACAATGGCTATAAAGTATTCTGGGCAGATGGAGCTCAGATTACGGCTCCGCATGATGAAGGAATCACTGCCTGCGTGAATAATGTGCAGGATTTCACCAATCCGAAAAGGATGGAAAAATCGGAAGCTGTTTCCAAAGAATTGTATGTTTCCATTGGCCGCCTGACGGATGAAGCTTATATGAATAAAGTTTCGGAGCAGGTAATTGAGGCTTCTTTATTGAAGCAGATGGCAAAAGATATTACGGTAGCCTATACGCCCCTTCATGGAGCAGGAATTAAAATTATTCCGGAATTGCTTCATCGGTTTGGCATTCATAATTTATACATTGTCAAAGAACAGGAAAAACCGGATGGAGACTTCCCAACCGTAGAGTTTCCAAATCCGGAAATGCCGGAAGCTTTTCGTCTGGTGGATGAACTGGGAAAAAGCAAAAAGGCAGACCTTATGATCGCTACCGACCCGGATTCGGACCGTATCGGTGTTCATGTAAGGGATGAAGAAGGCAATTATCATGAACTGAGTGGCAATGTTTTAGGCTGTTTAATCTGTGAGTATGAGCTGGAGCGCAGGAAAGCCCAGAACAGAATTCCGGAAGATGCTTATGTCATCCGTTCCATCGTTTCCAGCCGTCTCTTTGACCGTATTGCAAAAGCTCATAATGTGGCAGTCCGTCAGGTACTTACGGGATTTAAGAATATCGGAGCAGAAATGTTCAAGAGCGAAGTAACGAAAGACGGAACCTGCCTGCTGGCTTACGAAGAAAGCTATGGCTATCTGGTAGGCGATTATGCCAGGGACAAAGACGCCTGTGTAGCAGCGCTGATTCTCTGTGAAATGTGTGCATATTACAAATACGAGGACATGACCTTATGGGATGCAGTCTGCGAAATGTATGAAAAATACGGCTATGAAGAGGAGAAGACCGTATCCATTACAAGAAAAGGCATAAATGGATTAGCTGAAATTTCCAACATCATGTCGGAAATGCGGCAGAATCCTCCGACAGAAATCGGCGGATATAAAGTGGAAAAAATGATTGACTATAATCAGCCGGAACTTACAGGTCTGCCAAAATCCAATGTTCTGTACTTCCAGCTGGAGGATGCATGGGTTTGTGTTCGTCCTTCCGGAACGGAACCAAAAATCAAATATTATTTTGGCGTAAAAGAACCGAAGGAAAGAGCAGCAGATAAAATCCAAAAATTAGAAGAGGGATTTATAAAATAAACATTATTCAGAACAATTTGTTCTGAAAGAATATAAAGGAATAGGGGCTTGCGTATAATCTTGAAAAAATGTGACTGAAAGTGCAGCAAATGCAAGCCAGAGATAATACAAAAGTAGAGAAAAAATATTATGAGCGGCTGAAGGATCTGAGGGAGTCGAAGAATCTTACCCAGAAAGAAGTCGCGGAGTCCATGGGAATCAGCGAACGCAGTTATTCCTACTATGAGCAGGGAAAGCGCGCGATTACCGTGGAATTGCTTGTGGAATTTGCAAAGTTCTATGAGGTTTCCCTGTATTACCTGACTGGTCAGATTAATGAAAAACGCCCTTTTTTAAAATGATATTTTTGTGAACGATTTGTATAGCCCCTTTTCAGAGGGGCTATATTTTGTTACAATATTCAGGTGCTTTAAGAATAAGCGTCCGGACGAGTCCGGACTTCGGATATAAGGAGAAGAATCGTGCATTTTTTATTGGCAACAGAAACTATTGGAGATATTTTTAACCGGATATTTGCGGATTTTGACTGGAATATTCTGGCATTCTTTGGAGGTATCCAGTGTGACTTCTTAAATGTAGTTGCCATGATGTTCACGGCTTTAGGCTCGACCACCTACGGTGTTCTGTTTGGGCTGCTGGGCGTAGTTTTATGCTGCTTCCGGAGAACCAGAAGGGTTGGTTTTACGATTTGTTTCTCTGTTTGTATCGGAACCATCATTACAAACTTCATCGTTAAACCGATGTTCTTAAGAGTGAGACCTTATAACCTTCTTCAGGGACATGGGGGCTTGTTGGATTGGTACTATGCCGCAGGCGGAATCTGTGAATCGGATTATTGTTTCCCTTCTGGACATACCACAGGAGCTACCGAACTGGCAATCGGCTTAATGCTTTGTCATATCCGTGCGAAAAAAGGGAAAATTGCATGGATTTTCCCATTAAGTGCTTTTTTAACCGGCCTTTCCAGAATCTATTTTATGGTTCATTATCCGACGGATATTATTGGCGGATGGCTTGTAGGATGTATTGCAGGCGTTTTGGGCTATATTCTCAGCAATGCAGTATGTAAATTCCTGGGAAGAAGGAAAATAGACCGGATTTTCGATCTGAACCGGTATCTGAAACGGAAAGTCACGCCAAAAAAAGCGATTATCGGTATTGCGGTTGGCTGGCTGATCTGTTTTGCCATTTCTGCCGGAAGTTTATTCCTGGAATATAAAGATGACATTCCAAGATGCGCCTATGACCTGGAATACGACTGCCAGAACAAGGCACAGATTGATAGTGAAAAATATCCGGCCATTGATGGGAATTATTACTGTAAGATTCACTGGAAAGAATTGTCCAAGGAGTTTGAAGAGACAGGCACGATTCCGGTGAAAGAGAAAGATAATGGAATCGCAGAAGGAGTTCCAATTCCAAATAAAGATCTGTTTACTTTCTTTAATGATCCGGTAATGACTGACTTCTGCAATAATTTTGAGTCCAATATGCCGGTAAAACTGGAAATAACGAAGGCAAATGCTGCGAAGGTAGAATCTTCAAAACCGGACGATATTAAGGCTGCATTTAACGCATTAAAGGGCGTACAGATTGCAGACGAAGATACTTCCGGAACCCAGGTTGCGGATAGTGGATTGACCTTTACGTTCTTTATGACGGACAATTCCCAGATTACCGTTTCCTTTAACTCTCCGAGCCAGTTGGCTTATAAGGACAAGGTATATTTTGTAATAAACAACAACAAAATCTTTGACCTGAATATCGAACCGGAAACCGTTGCTCCGACAGAGCCGGAGACGGAAGAAGAATGGGAAGAAGAATGGGAAGAGGAAGAGTACTGGGAAGACGAATGGTACGAAGAAGAATGGTAAAATGAGGAACAGCGAAAATCCTTAAAACCCTTGATTTTTCGTCAAAGTCTTGTATACAAACTGTCATATATTTTGTTGACAATACGTGCAATAAATTATAAAATTATTGCACGTATTTTTTCTTCTTTGTCGCATTAACTGAGTAAATCGACAAAGTGATTATGCAAATTTTATTAGGAGGAAGAATCATGAAAAAGTTTAAAGCAATTGGCGTTGCTATCCTTGCTCTTGCTATGGCAGCAGCTCTTTGCGCATGCGGCGGCGGCCAGGACCCTGCTCCATCAGGATCAGGCAATGATGGCGGCGAAGGCATGACTTACACCCTTATTTACGGTAACAACGAAGGCGATGAAGTTGCATTAGTAGCTCAGTCTCTGAAAGATCAGTGGGAAGAAGCTTTCCCAGAAGTTACTATCAAACTTCAGCCAATGACCAAGGCAGAACGTCTTGAAAAGATGCAGAACGATAACTACACAATCGCTCTTACACGTTGGGGCCCTGACTATGCAGACCCAATGACATACCTTGGAATGTGGACAACAGGAACAGCTAACAACTATGGTTTCTGGAGCAATGCAGATTACGACGCACTCATCAAGAGCTGCTCTTCAGGAGAACTCGCTGGCGATTATGACGCTCGTTGGGCTGCACTGTACGATGCAGAAAAATTAGTTATGGATGATGCTGTTATCGCTCCTCTTTACACAAAAGCAAATGCTAACCTTATTGCTACAGGTGTAGAAGGCGTTGAATTCCATCCAGTAGCTCTGAACAGAGTATATAAGAGAGCTACAAGTGCTACAGGCACACTGAACGTAATGTTTGCAACAAACGTTATGTCTCTTGACACAAACCTTGCAACAGACGGTGACTCTTTCGAAATCATCGCTGACTGCATCGACGGTTTAACACAGATGGACGCTGACGGCGCAGCAGTTCCTGCTATCGCTGAAAGCTGGGATATCTCTGAAGATCAGATGACATATACTTTCCATCTTCGTAAAGATGCTACATGGAACAATGGTACTCCTGTAACAGCTAACGACTTCGAATTCGCATGGAAATTAGCTATGACAGCAAACGTAGAGTACAACTACATGTTCGACAGCACAGTTGGTTGTGTAAAGGGCGCAGATGCTATCCTTTATGATGGTGCTGATCCTGACACATTAGGTGTTAAAGCTCTTGATGATTACACATTAGAAGTACAGCTGGAAGCTCCTGTTTCATTCTTCCCATCATTAATGTACTTCCCAACATTCTACCCAATCAACCAGGCTTTCTATGAGAGCGTTGGTGCTGACAACTATGGAACAAGCCCTGAAACATTCCTTTCAAACGGTGCATTCGTTCTTTCTGAGTACACCCCAGGAACAGCTTCTCCAAAGGTTGCAAAGAACCCAGCTTACTATGATGCAGCTTCTGTACAGCTTCAGGGAATTAACTACCAGGTAGTTGATGGTTCTGACAATGCTCTTACAGCATTCAAGAACGCTACACTTGATATCGCTGTTGTATCTGGCGATCAGGTTAAGGCTGTTAATGATGACGCTACACTTTCACAGAATCTGAAAGTTACTGGTGCTGGTTACATGTGGTATGTAACATTCAGCCAGACAAAGAATGCTGATTCTAACGGCGACTTCGCTAACAAGAACTTAAGACTTGCATTCACAAATGCAATCGACAGAGAATTCGTAGTTGACAACTATGTAATGGATGGCTCTCTTGCTACATTTACATGTGTTCCTCCACAGTTCGCAGCTTCTGCTACAACTGGTGAAGACTTCTCAGCAGATCAGTCTAAGTTCGCTGATGTTTGCTCATACAACTTAGAAGCAGCTCAGAGCTTCTTTGAGACAGCAAAAGGTGAATTAGGATACTAAAATTTTAAAGTAAAAGACTAATATAGTTTTTTCGGGACGATCAGAGTGGCCCAAAAAGCCACTCTGATATCGTTATATAATCAGAGGAAAAATACGAAAAAAGTTTTATTTGGGAAAACAAAAAAGTTTTTTAGGTAACAACAATGACGAAATATATTATTAAACGAGTAATAATGGCGCTGATAACGTTATTGATCATAACGTTCGTTCTGTTCCTGCTTGTTCGTATTATGCCGGGAAATCCGTTCCCGTCCGAGCGTATGAGCGCAGCGGCCATTGCCAAGAAACGTGCCGAAATGGGCTTGGATAACCCGATGATGGTACAGTTCTGGAATTATATAAAGACTCTTATAACCACTGGCAGCTTTGGTAACGGTTCTGCTCTTTATAATGGAGCTCCGATTTCTTCTGTATTGCCGGTTGCTATGTCCAACTCTTTCCGTATTGGTGGCATTGCAATTTTATTCGGCGTATTTATCGGACTTATTCTGGGAATCGCAGCTGCCCTTAACAGAGGACGTTTCTGGGATGTATTCTGCACCGTATTATCAATCATAGGCGTATGTGTACCGTCCTATGTATTTATGATATTCCTGCAATACTTCTTTGCATATAAAGTTACCATCTTTCCGTTTTATTTCGATACAAGCAATTTCCTGATTTCAACTATCATGCCGGCACTATCGCTCTCACTGTTTTCAATGAGTACGGTTGCCCGCTTCACGAGAAATGAAATGGTCGAGGTAATGGATTCAGATTATGTATTGCTTGCATCGTCAAAGGGAATGTATGGAACAAAGCTCGTGACGAAACATATCTTGAGGAATGCGCTCATTCCTATCGTTAC
>JAZUGA010000176.1:0-11716 GCA_045640945.1 Lachnospiraceae bacterium | reverse complement strand
CTTCTCTCACTTGCTGCCAGTAACACTACTTCGAACCATGGGTGGTTCTCAAGAAGAGTGACAAATCTCTGGCCAACCATTCCTGTTGCACCTAAAACGCCAACTCGTAACTTCTTATCCATATCGTTTCCTTCTTTCCGGCTTTCGCCAATATTTTTAAGTAACATAATAGACCTTATGAATATAGGATTTCAACTGTTATTTTCCCGTAAATATAAGGATTTTTCGGCTTTTTTTCAGCATTTTCCCTAACCGGCAAAACTATCAGGTACGGATTTTCGTGCCCTTCGTATCACGTTTGGATAATTTGATTTTCATCAGTTCTACCTGTTTGTTGCGATACTCGATGGTTGCCTTGTCGCCGAAGCCTACAATGTAAACTTTATCAATCTCATCGTCTTCGTTCAGTTTAATTGCCCGGACGCCAACAGCTCCTTTATGTTTTTCCGGAACTTCGTTCAGTTTAAATCGTAAGAAGACTCCGTCTTTGGTCTGGAGAACTACCATCTTGTTGGTGGAGAAGCTTGGAGCCGGCTTTCCTTCTGCCTTCTCTTCCGTCTTCTCTTCTTCCTCGTAAAGAAGTTCTTCCGAAATGCTGCCATCGCCATAGCTGATAAACTGGAAGGTCAGCTGATCACCATCTGGATCAATGTATTCGCTGATACCATCCTCAGAACCGCCAGAGATGAAAATATCTGGCTCGTCCTCAAAGTCTGCATCATTCGAAGCATATACTTTCTTATCGGAAGCATCGAACAGATCAATGCTTACCACTTCATCTCCATCTGCCAGTTTTGTTGCGGCTGCAGACAGTCTGCTCATCTCAAATTCAGAAGCATCTACGAATTTCATCATGCCCTTCTTTGTTGTGAACAGCATCATATTCATCTTCAGCTCTGCCAGTGGACAAATCTGGACAATGTCTTCCTTGGAGCTGGAGTAATTACTGATGTTATCGATTGGCAGGCCTTTGTCCTTCGGTTTCTTTAACGGAATTTTGGAAACCTTTACCTGATGAACCATTCCCTTATTGGTGAAGATGCAGATTCGGTCCGTGTTCATGCAGCGCAGAACATATTTATTGTCGGAGTCAATCGTTTCCACATTTCTCTCATAAGCAGCCACATCGATAATTTTGGAATAACCGAAGCGGTCCATAAGGAATACTACTTCCTGCTCTTTAATCTTTTCTTCTTCAAATACAGCAGCTTCCCCGTCGATAATTTCGGTTTTACGGTCGTAGCCATATTCTTTTTTGATTTTTTCTAAATCTTTGATGATGACCTTACGCATGGCGCCCTTGTCATCTAAGATTTTTTCGTACTCTTCAATTTCTTTTAAGAGTTTATCGTATTCATCCTTCAGCTGAAGAATTTCCAGGCCGATTAATTTGGATAATCTTAAATCTAAAATCGCCTGAGCCTGTTTCTCCGTGAAAGCCAGCTTTGCAGCTTCTTTCTTTGAAGCTTCGGATTTGAATTTCACGTTCTTAACATCGCCATTTACCAGACAAGCCTTCGCCTGAGCGATACTCTCAGAGCCACGGATGATTTCAATAATCAAATCAATAATATCGCAGGCTTTAATCAGGCCTTCCTTGATTTCCTTCTGCTCTTTATCTTTTGCAAGGAGCGTGTTGAACTTTCTGGTGTTGATTTCGTACTGGAAATCTACGCAATGACAGATAATATCTTTTAAGCCTAAAACTTCCGGTTTTCCGTCTACGATAGCCAGCATATTGACGCCGAAAGTATCTTCCAGCTTCGTCTTCTTATAGAGCATGTTCTCGATTTTTACCGGGTCTGCTCCTTTTTTCAGCTCCAGAACGATTCGCGTGCCTTCTTTTGAAGACTCGTTGGAAACATCCACAATATCTGTAGTCTTTTTGGATTCTACTAAATCACAGACATCTAAAATAAACTTGCCGATGTTGGCACCGATCATCGTGTAAGGTATTTCGGTAATTACTAATTTGTCTTTATCAGCTTTTCTCTTTGCCGGTTCTAAAACAACCTTGCCACGAAGTTTGATTTTACCTACTCCGGTTTCGTAAATGGATTTTAATTCTGATTTATTGATTACCAGGCCTCCGGTAGGGAAATCTGGTCCCGGCATATATTCCATCAGTTCTTCTGTCGTAATGGAATTCTTTTTCATATAGGCGATCATTGCGTCTACAACTTCGTTCAGGTTATGGGTAGGAATACTGGTAGTCATACCAACGGCAATACCTTCGGAGCCGTTAATCAGAATGTTCGGAACTCGTACCGGAAGGACTGCCGGCTCTTTTTCGGTCTCGTCAAAGTTTGGAACGAAATCGACTACGTCCTTATCCAGGTCTGCCAGATATACGTCCTGGGTAAATTTCTGAAGTCTTGCTTCCGTGTAACGCATAGCAGCAGCGCCATCTCCTTCGATGGAACCGAAGTTTCCATGACCATCTACCAAAGGCATACCCTTCTTGAAGTCCTGCTCCATGACTACTAAGGTCTCATAAATGGAAGAGTCGCCATGTGGATGATATTTACCCATGGCATCACCCACAATACGGGCCGATTTTCTATGTGGTTTATCTGCTTTCAGACCTAACTGGGACATGGCGTAAAGAACTCTTCTCTGAACCGGTTTTAAACCATCCCTGACATCAGGAACGGCACGGGAACAGATAACGCTCATAGCATAATCAATATACGATTTCTGCATTACGTCTGAATATTCACTGTTTAGTATTTTTTCCGGCATTCTTATATCTCCTGTATCAAACTTTCCGTCTCTTAAACATCCAGTTCAGCCAGATAAGCATTATCATGGATAAACTGTTTTCTAGGTCCTACATCGCTTCCCATCAGCATTTCCGTAACTTCGGAAGCTAATCTTGCATCATCGATTTCCACTTTCTTCAGTACACGGTTTTCCGGATCCAATGTAGTTTCCCATAACTGGTCTGCGTCCATTTCGCCCAGACCTTTATATCTTTGAAGAACAAAGTCTCCTTTATGTTTTGCTCTGTATTTTTCCAGAGCCAGATCATCATAGAGGTATTCCTCCTCGCCTCTCTTTGGAATGGCTTTATAAAGAGGAGGCGTAGCCAGGTAAACATGACCAGCCTGAATCAGCTCCGGCATAAAACGGTAGAAGAAGGTCAGCAGCAAGGTGGCAATATGCGCTCCGTCTACGTCCGCATCGGTCATGATAATAATCTTGTTGTATCTTAATTTGCTGATATCAAAATCGTTTCCATAGCCCTCAGAGAAGCCACAGCCAAAGGCCTGGATCATGGTCTTGATTTCTGCATTGGCCAGAACCTTATCGATAGAAGCCTTTTCTACGTTCAAAATCTTTCCTCGGATTGGAAGGATGGCCTGAGTTTTACGGTTCCGGGCGGTTTTTGCACTGCCACCGGCAGAATCTCCTTCGACAATGAATACTTCGCATTCTTCCGGATTACGGCTTTCGCAGTTGGCCAGTTTTCCATTGCCTTCCATAACGAATTTGGACTTGGAAAGCATGTTGGTTTTCGACTTTTCTTCTGCCTTACGAATCTTCGCGCTCTTTTCTGCGCAGGCAATGGTAGCCTTCAGATTTTCCAGGTTCTTATCGTAATATCGTTCCAGTTCCGTTCCCGTAACATCACTGGTAACCTTCTGTGCGTCCGGATTGTCTAATTTGGTTTTTGTCTGGCCTTCGAATCTTGGGTCCGGATGTTTTACTGCAATAATCGCAGTCATGCCATTTCTGGCATCCGTTCCGGTAAAGTTTTCATCCTTTTCTTTCAGGATTCCCAGATCACGGGCATAGTTGTTGATCAGCTGGGTAAAACGGGCTTTAAAACCGGTAATATGGGTTCCGCCCTCCTGGGTATAAATATTGTTACAGAAGCCTAAAATGTTCTCCTGGAAATCATTGGTGAACTGAAGAGCCGCCTCTACTTCGATTCCCTCTTCCTTGCCTTTGAAATAAACCACAGGAGCTACTGCTTCCTTTCCTGTATTTAATTCTTCTACGTAAGCCACAATACCCTTAGGCTCGGAGAAGATTACTTCTTCTGCTTCGTTAAAACGGTCATTCTTGAAAATAATGGACAGTTCTGGGTTCAGGTAAGCGGTTTCATGAAGTCTGGACTTAATCGCATCTGCCTTAAAATAAGTCTTTTCGAAGATTTCCGGGTCCGGAAGAAACGTAACGGTTGTACCGGAATCGCTCTTTCTGCAGGTTCCTTTTTCCGTTAATTCACAGGTCTTTTTTCCTCTTTCGAAACGCTGGAAATATACCTTGCCTTCTCTCTTGATAGAAACTTCCAGCCAGGTACTTAAAGCATTAACTACCGATGCACCAACACCATGTAAACCACCGGAAATCTTATAGTTTCCATCGCCAAACTTACCGCCGGCATGAAGCATGGTAAATACAACTTCTGCTGCCGGAAGTCCGGTTTTCTGGTTAATTCCTACCGGAATACCACGTCCATTATCGTTAACGGTTACGGAACCGTCGCCGTTTAAGGTAACGGTAATTTCACTGCAGTATCCAGCCAGATGCTCATCGACGGAGTTGTCCACGATTTCGTAAACCAGATGGTTTAATCCCTTGGTGGAAACACTGCCGATATACATTCCCGGTCTGCGGCGAACGGCTTCCAGGCCTTCAAGTATAGTTATTGAGTCCGCATTATATGAATTTGTACTTGTTTTGTTTGCCATGAAAAATCCTCTTATCTGATTCTTTCCGGAAGTCCTACCTTCTTCTGTACCTTTCTTAAGGTCTTGTTTGCAAAGTAGCTAGCCTTTTCTGTATTTTCTTTAATAATGCCGTCTACATATGCTTTGTCTTTTTCTAACTCTGCGTAACGCTCTCTTACAGGAACTAAAGCATCTGCTACCGTTTCACCAACTGCTAATTTGAAATCGCCATAGCCTTTGCCGTCAAATTCTCTTTCAACATCTGCAGGAGCTTTTCCAGTAGCTGCACAGTAAATATCGATCAGATTCATGATGCCCGGTTTGTCTTCCGAATAAATAATCGAAGAATCGGAGTCAGTGATTGCTCTCTTGAACTTACGGATAACCGTATCTTTGTCGTCCAGGACGTATACTACGCTGTTCTGGTTTTCATCCGATTTACTCATCTTCTTTGTAGGGTCAGCCAGGCTCATGATTCTGGCACCGGATTTTCCAATGTAAGGTTCCGGAATTGTAAATACGTCGCCGTAAATGCCGTTGAATCTTTCTGCAATGTCTCTGGTCAGTTCCAGATGCTGTTTCTGGTCGATTCCTACAGGAACAACGTCAGCCTGATAAAGAAGAATATCGCAGGCCATCAGTACCGGATAGGTTAACAGGCCGGCATTGATATTATCTGCATGTTTTGCGCTTTTATCTTTGAACTGGGTCATACGGTTCAGTTCACCGATGTAGGTGAAACAGTTCATGATCCATGCCAGTTCTGCATGAGCAGGAACGCTGGACTGATAATAAATACAGTTCTTTACCGGGTCCAGACCTGCAGCAATGTACATCATAAGTACGTTGCGGGCACTTCTTCTTAATTCTGCAGGGTCTCTGCGGATGGTTAAAGCATGAAGATCTGCTACTGCATAAAAGCATTCGAATTCATCACTTAAATCTACCCAGTTTTTTAATGCTCCAAAGTAATTGCCGATATGTAAAACACCGGTAGCCTGCATTGCACTGTAAAGAACTTTTTTATCGTTTATCATTTTGTTTCTCCCTTTCTATGATTAAAATCTTCTATGTTCAAATTCTATTATTCTCTGAAATCTTTTCTTCTTACGTATTTCCGGAAGTAATATACGATATCGAAGTGAGTCTGCTCTTCCGACTCTGCTGCCAATACCCATTCTGCTTTTTTGTCCAGGTTCGGGAAATACTCGTTTGCCTGGTAGGAATAATCGATATGCGTAATCAGAGCTTCATCGCAGTAATCCAGGAACTGGCGATAAATTTCCGCGCCACCAGCAATATACACATCAGCATCGTATCTTCCAGCTTCTGTCAAAGCTTCCTCTACGGAATGAACAACGGTTACGTCCTTGTTCTTATAAGCCGGATTCCTGGTCAGAATAATATTCACTCTGTTTGGTAAAGGCTTGCCCTGAGGCAGGCTTTCTAAGGTTTTTCGTCCCATAATAACTACCTGATTGGTAGTGGTCTGTCGGAAAAATCTCTGGTCGTCAGGAATTTGAGTCAGCAGTTTGCCGTCCTTTCCTATGGCCCAGTTTTTGTCTACTGCAACTATTGCTCGAATCATAAAATCTCCTTTTCCGGCTCCAGATACACGTTCCATAAAGCGGAAAGATTCCTATTTGCCGTACAAAAATAAATCTATGTCCATAGATAATTTATGATACCAAAACAGGGCGTTAAAATCAACGTAAACATACAACATATTGTGAGGTTTACAGCAGATTTTCCCAATTTATTGTGGTTTACCAGCAATTTACATTGACTTGCCTTTCCTAAAACTGTTTTTCTTTTTTATGTTTTTCGACTACGTATCAGCGAATAAAACTTTTTTCAAAATGAATTGTGATGCTTTGAAATTTATTACAATAATTCGCTATATTGTCCAAAAAAGGATGCTTGCTTACAGCAAAAAAATCCTGCATTGGAAAAAAGGCAGAAAATTGTGATACATAGTCGAAGATTTTGGGTCGAAAAAAAGTGGCCCTGGAAAAACCCATCAAATCCAAGTTGGGGAGACAGTAATTGAAGGACAAATCCCCGGGTGTCGAGGAAAAACTATTCTCGTAAATTTCGGTTTGGCGAACGAAAAAATGACCCGCAAAGAAGAAACAGTCTTCTTTGCGGGTTTTCTTTTTTCAAAAAGCTTTGCTTATGTCGATGTGAGAAAAAGCTTACGTCCTTTATCGGTTAAAGCAATAATAATTAACGGCCGAATCCAGATCCAACGTTGGAACTTACACCAAATCTCTCCTGGTTGTAAGCAGCAATCTCTTCGCAGGCATCTTTATAAACGCCCTCGAATGTGCTCATTGGACCTCCCTGGGTGATACATGGGATGATTCCGTTTGGAGTCTCGTACTGATCCAGTACTTTCTTAACCCATGCTTTTGTATTCTCACGGGAGTTGTCTGGATTATCAACCCATGCAGAGTCAATACCGGACATGATTGCGATCTGGCCTTTATATTCTTCTACCAGAGCAGGAATGTTGTTTGTGCTCATTGCGCCCTGCCAGATATCGATTCCGATTTCGATCATATCAGGAACTAAGGTTGCACAGTAGGAGTCTGCATGATGAACGATCAGCTCTACGCCGTGATCATGATAGTATCCATAAATCTCTTTATATGGCTCAACGAAGAAATCTTCGAACATAGCTGGTGAAATGAATGTAGACAGCTGGCTGCCCCAGTCATCATGATGGAATACTGCTTCTGGATGAAGATGAGAACAGGTCTCTTCTGCCATTTCCAGTTCATAATCTTTCAGAACATTGATAACATCATGAAGTTCATCTGGATTCTCATAGAAAGCCATAAGGAATCTCTGGATTTCCATTAAGTGGTGGCACTGCTCAAATAAGCCAGGAGCTACCATAGAGCATAAGAACTGATTCTCTTTGTCAATGTTTTCTGCAATCTTTAATGGGAATTCCCATTCTGCATCGGAAAAACCGGAAGCCTTAGGAACTTTTACGTAATCCTGCCAATGCTCAATATCTTTAATAACGATTTTGTCCGGAGTATGTACAGGGAATGGGCCTGGTGTGCCTTCTGGCCACTGAGTATAAACTCCCCAAGCATTCTGAACTGCTGGTCCGCCATAGGTAGGTCTAGCACCTGCACCACCCTGAGGACTGAAAGTCATTCCCAGGTATTCAAACTGGTTAACAAAACGATCCGGATGGCCGTCTTTTTTCAATGTTTCACGAACATTTTCTTTTACTGTTAACATTTTCCTTTCCCCCTTTAAAAAAAATCCTTCTATTCCATTTCACAGATAACTGATTTATTTTTTCATCTGTTTCATCGCCTGTTTTCTGGCTTTCTTTCTTGCTTTCATTTCCTTCTTACGCTGTTTTTCTCTTACCTTATATTCTTTTGCCTGAGCAAGATATTCTTCTTCCGTTAAATGATTTTCTCTGAGCCATTCTTTATGTGCCTTATTCTGAGCTCTGCGGAGAATAGTTCCAATAACACAAGTACCAATAATGGCAACAGCAGCAAAAATAGCACCGCCAATATAGATTACTTTATCTTCTATGACTGGGACTGTACCCGTTCCTCTTTCTTCAGCATAAGCAAATACTGCAGTTCCCAAGGAAGTCAGGAATGTCACAGCAGAAGCAACAATTAATTTTAATTTTTTTGAACGTAATTTCATTTTTGTTAGATCCTCCCAATGCAAGTAAAGCCTCCCGATTCATAAAAGGGCGCTTTATTAAAGTCCATCTTACAGATAGGCACTTGTATTATACAACATAAACGTTTATCTTGCCATATAGTTTTTCGTCATATATTTATGTTATAATGAGCAGGCATTGGAGGTTAGATCATGGATAAATGTGAAGAATTTCTCGACTTATATAAGCAATTGGAAAACATTGCCGTAAATCAGTTCGGCGTAAAAGGAGACGGCACTGCAGTCAGTCAGCTGCAGCGGATGTCGGAATTCAAAAATATCCGCTCGGAACTGGATTACATTCGTGATGTGCGCAATCTGCTTACCCATCGTCCTCGTATTGATGACGATTTTGCTGTGGAGCCTACCGATGCCATGATTGACCTTATTAAAGACACCATTCGTAAAATTGAGAAGCCTTTAGTAGCCACGGACATCTATATTCCTTTAGGCGAAGTCCTGTACGCAGGAATGGATACCAAAGTATTTTCTGTTATGACTTCTATGTTCAAAAAGGCTTATACCCATGTTCCAATTCTGGACAATTCAAAAGTTATAGGTGTTTTCAGTGATAACACTCTTATGAATTATATTCTTTACGGCAACTTGATTATCGACAGCGAAACCAGATTCAGCGACATTGGTGATTATCTGGCGCTGGGAGCGCATCCGGCAGAGACCTATCGTTTTGTTGGCCGGAATGAAACCGTTTCCAAGATCAGTGACATTTTTGATGAAGCCTTGAAGAATTCAGACCGGGTCGGAATGATCTTTGTAACAGAGCATGGAAAATCCGAAGAAAAACTGCTTGGTATTATTACTGCATGGGACGTTGCCGCAGTCCAATAATCTTCCCAATAATTATAACAGATGAAATACAGCAACATGATTCAGGGCACTTTTCTCGACCGGCCCAACCGGTTTATTGCCCATGTAAAAATTGATAAAGAGACTGCCCGGAAACTGGAAAAACAGTTAACTGCCAGCGGGTATGATTGTACTCTCCCCTACGGAGATGTTGCGGTTCATGTTAAGAACACCGGCCGTTGCAAGGAGCTGCTGATTCCTGGAGCGACCGTTCTTCTTCAGTTCTTTCCAGAGTCGCTGGAAGCAAAAGGATTGACTGAAGAGTCCGAAAAGCCGAAAGGTATGCGGAAGATGGCTTATGATCTGATTTCCGTCTATAAAGAATGCAGTGATGGCGAAATCCGTCTGATCAACATGGATTCTCAGGCGCCAAATAAAGCCGTATACGAATGGTTGGAAAAAAGTGCCGATAACGTCTTTGGCAAGATTAAACAGATCCGTCCGGAGTTTACTTATGGCAATTCCCGTTTCGATTTTTATCTGGAGACAGCAAGAAAAAAGATTTTTCTGGAAGTAAAGGGAGTGACCTTAGAACAGAACGGTATTGTCAGCTTTCCAGATGCTCCAACACAGCGAGGTGTCAAGCATCTTCAGGAACTTTCCAACGCTTTGGAAGAAGGCTACAAATCGGCAGTTTTGTTCGTCATTCAGATGAATGATATCCGGTATTTTACTCCCGCGAAGGTTCAGGACCCGGTATTCGCCCAGGCCCTAAAAGATGTCAAAAAAGCTGGGGTAAAAGTATTGGCTTATGATTGTGAAATTACAGAAAATGAAATGAATATAAAAACTCCGGTCCCTACAAGAATCTAGGACCGGAGTTATTTTTAAGATGACGATCTATTTTTAAAAGATTTAGTTAAAATCTGCTAAATTCAGACCAACGATATTGTTTACAGAAGCGGTTCCGTCAAGACCTGCATAAACGAAAACTACGTAAATGTTATTTGTAGGTTCCATAGTAACGGTTGTTCCATGGCAAAGAACTGCATAATTTGTTCCAGCAACTACCTGACTGCCTAAAAGAGCCATTGGCTGATAAGAAGCGCCAACGAGACCTTCCATAGCTGTGTCAAAAGCGCCCTGTGCTTCTGCAGGCATATTTGCTACGCCAAAAGTATCCGTAACGGTCCAGCCACCAGCAAGGTCTTCTGCTGTGCCCTGAGAATCCATCTGAGAAATCTGTCCTAAATCAAAGTCACAAACCTTGGTGATTTCTGCATTGTCTTCCAGATCCTGATAAATAACTACAACCTTTAATTCTGGTGTTGCATCCGGAACAACTACAGTACCTTTACATAAAACCATATGATTTCTTCCAGCAACTACCTGGCTGCCTAAATAAGCAACAGGCTCAAAGCCCATTCCTGTATAGCCTTCCAGTGCCTTGTTGAAGATTTCTTCAAAGCCTTCTGGTAAAAAGGCTTTTGTATCGTCATTATTTACAGTCCAACCGCCACCGATTCCACCGATTACCTGTGGCTCTTCAAAAGAAGAACTGCCGATAGGTTCTACCATAGATGATGCTTCTCCTTGTTCGTTCTGTGCTCCGCCGCATGCGGTAAGGCATCCTAAAACTGCTAATGCCATTGCTAAAACTACTGCTAATTTTTTCATTTTTACCTCCGAATTATTTCGTTCCTCTCCTTAAGATTTCATTATTTTCCTTAATGAATATCTTTCAAGACGTTCATACTAAAACTTTTTTATGTGCAATTTGTGTTTTTTCTTAAAAAGAGGACCGGAAATTCAGTCCTCTTTACCAATTCTTTATACGCGGACTTTACTCTTTTTCCATTTTCCTGTAAGGATGAATATGAATGCAGCAAGACCGGAAGCGGCCGGAGCGCATACATAAGCAATGGCGATTCCGTTAAATCCCAAAGTTGTAAAAGCATCAAAGATTGCTACCAGTGAAACACGGACAACAATGGCGGAAAGGATTGCGCAGAAGAAAGTGTAAACCGTATGGCCAGAGCCCTGAATAACACCGAACATGCAGAACATCAGACTCTCGAAAATACCACTGGTCAAAAGGATCTGGAAATATCTGGTTCCTACTTCAATAACGTTCGGGTCTGTGGTGAATACAGAAAGCATTGCCTGTGGGAATAACTGAGCAGCAACCCAGAAAATACCGGACATGCAGAATGCAATTACCATACCGATAATAAGACCTTTTTTGATTCGGTCAATGTTTCCGCGAGGAATGTTCTGTGCAGTTAAGGTCATCATAGCCATCTGAATTGCCTGAGCTGGAAGTACTTCGAAGCTCCAGATCTTAGAGGTTGCACCGGAAGCAGCGCTTGCGAAAACGCCATACTGGTTAACAAATCCACTGATGAACAGATATGAGCAAACCGTAAGACCAAACTGCAGGGCCTGTGGGAAACCAATCTTGAAAGCTACTTTCAATAAAGACCAGTCAATACGGAAAGATTTTAATTTGAAATCAAATAATCCGC
>JAZUGA010000175.1:0-11950 GCA_045640945.1 Lachnospiraceae bacterium | reverse complement strand
GGAGAATTGCTTTTGATGGTATAAGAATACGCTCCATTTGCATTGGTGCCATCTGCATACGTTACATCAAAAATTTTGTACGCAGTATAAGTACCTGGCGTTTCAAAAGCATCTTTGTTTTCAATTTTAATAGTTCCCTTTGCGTCAGTAGCTGAGTTAGCTGCAAATACTGTGGTTCCCATCGCCAGCGTCATAACAACAGCCAGAAACAGAACCAAAAGTTTTTTCATGGATTTCATTTTTCTAATCCTTTCTTAAGTAATTTTTATATATGGGTACGTTTTCATGCTTTTTTAACTGTGGCAGTGCGTCTACTCATTACCACTCTTTTCGTCTCAACATGAAACTGCACATTATGGAGCCTGCCAAGATCAGTACTCCTAATGCATAAATTGAATAATTACCAATACCTCCCGAATCTGGAAGTCTTGCGCCCGTTGTATTGACAACGGTAACCGCTTTATCACCAGATAGAACTATTTCGTCTTTTACTCCATATCTGGTTCCATTCTCATCTACATACTTCACGGTGTAGCCTTCCGAAATGGTTTCGGTTATTGTTGCTTTGGTTCCAGAAGGAATTTCGTTAATGATTACACTTTCCTGATTTTTGAGCTTAAATGTTATTTTTCCATTAGCGGCAACAACATAAGGAACGCTTCCTTCTGGAGAATATGTACCAGCCGTCAAAAGTACTGGATTTCCCTTACTGTCAGATAATGTCACTTCAAACGGGAAGCTCTCCGTGCCGCTTGATCCATAAACGTTCTTCGTAATCGTAAATTTGATGTTATCCGAAGGATCTTTCAGGCGGCGGTATTGGTTATTCCAAATTTCATTTGAATGACCATCGTTAACCGTGACTTTTCCGTAAGAAACATCTACGCTCAGGGAACCTTCAAATGGCAAAAATCCTTGAGGCGCTTTTGTTTCGTAAAGCTTATAGGTATGACCAGACGGAATATTTGTTACCTGTACATTTCCATTTGCATCGGATTTAAAGGTAATGTCTGCGAAGGTTGCTCCCGCACGGGTCGGCCAATTTTTATTATGGCAATATGGACAATCTTGATCGTGTACCATCTTGAACTCGGCACCGGCGATAATTCCTCCATTCTCAGAAATCTTTGTGAAAGAGAACTGACCAAGTTGACCCTTTATTTCAGGAATATCTGCGTCTTTTTCCTTTTTTTCGATATGCCCATTCGGATACTTCAACTCATATTTCGCTGTAGTCCTTTTGTTTGCAGGATATAATTTGCTATCCACAAATCCGGATGCTTCCGTCTTAATCCGGACATTGTAATATAGCCTGTAGTGTCCATCCGGATCTGCCGAGCCTTCCAACGGATTCCACGTAATCGTTTGAGTTTTTTCATCGTAAACTGCTACGTTACTGCCTTGATTCTTTCCGTTACTATCCGTGAATTCCAGGAAATCCACATGGTCACTCATTGGGTCTGTAACAGTAAGAGCTTCCACCGTAGGTGTCAGTGTATCGGCTATTGCTTCGTAATACTTTTTAAGTTCCGATTCCGAAGTAGCATATACGCTGTATTCCGAAAAGCTTCTCAAGTGGTCATGTGCAGCAATTCCGATACCTGGGGTATATCTCCAGTTTTCTCTGCTGGTTTTAGCTCCCCAGTCAAGATTGTTGCCAAGCATTACGGTATACAGATGAGCATTCAGTCCATCCTCGTCCATAATCTTCTCCGCATAGTACGGAGCTCCAATGAAGAATCCGGTATAATCAATCGGCTGACCAGTGTCTTCATTTATTCCGGAAACCACGCGTTCATAGTGGTCGTAGTTGTTTTCCCACTTTTCGAGCCAGGAATCGATATAGTCTTGAGTAAGTGCTTCGTCAGGTAAATTTTCAATGTCGGATTTGCTCTGTGCACCGTCTGTCAGTAAGAGAACATAGGTGTTTTCTGTAGACACGTTCTCTGGCAAATCGTCAGAAAGTATTTCCGATGCGCATCTTAATCCAGCAGAAATATTTGTGCCGCTCTTCTGCGGAAGATGATCTAAAGCATAAATCACATCATCAACGCCGCCATCCTTCGTGACATCAACCCAGTCCATATAATCAGCGTCTGCATCCCCTGCGAAAGGAACCAAACGCACATATAAATTAGCATTCGTGATTGGCAAATCGGCAAGATCATTTATGAAGGAAACAGCTGAGTTGTACGATATATCCGCTCTTACTTCAAAGTGATCACAAGCCTTGACGCTGTAAGTTTCGCCTTCCCAATTAGTTACCTCAATCCATCTTCCCGGATTTCCACTAGTACCCGTATGATTTGCCAGTGGAACGCCACAGTTAGCGCATTGGACACGCATGGACGATGTCGTATCCATAACCATCAGGATTGCGATATCTTTCTTTTCAGGAGGAACAATATCCAAACAGATTGTATGAACGTTTTCTATACCTGTTTTTGAGCCTTCAATGCCGGTTACTGCTGTTTCTTTTTCATATTTCAGGAAATCTATGTCTCCAGAGGAGAAACTTTCTTTAACCTCTGAATATGTTCCAACCGCCAGCTCACATCCAGCGTTGGTATATCCTTTTTTATACTGTCCCTTTATCTTATTGGCAGAACCTGGGATTCCGACCATATAATTTTCAGCCTTGTTAAAATCATCGTTCAGCGTATGCCATCTTTTCTCCGAATGATCAAACTCGATGCCCTCCGAAATATTGGTGTAAATCGTGTTGTCTGTCGAATAAACGGTAATATATTCATCTGGTGCTACATAGACAGAACCACCCGCAAGATGCTGTCCCGTTTCTTGGAACAAACGCTCGTCTGTGATAGGATTCCCATCAGCGTCTTCCAGCCAAATCTCCCATTCCATATCAGTCTCGGGCTCTGACATATCTTCTGGCATCCACTTGCTGGAGCATGTCTGTGTTATACGGAACTGACCGACGGATAAAAATCCGTCTGACGACGCATAGGTCTGTGAGCCCCAGTAAAGTTTCTTGTTTGCAGCAGAATTCAATACTTTGGCCTTAAGGCAGACATTATAGGAATGTTCACCAACCTTAAATGCATCGTAAAACTCAATGGTGTCATTTCCACCGTTTGAGAATGGAACCGTTGTATAAGTCAAACTGCCATCCGAATTCTTCACAGAAGTCACAACTGGTGTTTGTGAATGGTACAAATATGCATTTGCCTCAGTTATTCTGTATGTATAATTTTCAAGATCAGCGAACCATGCATCTTGGTTAACTAATGCGTAATCATCTTCGTCGTCTGGACCTGGGCCTGGTTCTGGCGCGGTATAATTCTCCAGTCGATAGAAGGTCAGTTGAGCATACTCATCCTTGTAACCGCTATCGTTCTTAGTACGAGGCTGGAATCCATACCATAAATCTGCGGAATCAGTATTCAATGTCAGATAATAGGTTGTGCTGCCGAATGCATGGGAAATTGTTCCGTCATCGTTTATCGTAGCTGCTCCGGCATCCTTAAATGCGGTAAGGTTATTAATGTCATAGGAATCAAATGCAAGATTTAAATATTTTCCGTTACTATTTTCAAGTCCCATATCGTCTGTAACGGTCATTAAATATTTCCAATTTCCATCCACGATTTCCTGCATGTGTGCATCGTAACGATAATAGGTTTTTCCGTTATAAATAATCGGATCTATGGTTCCGGAATATTCATCTTCGTATAAGCTCTTAAGGTTATAAGGATCGCACCATACTGCATCATCACCAGGATACAGAATATAATCCTCTGTCTTATTCAAAATAAGGACCCTGTCTCCTGGCTTAAGTTCGCTTGCAGGGGTTTTAACGAGATAGGCTCCATCCTCCGGAGGTGCCGAACCGACTCCATAATCGCTGAAATGAGTTGCCGTAAAGGTAACGGTATTGTTGTCATTAAATACAACATCGCTGATTCGCTCCACTACTCCATCCTCAGATACATGCCAAACCGCGTTATATTCCGGACGTGATGGTAAAGTTACTTCCGCAGATCCAACAAAATCTTTCACAGTAATATCAAATGCGCGGTAGGCGGTAATTCCTTCTCTTTCCAGCGCTTCCAGTCTTTCTAATTCTTTTACCGTGAGAGCAGAACCAAAAGCCTCTACCGATACGGAAGTAGCATCATCTTCAAAGTTTTGCCATGGCAAAACAGTTTTTGTATCACTCTTTGGTGATCTTACAAGCATAGGACTCTTATATTCCTGGGTGTTTGCAGGTAACGGATCTGAAAAGCCTCTATATCCCAAAGATGGCGCGCCGACTGCTTTCAGCAAATGTTGCCCATTCTCGTCCCAGCGGCGGATGATTACGTCGTTATCATCGATTTCAAACGTAGTCATGGTGAGGGAATAATCCGTTGAATCGTTGACAGGACCACCATCAGAAGCCCAATCGTCCCAGTAGTAACCTACAAAACCGTAGTTCATATAAGTGAAATTCAGAGTTTTTTCTAATTTTCCGTAACGGTTTCCAGCCTGGGCAATAGTAAGCTTGTCGCCACGGGACAAGAACTGAGAGGCTCCACCTAAATAATCGTCATCTCCGTGAGCATGGTTGTGTCCATACATAAAGAAGATATTCAAATCATTTCCGTGGGCGGATAACACATCAAATAAAAGCTGCGCATAAAGAGAATCTCCGTCGTCAATCACGCGGCCGCTATAATGAAGTGGAACATGGGTTAAAACGAATACTGGTTTATCATAATTTGACTGTACTAATCCGCTCAGCCAGGAGTTGAGTCTATCTGCGGTCTGCTGGCAAAGAGTCTGAGTTGCTGTTCCGCCAGAAGGGAAATCCTTTTCGTTAATAACGTAGACGGAATATTCACCCATATCAAAGCCACCAGTCGCAGATAAGGAGTCACAATATTGGTCATGATTGCCTTGAATCAGTACGATATTTTCAATATTAGGGAACGCAGCAGTAACTGCATTTCTAAGCGTCTGTATTCCTTGCTTTGTTTTATTCGTAGCAGTTGTTGCTGTATAAGTTTTCTGGACACCGTTTTCGGTATAATTTCTTCCTTCTCTAGTGACGTCGAAATTGTAATCTCCACCACAGAAGAAATCCGTTATCGAAGGATAATATGTTTTCGCCTTTGAAACGATGTTATTAATAATCGTTATTTGGTTGTTGTAATTTCCGTTTGAGAATAAGAAGGAATTCGACGGATCCTGAACATCTGAGCATGCAAGGATTACGGTTTTTCCACTGTTAGCGTTTGATGGTGCTGCTGCCATCAGTACGGTTGGTGCTTCCAAGAGTTCACCATATCCGAGAACCTCTTCATCTGTGAACTTGTGTTTTACCGTGCTGACACAGTTGTCCCAATCTCCTTCTATTGTCGTAACTTTGTTCGAATTAAACTTATATGCAAAGCCAACATGATCCGCTGCCGCATCTTTGTCGTAATCTAAAAAAACAAGATCACCGGACTTCAGTTCATATTCACTATCCAGATCATGATATAAGTTGTTTTCGGTCAGTAATTTGATCCATTCTTCACAGTCCTGAGTAATCGGCATCAGGTTTTGATTAACACCTGCGTAATTCAGGCAGAACGAACAGAACATGGCGGACCAATCGCCATATTTATCTCCATACCAATCGCCGTATCGGGTATAACCCTTTATGGAAGTTTCATCTTCCATCACCTCATAGTTACGGGTGCTTTCTGTGTAACCAATCTGTGTTTCCGCAATAGCAATAACATCCTCTGCCCAATTTCCAGACAAAGAAACGCTTGCAAAAGATGAGCACCAATCAGCTTCATGCTCTACATCTGCTTGTGGATTGCTCTTGCATGCCAAAGTATGAACATGCTCAGGAATTGAGCAGCTCAGCGTTCCATCCGAATAGTAGCAATACTGACTTTCGCTATGGATATGCTCTACTTGACCGCAATAATACCCATCATCTTCAGCTGGAGGAGCATCAAAACAGCTATTTGTATGTTCATGTTCTTGCAACTGGCAGATGAGAACCGGCTCTTCGCCCTTCTCTTCTGTCGTATAACAAGAAGATGTATGCTGATGTTCCTGCTGGTCACAAACGAGCGAACGCTCCCAGGTAACCGCTGGCAAAATCATGACATACGTTGTGCAAAATACAGCAACCGCTGCTAACACCGTAACAACTCTTTGCCATACTTTTTTCTTTCGATTTCCTTTTTTGTACCTTTCGACTCTATCTTGAAGTTTATCCTTCATATAAAAGTCCTCCTCAATGGTAATCGTGATTCAGGATGCCAAATCCACTAAGTGGCCATACACGAAATACGATTTTTCCAACTATATTTTCTGAATCTATACTCCCCACAGACGTGTTGCGACTATCTATTGATGTCTCCCGATGGTCGCCCATCACGAAAATACATCCATCCGGAACCTGATATGGAAGTTCCAGATTGCATTCTCCAAATGCTTTTTCAACCAGGTATGGCTCATCTAAAAGTTGTCCGTCGACATACACATTTCCTTCCGCGTCAATATTGACCCATTCATGTTCTGTAGCGACGCAACGTTTAACTAATAACTTCGACCCGTAATACACACCTACCAAATCGCCTCTTTTGACTTCCGCTCCCTTTATCGAAACAACAATTTCTCCTTCATTCAAAGTTGGTGTCATAGAGTTTCCGTAAATTCTCAGCACTGGAAGCAACAGAACTGCAACAAGTACGGCGATTGCACTTACAACAATTAACGTAAATAAGGTGCTCCGAAGAACCCTTCGAAACCGAAAACGATGATTTACTCGCTGCAGTTCTTCGTTTAACTGTTCGAGGCTTGGGGCCGTAATTTCTTTATTCTTGTTCATCTGTCTTCTTTACATTTCTGCTTGAACGAAGGGATAGGAACTCGGGCATCTCCGTGCGTGACCTCATAGGTTCTTTCGTTCCAATTTCTATCATTTCAATTTTTATATCTTGCTGTCCTTGTTCCGCTTTGCTTGTTAATGTCATTTTTTTCGCATCATTAACTTTTGGATTTTTTTTGCCGGATAGTCTTTCCCGACGCTCGGTGTACAGTTTTATATTTTCTAAATACTGGGCAGCTGCCCGATCGGCGCTTTCAAATACTTCATTCAATGCCAGCGCAGCTTCTGCTAAAGTCCCTGATTTTTCTATTTTTATGGTGCGTTCTGTCAAAAGATCTTCCAGTTCGGAAATTCTTGCTTTCAGTAATTCGTTTTGTCGTTCTTGCTGAACTAATAGTTCTAACAATTCGCGTCTACTGAGCCGCCGCAACTCTTTGTTCATCATCTTTTTTCTGTTCTCCTTGCTGACGAGTCCATGATTTCACACTGTTGCTGACCGCCAGCCAAACACCGCATTCCGTATCGTCATCATCTTCCGCTCTGCCTTCAATTATTCTTCCCGCAAAGCACAGTGTTATTTCAAAGATATAGTTAATCAGGAAGTCTCTGTATTCCTGGTTTTCACTGCCAAAATAATTATCCAGAGTTTTATAAACCTGATTGAAGCCACCATTATATGCCTGCTGCAGCTTCCTTACTTCATCCGTATAAAGAGAAGAATATCTATAACGAATCAAGAATAAGGTCTCTTCTTTATGTTCAATCAAATAGCGGTAAAGCTTATGCCATATTCCGTAAATTCCATGCTCGAAGGAATTCTCCTCAGGATTACGGATAAACGAGCTCTGGGTTAAAAAACTAGAAATCTGTTTATCTATATAAAGAAAAGTTTCACGTAAAAGTATTTCTTTGGAAGGGAATCTGCGGTACATCGTCGCCTCAGAGAACCCTGCATAATCCGCTACATTTTTTGTACGTGTGTTTTCAATCCCGATTTCCGCAACCGTTTGAATCGTTCCTTCTATAAATATTTCATCAAAAGCCCGTTTATAAGCCACACTGCAACCTCCGTATCAAAACTTCGACATACAATAAAAAACCGTATACCGAAACATAATACTCATTATGTAGTAAGTGTTTACAAAATGTTTACACTTACATACGTGCATATTACTACATAAATTTGTAGAAATCAAGAAGTTGAAGAAATTATTAGGAACTTAAAATGCAAAAATCGTATTACATTTTGACAAAAAAACAAGTTAAGAAGGCCTTGTCCGATTGTTTAAAAAGCAAAAAAGGAAAGGCTTATTTTATTGTGCCCGTACTCCGAAGTTGAAGTGATTATTTAGAGAAAAGTATAGAGAGAGCACCCGTATACTGCAACATAATGAGTATTATGTGTCATCGCCACTTTCGTGGTGATTTTTTTATATTACCAAATGCATATTTTCCATACACTGTCGATGCTCGGACCCAGTCGAGATAATATAGATTCGGGTAGTATTGACATTGCTATGTCCAAGCACGTCAGCTAATTTCATGATATCTTTTTCCAGATTGTAAAATATTCTTGCGAATAAATGTCTGAGATTATGAGGAAAAACTTTCTGTGGATTCACATTTGCTTCCACACATAGGCCTTTCATTTCCCGCCAGATATTTGATCGGTTCAAGGCCTTTCCTGTTCGTGTAACAAACACCTTCCCAGACTTTATTTTTTGATTTTCAATGTACCGCAACAGTTTTTTCTGTAAATCTTTTGGAATCAGTATGACTCTGCTTTTCCCTTTTAGAGATACTTCCGCTTTTCCATTTTTCACAGCTTCCACAGTTATAAATAAAAGCTCGCCAACCCGAATTCCCGTACTACATATGGTCTGTAAAATCAGATAAAGCCTTTCGTTATTTTTCTTTTGTGCTGCCCAGCAAAGCCTTTCATATTCCGGTCTGGTTAATTCTTTTTCCTCAGCGCAAAAAATTCTTTGCTGGATTTTCATGGATTTAACTTTTAAATCTTCTCGCCCAAGATAGCGAAACAAACTGTTAATACTTGCGACCATAGAATTTACGCTCCTTATGGCATATCCTTTATTCAAAAGATGTTGTTTATATTCTACGACAATCTCTTTTGTCAAGTCTTCGCCATTCACATAAGAGAGAAAGTTCATTACATCGTGGATATACTTTTCTATGGTTACCTCGCTTTTTTCCTCCTTTCTAAGGTGGTGTTGAAATCCGCCTATAACATTAAAATCAATAGTTTTTTCAGTCATTTGTAGTTACCTCCAGTTAAAGTATGTAGATGCAAATACTCGAGAAGTCTGACCTAAAATGCTATTTCATTTTACTCCTTCCATTGAATAAAGAACCAACTATTATGGAAAACATTTTCAGTAAAAGAATCACATAAAAAAGAGGTATCTCAGATACCTCTTTTCTTTTGCTCTATTTTCTGCCGAAGCTTTTATTTCAAAAACTCTTTAATCTTGTTGTAGATGCCTTCGCTGTCCAGACCAAACTCATGAAGCAGATCTTTTGCAGGGCCGGAATGTCCAAATACATCTTCTACGCCGATTGCCAGAATCTTTGTCGGCTGTTTCTTTGCTGCCACTTCGCATACGGCGCTGTATAAGCCGCCGATAATGGAATGTTCTTCTACGGTTACTGCGCATCCGGTCTTTGCCAGAGATGCTGCCACCAGATCTTCATCAATCGGCTTTAAGGTATGGATGTTAATGACTTCTGCATCGATTCCGTCCTCTGCCAGTTTTTCTGCAGCTACTAAAGCCTCATATACTTCAAGGCCGGTAGCGAAAATGGTCAGGTCCTTGCCCTCTCTTACGACAACGCCTTTTCCAATTTCGAACTGGTAGGTTTCCGGATCGTTGATTACTGGAATTGCCAGTCTGCCGAATCTTAAATACACTGGTCCATCATATTCGTAAGCTGCCTTTACAGCGGCTCTTGCCTCTACATCATCACATGGATTAATAACGACCATGTTCGGGATGGTTCTCATAAGAGAAAGGTCTTCGCAGCACTGATGAGTTGCTCCATCTTCTCCTACAGAGATGCCAGCATGAGTTGCAGCTACTTTTACGTTCAGTTTTGTATGGGCGATAGAGTTTCTTACCTGTTCAAAAGCTCTGCCGGTTGCGAACATTGCAAAAGATGATGCGAAAGGAACTTTTCCACAGGTAGCTAAACCAGCAGCGATTCCCATCATATTGCTCTCTGCAATACCGCAGTCAATATGTCTTTCCGGAAATGCTTTTTTGAAGATTTCCGTCTTTGTGGCGCCTGCTAAGTCTGCATCTAAAACGACTAAGTTCTCGTGATCTTTTCCAACTTCTACTAAAGCGTTTCCGTAGCTTTCTCTTGTTGCAATCTTTGTATCTGAATTTAAATTAACTTTTACTGACATAAGGAGGCCTCGATTTCTGCAAGATCTTTCATTGCGATTTCAAATTCTTCATCGTTCGGTGCTTTTCCATGCCATCCGGCATTGTTTTCCATATAAGAAACGCCCTTGCCTTTTACGCTCTTTGCGATAATTGCGGCAGGCATTCCCTTCGTCTCTTCGGCCTCTTTAAAAGCTGCTGCCAGAGCGCTGAAATCATGAGCATCCACACGAATTACATTAAAATTAAAGGCCATGAACTTCTCGTCCAGTGGATATGGAGAACATACGTCTTTGATGTTTCCATCAATCTGAAGTCCGTTGTTGTCCAGAATCACTACCAGATTGTCCAGTTTTCTATGTCCTGCAAACATGCAAGCTTCCCAGATCTGGCCTTCCTGAATTTCGCCGTCTCCTAAGAGGGAATATACTCGATAGTCTTTGTTGTCCATTTTTGCAGCAAGTGCCATGCCAACTGCAGTAGAAAGACCCTGGCCTAAGGAACCGGTAGACATATCAACGCCTGGAAGCTCATTCATGTCCGGATGACCCTGAAGTCTGGAACCGATTTTTCTTAAAGTCAGAAGTTCTTCCTTCGGGAAGAAGCCTCTTTCTGCTAATGTAGCATAAAGTACAGGAGCTGCATGTCCTTTGGAAAGAACGAAACGGTCTCTGTCTGGATTGTCCGGATTTGCCGGATCAATGTTCTTCATTTCCTCAAAGTAGAGATATGTCATAATATCTGCTGAAGATAAGGAGCCGCCTGGGTGACCAGCTTTTGCCGCATGAACGCCCTGAACGATACCTTTTCTGATTTCATTTGCATGCTGTTTTAATTCTAACTCGTTCATTTTCTCTTCTCTTTTCGTGAAGTTTTATTTCCAGACTCAATCTGAGAAATCAGATTCGTCTAATTCTTTTGCGTTGCCTTTATTTTTTCTGCTGCCGAAACGGAACTTACCGGAGCCGCGCTGTGCAGCTTTATCAATGGCATCGTCAATGATTCCCTTAATGTCTTCATAACCTAATCTGGCTGTCGGAACATTCAGTTCGTCGATTTTTGCATGAAGGGCAAGGAGTGCCATATCGTTAATGGTATAACCTTTATCTTTTGCATAGTCACAAGCCAGATCCGCCCACTGTGCCAGGCTCAGCTCTTCAATATCCAGTCTGGTCTTGAACATTTCTTCCAGTTCCGGATACTTGCTCAGCAGGTTATCTACTGCCAGCTGATTTCCTTCCAGAGCAACCATGGTAGAAGATTTGGAATTTCTCAGAGCTACAATCAGATCTTCGATGGTCTTATCATTTAAGTATCCAACATTTTCAATCAGCAGATCGCTGCCATTAATCTTGTCAAATACCTTCTGCATGTTCTTTCCATTCAGAGCTTCTGCTTTAACTTTTGCTACGCGGTTGCTTCCGCTGCCGATTTCCTTGCTTACTGCCTTGATTACCGCAATAGTCAGGAAAGTCTTGCCGCTCTTTGGATCACCGGTTACCAGGAGATGTCCTCCGGTTACATCGCCGTTTCTCTTCTTATCGATCAGGCTGCCGATGGTATTGTTGATTTTCTGCTCCATGCCATCCATAAGAAGGAATTCATACAGTTCGTCCTTAAGGTCTTCTGGCATTTCGTATCCGTAGTCGTTTTCGTATTCTTCCTCGTATTCGTCGGCATACTCTTCTTCGTATTCGTCTTCGTACTCTTC
>JAZUGA010000174.1:0-1773 GCA_045640945.1 Lachnospiraceae bacterium | reverse complement strand
TGACGAGCTAAATCGTAATGCTTGCCTATGAAAGGTCTCCAGCATTTTGCCAGGCTCTCAAAGAAGAACCAAAGATCAGAAGAATGGAAAGCGCCTTCATTATCGCCCGGCATTTCCGGACCAAATTCATAAGCCCATCTCTTGGATGTATTCTTACCGGATTTTTCATCGCCTCTTAAGAAGCTTCTGCTGCCTAATTCTGGTCCCATACGGTTCAGCATCTTCTTGATTGCGTCAACATCATCTAATTTCTCAACTTCTGCTGCGATAACCTGAGCATATTCCGGATTGAAATACTTGTTGATTTCTGCAAGAATTTCTTCCTTGGTTTCGCCCTTCGGTCCGTCTACCGATTCGCCGTTGGTCCAACCTACGATCATAGGAACATCGAGACGGTCACCATGGCGTAAGCCTAATTTATTATCGCCAAACTGGAATTTGTCATCCCATACCGTTGCGAACATTCCACCTCTGAATTCAGCGGTTTTATCTCTTACATAGAATGCATCTAAAGCTCTTGCTTCTTCCAAAGTTTGAACGCCTAAGAAATCGAAGAATGCTTTACCAACTTCCTCTGCCTGAGCTAAGGTCTTTGTGAAAGTACCAGCAATTCCAAAACCGGTTCCTACGATGCCACTCATGATGATTGCTTTATGGAAAAGTCCTTCATTTGCTTTGCAGTAAAGCTGTGCAGAAACGCTCATTCCGCCAGCACTCTGACCGCCGATAGAAACGTTGGTTGGATCGCCGCCGAAAGCTGCGATATTTCTCTGAACCCATTTCAGGGAATACTGCTGATCTAAGAAACCGAAGTTTGCAGGAGCATCTGGATTTTCTGCTGTGATTTCCGGATGAGCTAAGAAGCCGAAGGAATTCAGACGGTAGTTAACGGATACAACTACGATTCCTCTTCTTGCAATTCTTTCTCCATCAAATTCCATCTCTGGAGGATAGCCTTCCTGAAGTCCGCCACCGAAGAACCATACGAATACAGGGAACTTTTCATCGCCCGTTTTTGCAGGAGTCCATACGTTTAAGTACAGACAGTCTTCGCTCATAACGATTTCTGGATGTGCTAAAAATCCAAAGGAATTCAGACGGTAGTTAACAGATACTACAACGATTCCTCTTCTTGCGATTCTTTCCCCATCGAATTCCATCTCAGGAGGATAACCTTCCTGAAGTCCGCCACCGAAGAACCATACGAATACAGGGAATTTCTCATCGCCTGTTTTCGCAGGAGTCCATACGTTTAAGTACAGACAGTCTTCGCTCATAACGATTTCCGGATCTACATGCCATTCTTTTGTATATACATTATCTGCCAGACCTGGAGTTCTCTGCATAGCGATAGGTCCAAACTCCTTGCAAGGAAGAACGCCTTCCCATGCATCTGCCGGCTGTGGAGCTTTCCAACGAAGCTGTCCAATTGGTGGCTTTGCATAAGGGATGCCCTTATAAGATGTGATTCTCGGATCGGATGCCGGGATACCTTCTACCCAGCCAGTTTCCGTCTTTGTTTTACGTAAATAAACTGACATAATACCCTCCTATAAAATACATATTTATTTGGTTATATGATACCTTGAAACCAATGAAATTTCAAATTTACTTTGTTAAATCTGCATAGGTTACGGGTATGACTTTACTCAGGTCGTCCGGGTTCATTTCTACCTGGAAACCCACCTTTCCGGCACTGAACATAATCCGTTCATACAGAATCGCAGTCTCGTCCAAAAAAGTTTCAAACTGCTTTTTCATGCCGATTGGCGA
>JAZUGA010000173.1:0-37930 GCA_045640945.1 Lachnospiraceae bacterium | reverse complement strand
TCAGGATTTAGCAGAAGCTTTAGGCGGCGAAGTATCTTGCAGCCGTGCAGTTGTTGACTCAGGTTGGATGCCAAAAGACATGCAGGTTGGCCAGACTGGTAAGACAGTTCGTCCACAGCTTTATGTTGCATGTGGTATTTCTGGTGCTATCCAGCACTTAGCTGGTATGGAAGAATCAGATGTTATCATCGCTATTAACAAAGATGAGACAGCTCCTATCTTCGACGTAGCTGATTTCGGTATCGTTGGTGACTTATTCAAGATCGTTCCAGAATTAACAGAACAGATCAAAGCTTTCAAAGCAGCTAAGAAATAATTCCTAACTATCAAAGAAACGTTTTTAAGAGCCCTTCTTCGGAAGGGCTCTTTATATATATGAATTTCCTAATGAGGTCTTTTATTTTACAAGCCTTTCGTGTATAATACATCTGTCAAAATTCGGTTATTTTTGCTTGTAAATTAACAAAAATAATTATCCAGGGAGGTAAGTTATAAATGGCAAAAAAGAGAATTGCAATTAATGGTTTTGGAAGAATCGGAAGATTGGTATTCAGAGTACTGTATCAGGATCCGGAAGTGGAAGTTGTATGTATTAATGATCTGTTAAGCGTTTCCAGTCCTACAGCTACAGAAGAGATTGCTCATCTTTTAAAATATGATTCAACCTATAGAACTTTTGTAGATGCTGATAAAGTAAAAGCTGGAAAAGGCTATATTAAGATTGGTGATTATAAAGTTGCTATCACTGGCGAACGTGATGCTGCTAAGCTCCCATGGGCTAAGATGGACATCGATGTAGTTATTGACTGTACAGGCGTTTACAAGACAACAGAAAAAGCTCAGGCTCATTTAGATGCTGGTGCTAAGAAGGTTGTTATCTCCTGCCCAGGTGATGAAAAGATGCCAACTATCGTTTACGGCGTAAACGAAAAAACTCTTAAGAAAACAGACAACATTATCAGTGGTGCAAGCTGTACAACAAACTGCCTTGCTCCTATGGCAAAAGCTCTTAACAAATTTGCTCCTATCGAAAAAGGCTATATGACAACGATCCATGCTTACACTGGTGATCAGATGCCTTTAGACGCTTTCCATAAGAATGGGGACTTAAGAAGAGCTCGTGCTGCTGCTTATAACATCGTTCCTAACACTACTGGTGCTGCAAAGGCGATCGGTCTTGTTATTCCGGAACTGAACGGCAAACTTGACGGTGCTGCACAGAGAGTTCCTACCTGCACAGGTTCTCTTACTGAGTTAATCGCTGTTTGCAACAAAGGCAAAGCAGAAATTAATGCAGAAAACGTTAACAAATGCATGAAGAAGGCTTCAAATCCTTCCTTCGCATATACGGAAGACCCAATCGTTTCCACCGATATTATTGGTATGACAGCTGGTTCTTGCTTCGATGCAACCCAGACAAAAATTATGGATCTTGGAAATGATCAGGCTTTAGTAAAAGTTGTTGCTTGGTATGATAATGAATATTCTTATACAAACCAGTTATGCAAAACAGTAAAATATGTTTGCAAAAAGTTCTTTAATTAATTATTAAATTTAAGGCCGGTCTTTTAGAAAGGCCGGCCTTTTGAAGTATAAGAGGGAAAACTATGCTGAATAAAAAAACGATTGATGATATTGATGTAAAGGGAAAAGTTGTTTTATTAAGATGCGACTTTAACGTTCCAATGAAAGACGGCGTTATCACAGACGATACAAGAATCGAAGCAGCTCTTCCAACAATTGCGAAATTATCTGGTGATGGCGGCAGAGTAATGATCTGTTCCCATCTTGGAAAACCGAATGGAAAGGTTGATGAGTCTCTGACTTTAGCTCCTGTTGCTGAGCGTTTAAGTCAGTTACTCGGTCAGGAAGTTTTATTCCTGAAAGACAATGAAGTAGTAGGTGCCCATGCAAAATGGTTTAAATATAATATGACAGAAGGACAGGTAGTTCTTCTTGAAAACACAAGATTCCGTCCAGAGGAAGAGAAGAACGAAGACAGCTTCAGCCAGGAACTGGCATCTTTATGCGACGTTTTCGTAAACGATGCTTTTGGAACTGCTCACAGAGCTCATTGTTCTACAGCAGGCGTTTGCAAGTTTGTAAAAGAGACTGCAGTTGGATACCTGATGGAAAAAGAAATCAACTTCCTTGGTAATGCTGTTGATGATCCTGTAAGACCTTTCGCTGCAGTATTAGGCGGATCTAAGGTTTCTTCTAAAATTTCTGTAATTGATAACCTTCTGGAAAAAGTTGACATTCTCATTATTGGCGGTGGAATGGCTTATACTTTCGTTAAGGCTATGGGCGGAAAAGTTGGACTTTCTTTAGTAGAAGACGATTATCTGGATTACGCGAAAGAGATGGTTCAGAAAGCAAAAGACAAGAATGTAAAACTTCTTTTTACAAAAGATATTGTTGTTGTTCCGGAAATCTCTGATGATGCACCATTTAAGACCGTTGATGTTATGAATATTCCGGATGATTTAATGGGTGTTGATATTGGAGAGCAGACAATCGCTATGTTCTCTGAGGCTTTAAAAGAAGCTAAAACTGTTATTTGGAATGGTCCGATGGGCGTATTTGAAATTCCAAACTTCTCCAAAGGTACAAAAGCAATTGCTACCGCGATTGCAGATTTAGATGCTATTACCATTATTGGTGGTGGAGACAGTGCTGCAGCAGCTTTACAGTTAGGCTTCAGCGATAAGATGACCCATATTTCAACCGGTGGCGGAGCTTCTCTTGAATTCCTGGAAGGCAAGGAACTTCCTGGCGTTTCCGCAATTGCAGACAAGTAAAGGACAGATTATGAGAAATAAAATTATTATTGGCAACTGGAAAATGAACAAAACTCCAAAGGAAGCTTTAGAGTTAATTTCCACATTAAAACCTCTCGTTGAGAATTCAGAAGCAGATGTTGTTTTCTGCGTACCTTTTGTAGATATTCCTTGTGCGATTGAAGCTTTAAAAGGATCTTCTATTTCTGTGGGTGCCCAGAACATGCACTTTGAAGATAAAGGCGCTTTTACCGGCGAAGTATCTCCTGAGATGCTTTATGAATTAGGCGTTGAATATGTTATTATCGGACATTCCGAAAGAAGACAGTACTTCGCGGAAACAAATGAAACCGTTAACAAAAAAGTATTAAAAGCTTTCGAATATGAATTAATTCCAATTATCTGCTGTGGTGAAACCTTAGAGCAGAGAGAAGAAGGAATTACCATGGAATGGATCAAAGAGCAGATTGTCAAAGCTTTTGAAAACGTTCCAAAGGAAGACGCTGTTACCGCAATCGTTGCCTATGAACCTATCTGGGCTATTGGAACTGGAAAAGTTGCAACCTCTGAGCAGGCGGAAGAAGTTTGTGGACATATCCGTAACGTTATCCGTGAGATTTATGATGATGAAACTGCAGAGGAAATCCGTATCCAGTACGGCGGTTCTGTAAATGGCGACAATGCAAAAGAACTGCTTTCCATGGAAGATATTGACGGCGGTCTCGTTGGCGGAGCTGCTTTAAAAGCAGATTTTGCAAAGATTGTGAACTACAAATAAGAATCAGCAGATGAACTGTTGATATTCGTATGTAAATTGACGAAATATGATTAGTTATATAAAAGGCACAGTTGCCCAAATTGATGATAATTCAATCGTTCTGGATAACAATGGTATTGGTTATTTAATTAATATGCCATTGTCTTCTTTAATGCGTTTATCCGAAGGCTGTGAAACGACGATTTATACTTTCATGGCTTTTGGAAAAGACGATGTTTCTCTTTGTGGATTCGGTTCTAAGAGTGAACTGGAAATGTTCAAGCTTTTGATTAAAGTCAGTGGAATCGGTCCAAAGGGTGCTTTAAATATTCTTTCTGCTGTTGATACGGAAACTTTAAAGATGGCCATTGCTTCTGGTGATGATAAGTTGATTGCCGCTTCGAAAGGTATCAGTGCGAAAACGGCACAGAAAATTATCGTAGAACTGAAGGGCAAGGTAAATAAAGACCTGTTAGCTTCCGGTGTCAAGGTTGCTAAAGCGACCTCAAAAGATGATAACCGGGTGGATGAAGCGATTAATACCGTCGTTTCTACGGGCTTTGATCGTACCAGCTGCGTAAGAGCTTTAGCCAATATTGAAATTACAGATTCCATGTCTGTAGATGAAATTGTCGATTTAATTTTTGCGAATATCACGTTTTAATTAATTATGGGAAATACGATTAATACCAATCTGATAACTGAAGAAAAAGAGGTCGAAAATAATTTAAGACCGCAGAATTTTGATTCCTATATTGGCCAGGAAAAAATCAAAAATAACTTAAAGATTTATATTCAGGCTGCCAATGAAAGAAATGAGCCGATTGACCATGTTCTTCTTTATGGACCTCCGGGACTTGGAAAAACCACATTGGCTGGAATTATTGCTAATGAAATGGGAAGAAGCATGAAAATTGTTGCTGGTCCTGCCATTGAATATCCAGGAGAAATTCTTGCTATTGTAAAACAGCTCCCAAAAGGCGGTGTTTTATTTGTTGACGAGATTCATCGTTTAAGCAAGCCCGTCGAAGAAGCTTTATATTCTGTTATGGAAGATTTTGCCTTTGATGCAGTTATTGAAAACGGAGAGCAGACTACCGTCCGCAGAATTAATTTAGACCGCTTTACGCTGATTGGAGCGACTACCAGAGCTGGTTTATTATCTGCGCCTTTAAGAGATCGTTTTGGTATTATTCATCGTATGGAATATTATGAGCCGGACGAACTGGCTCAGATTGTTATTAATTCTGCCAAGAAACTGAATATTAGTAACATAGATGAATCTGGTGCTCTGGAAATCGGAAATTGTTCCAGAGGAACTCCGCGTATTGCAAACCGGATTTTAAGAAGAGTAAGAGACTACGCACAGGTTAAAGCTGACGGCAACATTACAAAACAGGTTGTAGATGATGCTTTAGGCCTTCTTGATATCGATACAAAAGGTCTTGATTTCACAGATCGGTCAATATTAAAGACTATGATTACCAAGTTTAACGGAGGACCGGTAGGTCTGGATACTCTTGCTGCCGCTATTGGTGAAGACGCAGGAACCATAGAAGACGTTTACGAACCTTTCCTCGTTAAATGTGGCTTTATTAACAGAACCCCTCGTGGAAGACAAGTAACGGATTCGGCTTATAAGCACCTGGGATATACAAAAATCGAAAAGTAATTAATGACAGAAATTATTCTCACAAGTGCAAAATATCTGATAATTATATTATTTGCGTACTTTGTATACATTTCTTTTCGAGCCCAAAGAGATGTGCCCGATGAGAAGAAGAGAGCTTCTTTTATATTACAGCGCGTGTTTATATTATTAATTCACGCTTTAGCTTATCTCTGCATATGTATCAATATTACGCTTAATCCGGATATTTCTTTAACCATTCCTAAAACAATCGGACTTTATTGTGGCCAGTTAGTTTATCTGGTTCTTTTGTCGTGCGTAATTCCAAAACTAGTTTCTCTGAGTAAAGGCTTAAACAACGTAATGTGTATGTTTATTGCCATTGGTTTTATCATGCAGACCAGACTGGATTTCGATGGTTCAGTCCGTCAGTTTTTCATTATTCTTTTCGGAACCGTGGTTTTTCTTATTTTCGTATTTCTTTGTAAGAGAGCGAAATTTTTACGAAATCTGACCTGGATTTATGCTGCAGTAGGAATGATTTTACTTCTTTTGGTTTTAATTCTTGCAACCGTAACCAAAGGTGCAAAGCTGGCTTTGGATTTGGGATTTTTCTCCTTCCAGCCGATGGAATTTGTAAAAATCATTTTTGTAATGTTTGTTGCTTCTGCATTCTATAAATCCAATAGTTTTAAAACGGTTCTGATAACTGCTATCTGTGCGGCAATACATGTTCTTATCGTAGTTTTCTGTAAGGACCTGGGTTCAGCACTGATTTTAAGCATTATCTATATTTTGATGATTTATGTAGCGACTAAGAAGCTGATTTATATCGGCATAGGAGCTGCAGGATTGGCGGTGGCCGCGTTTATCGCCTATCAGCTATTTGATCATGTCCAGACCCGTATTCTTATCTGGATGAATCCATGGGATTATATTGATGATAAAGGTTACCAGATTGCCCAGTCCTTATTTGCCATTGGTACTGGCGGATGGTTTGGCTCCGGTATTTTCCGCGGATCTCCTCGGTATATTCCGGAAGTATCCAATGATATGGTCTTTTCAGCAATTTCCGAAGAATTGGGAGCAATTTTTTCCATTCTTCTGATTATGCTGACTTTATGTTTCATTCTTATGATTATGCGAGTAGCCATTCGAGTAAATAACGTTTTTTACAAATTGATGGCTTTTGGTTTAGGAGCAGCTTATGCCATCCAGGTATTCCTGACCATTGGAGGAGCTATTAAGTTCATTCCATTAACCGGTGTTAACCTGCCGTTTATTTCCAGCGGTGGAAGTTCCCTGTTGGCTTCCATGGTATTTATTGGCATTGTCCAGGCTTTATATGTAATTTCCGAAGCAGATGTGGAACGAGAGCGGGAAATGATTGCAGATGGAGCAGATATTTCGGAATTTGAGGGATACCAGTCATACAAACGGAAAACCCGTCCGGAAAAGGTAATAGCATCCGAAACACAGAACATTGAAACGACGAAACCGTTCCCAAATAAAGTAAAGATTCAGCAGATCCATCCAGATGATTACCGGGTGGAAACTATAGACCTTCATAAGGAGAAAATCATCCGCATAGAAGTGGATAATGGGCGGATTCAGAAAGTGGAACCGGAAGACGATAAAATAATACAGATTGATCCGAAAGATTTTTAATGAACAGTAACAAAGAACGCAAAAGAATAAATAAGACCCGTAAGGTAATTAATCGTGGCAGAATCGTAAACCAGGATATTCTTAAGGTGTCTATTTTCTTTGCAATCTTAGCGTTTGCTTTGATTGTCTATATTTGCATATTCCTGACTTTTGATGCATCTTCCGTTATCAATAACCGTTATAATAAACGTGCGGAAAGCTTCAAGAAGACGGTACAAAGAGGAACCATTTACAGCAGTGATGGAACTGCTTTGGCTTACAGTGATGTGGATGATGGAGAAGAAGTCCGCATCTATCCATATGGACGAGCTTTTGCCCATGTAGTTGGATTTGAGGCAAATGGCGGTTTAGGCTTAGAGTCTTCTTATAACTATTATCTGTTAACTTCTCACACTAATATGCTGGATAAAATTTCCAACGAATTTAAAGGCGCAAAAAATCCGGGTGATGATATGTATACGACCTTGGATTTGAATCTGCAGCTGTATATTTCCGACCTTTTAGACGGAATGAAAGCTTCTGTAATCTGTATGGATCCCTCGGACGGAAAGATTAAAGCAATGGTTTCCAAAGATGACTTTGATCCGAACTATATTGAGGAAAATTGGGAGGAAATCATTGCAGACGAAGAGAACAGTCCTTTAGTTAACCGTGCTACGCAGGGACAGTATCCTCCAGGATCCACCTTTAAGATTTTCACTTTACTGGAATATATGAGAGAGAATCCGGACTTTAACAATTTTGAATATAACTGTACCAGTACGATTGAAAAAGATAATTATTCCATCGCCTGCCATGATTATACGGAACATGGATGGCAGAACCTGAAGGATTCCTTTGCAAATTCCTGTAACTGTGCGTTTGCAACGATAGGAACGCAGTTAGATCTGGACCGTTTTTATACGAATAATTCTAATTTGCTTTTCAATTCCAAAATCGATATTGATATCGCTTATAACCCAGCGGCATTCAACTTAACGAAAGAAGATTCGGAATTCATTATTATGCAGACGGCTTTTGGACAGGGAAAGACCCAGACCAATCCGTTACAGCTTTCCTTAGTAATGAGTGCAATTGCCAACGATGGAGTGCTTATGAAGCCTCATCTGGTAACGAAAGTGACCAGTCCTTCCGGAGAAACGGTTAAAACTTTTAAAGATAAGGTCTATCTGAATCTATTTGAGAAAGAAGAAACCAACAAATTGCAGGAATTCTTACGTTCCGTAGTAACAGACGGTACGGCACAATGTCTTGCCTGGGAAGATTATACTGCCTATGGAAAGACTGGTACGGCAGAGACCTTAAGTGATAAGAATTTAAATGTTGACATGTCCTGGTTCGTTGGATATGCTGAAAAAGATGGCGAAAAACTGGTAATTTGCCTAAATATAGAAGACACCAGCCAGACTTGGGAGAAGGCGGTGGACTATTCTCATTACATTTTCAATTATTATTTTTATTAGATATGTATTTGCCAGATTCCTGTTTGAGAAGCGGCAAAATATATAAATATATGTTTAAAGGAAATTTTTAAAATGATTTACAGTATGACAGGCTTTGGAAGAGCCGAACTGGTTGAGCCAGATCGTAAGGTGACGGTAGAATTAAAGTCCGTAAACCACAAATATCTGGATCTGAACATTAAAATGCCAAGAAAATTCAATGTTTTTGAGGCGAACCTTCGTAACACTTTAAAAGAATATGCAGTAAGAGGAAAAGTTGACCTGTATATTTCCTATGAGGACCATACCGAAAGTGGTTCCTGCCTCAAGTATAATGCAGAATTGGCAAAAGAATATTATGACTACTATCGTCAGATCCAGGAAGATTTAGGTATTTCCGATGATATATATTCTTCTACCATTGCAAAATGTCCGGATGTTCTTGTTTTAGAAGAGCAGGAAATTAACGAAGAAGAGATGTGGATCCTTCTGGAAAAGGTATTAAGAGAAGCTTTTTCCAAATTCCGCGAAGCCAGAGAGAAAGAAGGCGAAGCTTTAAAAAACAATATTTTTATTAAATTAGATGAAATGAGCGCTCATGTAGATTTTATCGAGAGCCGTCTTCCTAAGATAATATCTGATTACAAAGCAAAATTAGAAGAACGAGTAAAAGATTTTCTGGAAAACAGCCAGATTGATGAAGGCAGAATCGCTGCAGAGGTCACTTTATTTGCTGACAAAATTGCCATCGACGAAGAACTGGTACGTTTAGCGACTCACATTAAGAATATGAGAGATATTTTGACAAAGGGTGGAGAAACCGGTAGAAATTTAGATTTCCTTGCACAGGAAATGAACCGTGAATCCAATACAATTTTGTCAAAATCCAATGATATTGAAATTACAAATATTGGTATCGAATTAAAAACCTGCATCGAGAAAATCAGAGAACAGGTACAGAATATCGAATAACAGGAGAGATAAATGAAAAAGGGAATTTTACTTATTGTCTCCGGTCTCTCAGGAGCGGGTAAAGGCACAATCTGTAAACGACTTATGGAAAAATATCCCCAGTATGTTCTGTCTATTTCTGCTACCAGCAGAAAGCCTAGAGAAGGTGAAACGGATGGGAAAGAATATTTCTTTATAACCAGAGAAGAATTTGAAGCCAGATTGGAAAAAGGACTGTTTCTGGAGCATGCTCAATATGTAGGCAACTATTACGGAACGCCGAAAGATTGGGTACAGACTCAGCTTTCCCAGAAAAAAGATATAATTCTTGAAATTGAACTTCAGGGTGCTTTCCAGGTGAAAAATCAGATTCCGGAAGCCATAACGATTTTCGTTCTTCCTCCGAACATGAAAGAGTTAAGAAGACGTTTGCTGAAACGGGGAACGGAATCGGAAGAAGAAATCGAGAGAAGAATGAACAGAGCTGAGGAAGAGATGGAATTTGTTGACAAATATGACTATGTTATTGTCAATGAAGATGTTGAAAAATCGGTGGATATGTTGCATAATATAGTAACTTCTGAAAAGGAAAAAGGTGAATAAATATGATGTTACATCCTTCTTATACGGATTTAATGGACGCTGTAAATAGTGAAGTTGAAAATGGTGAACAGCCTATTGTACAGAGCAGATATTCTATCGTTATGGCTGCTTCCAAAAGAGCTCGTCAGTTAGTAGACGGTGAAGAAAGTCTTGTAGAAAATCCTTCTGCAAAGCCTTTATCTACTGCTATTGATGAAATCTATTCACAGAAAGTAAGAATTATTGGTAGTGATGACAAAGAATAAGTTATTTTGGGTATCACTTGGCTGTGATAAAAACAGAGTAGATTCTGAAGAAATGCTGGGGCTGCTTGAGGCCGCCGGCTTTTCTTTTACTGATGACGAATATGAAGCAGATGTTATTGTTATTAATACCTGCTGTTTTATTGATGATGCGAAAACAGAATCTATTGAAACGATTTTAGAAATGGCCGCAATGAAAGAAGAAGGCAAATGCAAAAAGCTGGTTGTTGCCGGCTGTCTTTCCGAACGTTACAAAGACGAATTATTAACAGAAATGCCGGAAGTAGATGCTTATATCGGAACAAGTGATCTGTCGGAAATTGTTCAGGCATGTAAGCTGGAGGAAGGTATTGATTTATCTATAGATTATAAAGAAAAAATTAAAGAGGCAGATAACCGTCTGATTACTACGGGTGGTTATTATGAGTTTCTGAAAATTGCGGAAGGATGTAATAAGTTCTGTTCCTACTGCATTATTCCACATATCCGTGGCCGTTATCAGAGCTATCCTTTTGAAAAACTGGTGGCAGAGGCAGAATACCTGGCAGATAAAGGCGTAAAGGAATTAATCGTCGTTGCTCAGGAAACTTCTATTTACGGAAGAGACCTTTATGGAAAAGACCGCCTGCCGGAACTGCTGACCAGATTATGTCAGATTGAAGGTCTGGAATGGATCCGTGTTTTATATTGTTATCCGGAAGACATTACCGATGAGTTTTTACAGGTTATGGCCAAAGAACCGAAAATCTGCAAATATATTGATATGCCAATTCAGCATGCTTCGGATTCTATCCTGAAAAAGATGGGAAGAAGAACCAGCAGAGCGGATATTGAAGACACCATTGTCCGTGCAAGAGCGATTGTTCCGGGAGTTACTTTAAGGACGTCTCTGATTTCCGGCTTTCCGCAGGAAACGGAAGAAGATCATGAAATCTTAAAAGAATTTGTAAAAAAAGCTCAGTTTGATCATCTGGGAGTTTTCGCTTATTCACAGGAAGAAGGTACCCGGGCAGCGGAATTTGAAGGTCAGATTCCAGAAGACATCAAGAATTCCCGCAGAGATGAAATTATGAGTTTGCAGGAACAGATTTCTTCTGTTATATTACAGTCTAGAATCGGCAAAGATTACGTAGTAATTATTGAAGGACAGCTGCCGGACGATAATGTTTATGTAGGAAGAACCTATATGGACGCTCCGGATGTTGACAGCTATTTCTATCTGAATTCAGATATGGAATTAATGAGCGGCGACTTTGTTTTAGCTCATGCGGCAGAATGCAGCAATTACGATTTATACGGAGATTTAATTAAAAAGCTATGAATTTACCAAACAAACTGACCATAATGCGTCTTGTATTCATTCCATTTTATATTTTCTTTTTGATGACGAATTTCTTTTCGTTTTCTAGTCATGTTGCCTTAGTTCTGTTTTGTCTTGCATGCATTACGGATACTTTAGATGGAAATATTGCCAGAAAATATAATTTGGTAACGGATTTTGGTAAATTCGCAGATCCATTGGCAGATAAAATATTGGTTCTTTCCGGAATGATATGTTTCGTTGCATTGGGAAGAATGCCTTTCTGGGTATGTATTGTGATTCTTGCCAGAGAATTTGCTATCAGCGGATTCCGTCAGGTGGTTGCAACAAAGGGTACCGTTATTGCTGCAAGCGTCTGGGGAAAATTTAAGACGGTTTTCCAGATGTCTATGCTGATTCTTATGACTTTTGATATGAAGAGTCTGGTTATTTCGAAAGGCTGGAGCATGACTGTATGGAATGTATATAGTATCGTAACAAACGTTTTGATGTACATTGCTTTAGTACTTACCATTGTTTCCATGATAGATTATTTCTATAAAAACAGGGAAGGATTTGAAATTAAATAATGAATACAGAATTAGTATGTGTAGGAACAGAATTGCTTCTCGGGAACATATTAAATACAAATGCCAAATTTCTGTCTGAAAAATGTGCAGAGTTTGGCCTTTCTTTATTTTATCAGACGGTTGTAGGGGACAATCCGGAACGCTTGAAAGAGACAATCTTTCAGGCTCTTTCCCGTTCGGAAGTTGTATTTTTCACAGGCGGTTTAGGACCGACTTCCGATGATATTACAAAGGAAATTGTCTGTGAAGCCTTAGGTCTGGAACTAGTGGAAGATGCAAAAGCTAAGGAAATGTTGATTGAACGTGCGAAGGCGATTAACTGCCAGATTACAAAGAACAATTATAAACAGGCATTGGTTCCCAAAGGAGCTACCGTTCTATATAACCATAATGGAACGGCTCCAGGTCTGTTAATCGAAAAGGATGGAAAGATTGCCATTTTGCTTCCAGGACCGCCGAAGGAACTGATACCAATGTTTGAAGAGTATTTGGTTCCATATTTCAGAAAAAAGAACGGGGAAACCATTTATTCCATGATGGTGAAATTATCCGGTGTTGGAGAAAGTGAAGCCGCTTCCCGAATTGAAAAACTAATTGCGGAAAGCACAAATCCGACCGTAGCTCCATACGCAAAAACGAATCAGGTTCATTTAAGAATTACAGCAAAAGCAGCAACGGAAGAAGCGTGCAAGGAGCTGATTGCGCCTGTTTACCAACAGATTGAAGAAGAACTGGGTGAGTTTATTTTTTCCACAAAGGAACAGGAAGACCTGGAAGATGTCATTGTTAAAAAACTTCTGTATCAGAATCTGAAGATTTCCTGTGCGGAGTCCTGTACCGGAGGCTTATTGGCCGGAAGGCTGATTAATGTTGCCGGTGTCAGTGATGTGCTGAAAGAAAGCTTTGTTACTTATTGTGATGAAGCAAAAATTAATCGTTTAGGAGTGAAGCCGGAAACCATTGAAAAATATAGTGCCGTAAGTAAAGAATGTGCGGCAGAAATGGCGAAGGGCGTAGCGAGAGAAACAGGTAGTGATATCGGAGTTGCTACTACTGGCTATGCTGGTCCAGACGGAGATCAGGTAGGCTTGGTTTATATTGCTGTGTCTTATAAAGGACAGATAACGGTAAAAGAACTGAATCTGAATTTTTCAAGAAACGACATACGAGAGGCAGTGGTTTCCAGAGCCCTTACGCTCGTAAATAATTTGCTATAATTATTAATATATACTTAATACTGTTTACTATTTCACTATGGTAAAATCTGAACACGACCGATATTCGGGTCGTGTTCTTTTTTACATGAGCGACGAATAAGTGTATTTTTCTTGCATAAATACACTTAATGAGCGCAAGACAATCCCGAAAGGATTTACTAAATATAGTTGACAAACCGTTTATTATATTATAATATAAATACGAACATAAGTTCGTTTTTAAAGAAGGAGATCGAAATGGACAATAGCGAAAAACTGAAAGCATTAGATGTTGCAATTGCTAAAATTGAAAAAGATTACGGTAAAGGTTCCGTTATGAAATTAGGCGATAAAACGGCCTTGGATGTAGATGTTATTCATACTGGTTCTATCAGCCTGGATAAAGCCCTCGGTGTTGGCGGCATCCCTCGTGGAAGAATTATAGAGATTTATGGACCGGAGTCTTCCGGTAAAACTACTTTAGCTTTACATATCGTAGCTGAAGTACAGAAGAATGGTGGTATTGCTGGATTTATTGATGCGGAACATGCTCTGGACCCGAAATATGCTCATGACATCGGTGTTGATGTTGATAACTTATATATTTCCCAGCCGGATTATGGTGAGCAGGGACTGGAAATCTGTGAAACAATGGTTCGTTCCGGTGCTATTGATATTATCGTTGTTGACTCTGTTGCAGCTTTGGTTCCAAAACATGAAATTGAAGGCGAAATGGGTGATGCAACCGTAGGTGCTCAGGCACGTTTGATGAGCCAGGCTCTTAGAAAACTTACTGCTGTTACGAGTAAAACCGGATGTTCCATTATTTTCATTAACCAGTTAAGAGAGAAAATCGGCGTATTCTACGGTCCTTCTGAGACGACTACTGGTGGACGTGCCCTGAAGTTCTATGCTTCCGTACGTATTGATATCCGTAAAACAGAGACGATTAAACAGTCTGGTGAAGTTACCGGTAACCGAGTTCGCGCGAAGGTTGTTAAGAATAAAGTCGCTCCTCCTTTCAAAGAGGCTGAATTCGATATTATTTTCGGTGAAGGAATTTCTGCTGTTGGCGATATTCTGGATCAGGCAGTTGAATTTGGTGTAATTGAAAAGAGTGGCGCATGGTATTCCTATAATGGTGAAAAGATCGGTCAGGGTCGTGAGAATGCAAAAATCTTCCTGAAAAAGAATCCGGAAGCCTTTGCAGAAATTGATAATATTGTTCGTGCTAAACTTGGTCTTGCTGCAGAAGAAGTAGCTTCAAACTTTACTCCGGAGGAACCTGGTATGGCGGAATTTAATCCAGATGACCTGGAACTTGATGTTGAGTAAATAAGACTTTTTGAACTTAAGGAGCTGTGTGTTTTATACGCACAGCTCTTTTATGCTGAAATTTAGAAATAATGCTTATTTTTCTTAGAATTCGGGGCTTTATAGAGAAAAAATTACTTGTAAATAAAAGGCTATTTTAGTAAACTAACTCTGTACGGTTTAGAAAAAACTATTGGAGGTATTTTCATATGAATGTTTATAAGACAGAAAAAATCAGAAACGTTGTTCTTTTAGGACATGGCGGTTCTGGAAAATCTACTTTAGCTGAAGCTTTTGCTTTAACAACAGGTATTACAAACAGAATGGGTAATATTGCTGACGGCAATACAATCAGCGATTTTGATAAAGAAGAGCAGAAAAGACAGTTTTCTATCAGCACAACTGTAATCCCTGTAGAATTTGACGGATTAAAGATTAACGTATTAGATACTCCTGGATACTTCGATTTTGTTGGAGCTACTCAGGAAGGTATCAGTGTTGCTGACTCTGCAGTTATCGTTGTAAATGCTAAGAGTGGCGTTGAGGTAGGCGCACATAAAGCATGGAATTATTGTGAAAAATATAACATCCCTCGTATGATCTACATTTCCGGTATGTATGATGCAAATGCTGATTTCGCAGGTGTAGTTGATGCTCTGAAGGATGCTTTTGGAAATAAAATCGCAGCTTTCCAGATTCCTTTCAAAGAGGGTGGACAGCTTGCAGGTTATGTAGATGTTATGGCGGAAGAAGGCAAGAAATACAAAGCAGACGGCAAATGTGATAAAGCCGATGTTCCTGGTGATCTTGCTGATGAAGTTGCTTCTACAAAAGAAGAGATTATGGAACACGTAGCTGAAACCAGTGAAGAGTTCATGGAAAAATATTTTGGTGGTGAAGACTTCACAGCTGAAGAAATCGCTTCCGCTCTGAAACAGGCAGTTTCTGAATGTGACCTGGTTCCAGTACTCGTTGGCGCTTCTACAAAGAACTTTGGACCTAGAACAGTTCTTGAAGCAGCAGCTAAATTCTTCCCAGCTCCAGATATGAGCCCTGTTAAGAAAGCAGGAAAGAATGTTAAGACAGATGAAGATTTCGAAGCAGAATGCAAAGAAGATGCTCCGCTGGCTGCATATGTATTTAAGACAATCGTTGACCCATTCATCGGTAAATACTCCTTAGTAAAAGTTTACTCAGGCGTTCTTCATTCAGATGACCAGGTATTCAATGGCGCAACTGATGAAAGTGAGAAATTATCTAAGTTATATGTAATGCGCGGCAAAAACTTCGAAGAAGTTAAAGAAATCCAGTCTGGTGATATCGGTGCTATCGGTAAATTAGACCTGGCTAAGACCGGCGATACATTATCTAAGAAAGAAACTCCAATCGTTCTTGATAAATTTGACATGGCTAAACCTTATACATACATGAAGTACAGCGCTGTTAATAAAGGCGAAGAAGATAAGATCCAGCAGGCTCTTCAGAAATTATGTGCAGAAGATCAGACTCTGAAGGTTGTAGCAGATGAAGAAAACCATCAGGCTCTTATTTACGGTATTGGAGATCAGCAGCTCGACGTTATCGTTTCTAAGATGAAAGAAAAATATAAAGTTGAAGTTCAGCTTGAAAAACCTGCATTCGCATTCCGTGAAACAATTAAGAAGACCTCTGATGTTCAGGGTAAACATAAGAAACAGTCTGGTGGACATGGCCAGTACGGTGATGTAAGAATGAGATTTGCACCTTCCGGTGACACAACCAAACCTTATGAATTCACAGAAGAAGTAGTTGGTGGATCTGTTCCTAAGAACTTCTTCCCAGCAGTTGAAAAAGGTCTTCAGGATTGTGTTCAGAAGGGACCTCTTGCTAACTATCCTGTAGTTGGTGTTAAGGCTACATTATACGATGGATCTTACCATCCAGTAGACTCTAACGAAATGTCCTTCAAGATGGCTACCATCCTTGCATTCAAGAAAGGCTTCATGGAAGCTGGCCCTGTATTATTAGAGCCTATTGCTAGCCTTAAAGTTACTATCCCAGATAGATTCACTGGTGATGTAATGGGTGACTTAAACAAGAGAAGAGGCCGTGTACTTGGTTCTAACCCTGTTTCTAATGGTGTTACATGCATCGAAGCAGACATTCCACAGTCCGAACTCTTTGGTTATGGCACAATCCTTCGTTCTATGACAGGCGGATTTGGTGATTTCGAATATGAATTCTCTCGTTATGAGCAGGCTCCTTCAGATGTTCAGGAAAGAGAAGTTGCAAATCGTCATACAGACGACGAAGAATAATTTTTAATGAAATACGATATAATCATTATTGGTGGCGGTGCATCTGGTTTATGCACCGCCATAATGTCTAAAAAAGAGAATAATTCCGTTCTTGTAATCGAGCATAACGACCGTGTTGGCAAGAAAATCCTTTCTACAGGAAATGGCAAATGTAACCTTACGAATACCTATTGTAAGGTTGATTTGTTTGATTCTAATCCGGAAGGAATCTATCCGTTTTATCCGTTGAAAAATAAAGATTTTGCAGAAAAAGTAATTCGTAATTTTGATGTGGACGACACGATAAAATTCTTTGGTAAACTTGGCGTTTTATGTGAGAACAAAAACGGTTATATATACCCGAGAAGCGAACAGGCTTCTTCTGTTTTAGATGCTTTAAGATTTCAGTGTGAATCTTTGGGCATCGAATTCTTATTAAACTACCAGCCGGTAAAAGTAGTAAAAAAAGGAAAACTGTTTCAGATCGATGAGGAGTTTTCCTGCGATAAATTAGTCTTAGCTACGGGAGGAATGAGTGCCCCGAAAACCGGTTCCGACGGCAGTGGATATGAAATCGCGAAATCCTTCGGACATAAAATTGTTAAACCGATTCCATGTTTATGTGGAATAAAATGCGCGGATAAGTTTTTTAAGGAACTTGCCGGCGTGCGAAACGATTCAAAAATCAGCTTATTTGATGAGAAAGGTCATCTGTTGATGGAAGTTACAGGAAACCTTCAGTTTAACGATTATGGTATTTCTGGTATTCCGGCGTTCCAGATGTCCAATGTCCTCGGAAGAATGCTGAAAGTGGGAAAACGCCCGCTGATTAAAATTGACCTTTTGCCGGAAATCCCAAAAGAGGAACTGACAGCCTTCCTTTCCGGAAAAAAGGAGCACTATCTTTTAGGTGTTCTTAATAAAAAACTGGATAATGTTTTACAGAAAGAATTGAAGGATAACTGTAAAAAATCGCCGAAGGAAGAGTTGGCTATCTGCCTGTCCAATATCATTAAGGGATTTAAAGTTCACCCGGTAGGTTTAAGTTCTTTTGCGGAGTCTCAGGTAACTGCGGGAGGCGTATCTGTGGACGAAATTCGGCCAGAATCCTGCGAATCCAAGATAGTTGAAAACTTGTACTTCACAGGTGAAATAATGGATATAAACGGTATTTGCGGCGGTTATAACCTGCAATGGGCGTGGGCAACTGCGGCATCTGCGTCTTCTATAAAAAAGTGTTAATTTTTTGGAGAATTGAATATTGAATCAAGATACAAAAATACAGTCTGTAAAAGACACGAAAATAGAGGAATTAACGCAGCTCCTTTCGGATGCTTTTAAAGTAAATACAGATATTCATAATCAGGAAATAACACAAAAGCCAGATAAAGCTCTTCTTGACGAAATTCAGAACATGGAAATTCCAAGACGAGGAAGAGATACAAAGGTGATTGCTGATGAATTGATAAATAAAGTGTTCAAAACATCTTTGCTTACTCAGCATCCGAGATTTTTTTCTTTTGTAGCAAGTGGGGTATCTCCTTATTCCATTGCTGGCTCCATACTCACGGATATTTATAACATTAATAATTGCGGATATGAAACAGCGCCTCCAATAAGCTTAATAGAAGAAAAACTAATTAAGTGGATGGGATCAAGAGCAGGATTTGATGATAAATGCGGTGGCGTTTTCACATCAGGCGGCTCTTTATCCAATCTTACAGGAATGATTGCTGCAAGAGGAAATAAACTTACAGAGGACGAATATCCTGTTGGCTGCGCATACCTTTCGGATCAGGCCCATAGTTCGATTAAAAAAGGTCTGAGGCTTATGGGGATTCGAAGTGATAATATTATCATTATTCCGTCGGATGATAATTTCCAAATGAGAATGGACCTCCTCGAAGAGGCCGTCAAAGAGGATAAAAAAAGGGGGAAAAAGCCTTTCCTCATTATAGGAACCCTTGGAACAACCAATACCGGTTCGATTGACCCGATTGAAAAGATTACTGAAATTGCAAAGACTTACGATATGTGGGTGCATGTAGATGGAGCTTTCGGAGGCTCTATTCTGTTCTCTGATATTTATAATCATCTGGTTAAAGGAATTGAAAATGCAGACAGTCTCTCTTGGGATACCCATAAATGGGCAATGCAGGTTTACAGTTGTAGCTGCATCATAGCAAAAGATAAGAAGAATCTTATTCATGTTTTTGCAGAACATCCGGAATATCTGGATGATGTAATGTCCACAGAGCATACAGACAGTTGGGACCTTGGTATAGAAATGAGCCGTCCCGCAAGAGCAATAAAATTATGGTTCACCATTCAGGCTATGGGAACGGATTATCTTTCGGATGTAATTGATTATCCTTTTTTCTATACTTCACTTGTGAAGAAAGAATTGGAAAAATTTGAAGACTGGGAAATCACTTCGCCACCGATGTGTGGAACAATTACCTTCCGTTTTGCTCCAAAAGGATTTTCTGAAAATAAATTAGATGAATTAAACGGCGCTATTTCTAGACAGATTATTAATGAAAATTATGCTTATATTGTTACTACAACGATAAAAAATAAACGTGTTTTACGAATGAACATAATAAATTGCAATACAACAGACGAAGATATCATAAGTACAGTAAAACGTTTAGATGAAATTGCACATGATTTTATTGCATATTAGACATACAGTTTCTTATTTATTTGCGACATGGAATGTATATTGTTTATTTCTTCCTTTGTGATAAAATAACTATACAAATCTATAGAAAGGATTCTTAATCAATAATTATGATTCGGATCAGTCAAATTCAATTACCCGTACAACATTCACAGGCAGATTTAGAATCTGCAATCTGCAGAAAACTCAGAGTTGATACGAATGCAATCAGCTCTGTTAAGTATTCTATCGTTAAACGCTCTTTAGATGCCCGAAATAAGGCCAATATTACATTTAACTATGTTATTGACGTTGAAGTAACAAACGAAAAAGAAGTCTTGGAGGCTTGCAGAAAGAGTAAAACCATCAGTCAGAAACAGGAAAAGCAATATGAACTTCCAGAGCAAGGCAGCTTGACCATGAACGTAAGGCCTTATGTAATTGGCAGCGGTCCGGCTGGCTTATTTGCTGCATACTTTTTATCTGAGCATGGCTATAAACCGATTCTCATTGAGCGTGGCGATAATGTAGATCATCGTACCGAGTTGGTACAGAAATTCTGGGATGAAGAATCTTCTCTGAATGTGAATTGTAATATTCAATTTGGCGAAGGTGGTGCAGGAACCTTTTCGGATGGCAAACTTGCTACTGGTGTAAATGATCCTAAGGGAAGAAATCATCTGGTGCTTCAGACTTTTGTAGATAATGGAGCTCCGGAAGAAATTCTTTATGTGAACAAGCCCCATCTTGGAACGGATATTTTATGCAAAATCGTTAAAAACATGCGTAAGAAAATCATCCAGAATGGTGGAGAAGTTGTTTTTAATACGAGATTCATTGGTTTTTCCTCCAGCAATGGTATTTTGGACAGTATTAAACTGGAAACCATGATGAACGGCCATTCTCATATTATGGAAGTGGACTGTAATAATCTGGTATTGGCTATCGGACATTCTGCTAGAGATACTTTTGAAATTCTTTTTAATCATGGAATCCATATGGAACAGAAGTCCTTTGCAGTGGGCGTTCGTGTGGAACATACCCAGGAACAGATCAATAAGGCGCAATACGGAGAAAATTATAAGAAAATCTATGGTGACATTCTTCCGGTTGCAGATTATAAACTGGCTACGAAAACTTCTTCTGGCAGAAACGTATATTCCTTCTGCATGTGTCCTGGTGGCTATGTAGTAAATTCCTCTTCCGAAGAAGGACATGTTTGCGTAAACGGAATGAGTTATTCCAGCCGAAACGGAGAAAATGCAAATTCTGCAATTATTGTAAATGTCACTCCAGAAGACTTTTCTTCCGACCATCCTTTGGCAGGCATAGAGTTCCAGCGTATATTGGAAAAGAATGCTTATATGGCCGGAAATGGACGTATTCCGGTGCAGTTAATGAAAGACTTCATTGAAAATAAAGTATCAGATACTTTTGGTTCTATTTATCCAAGCAGTAAAGGCAATCGTACTTTTGCCGATATTAACGAAATCCTTCCGGATTTTGTATGTGAATCCCTGAAAGAAGCTTTTGAAACCTTTAATGGAACAATTAAGGGCTATGCGAATCCAGATGCAGTTCTGTCAGCAGTAGAAAGCAGGACTTCCTCTCCGGTACGTATTGTCCGGGATTCTCATTTGGAAAGTAACATCAAAGGCATTTTCCCATGTGGAGAAGGTGCTGGCTATGCCGGTGGAATCACCAGTGCTGCTATGGATGGTATTAAAGTTTTTGAAGAAATATACAGTAGATATACGGCAGAAGCATGAATATCAATATTTTAAAAAAAGATGGTTATTTATATGATCTGGCAGTGAGAGGAAAATACATCCTTGAGCTTTATTACCAGGAAAAAGAACCGGTAGATTTGCTGAAAATCTGCCTTTATGACCCTGCTGCCAATACTGTTGAAGAACTGCTGCCAGATATCGAAAAAGTCCTTTTCGTTAAGTTTTACATAGCTTATAAACCTTGTGATGAAGTTTATTATGCTTCTTACCGAAACTTAGAGGAAGGACAGATTGAAATCAAGATTCGGTCCTATAATCTGACTACAAAAAAGGCGACCATTCTTTGTACTTTTGTGGAAAGCGATGCGTGTCTGAGAAAAGAGAAAATAATCCGTGCCTTTGTTTTGAACAGTACCAATGTTTTGGTACAGACGGAATTAGTCAGTGAAGACGAAGCTCATAAATTAATGGGCAATATTAAGTTTACCCAGACCCTTTATTCTGGAGAATTGGAACAGCCGTTAGAGATTATTGAGGAAAATCTGAATAATAATGGTATTAATACGATTATTCCTTTGAATGAAAATGAAATTTTAATCAAAACCGGTTTTTTCTTCCTGGAAGATTCCAGATTAAATTATGCGTCCATGAATGAAGCGCTGATTGAAAGTGTTTACCGTACCACGAGTAAAAAATTCCTTTCCGACATCATGCTTCAGGGCAATATTGATATGGAACCGCTGACGACCACATACTTTGAAAAATACATTCTGAAACCGGAAGTGAAAGATCAGTATATTTTCTATAACGTGGTTGATATAAATGCAAAACAGTCGGAATGTCTGTTTATCAATTTTGTTACTGGTGAAAAATATACCGTTAAAATAACAAACTTGAAGGAAAACGATATGCGTATTTCCTATGTAGTGAATAACGACCCTTATGTAAGACAGAGTACAGAGGAAAGCTACGAATTCATCAACATGAAAACTGCAGAAAACGATATTTCCTTCTACGATGATATTTTTGTCGATATTATTGGAAAACTGTTTATCTGCACCAATAAACCAAGAAGACATTCGAATCTGAGAATTTACAACTATCCGCGGATGGATGTTGTTCTGAATGAAAAATACACCTATATTGCCGGTATTAATAACGACGAAGATTATTACTTATACGTGGAATAATGATTAATTTTACAGAAGAAGAAAAAATAACAATAATGAATAACGCTCCGGAAGAAGAACCGGCCAGACAGTTCTATTTTGTGAACATCTGCCATCAGATTCTGGAGGACTTAGAGAAAGACAAAGGAAGAAAACTGACTGCCTGTGTAAATACTTTTGGCTGTCAGATGAATGCAAAGGATTCTGAAAAACTTTTAGGAATTCTGAAACAAATTGGTTACGAAGAAAGCGATAGCGAAGACTCGGATTTTGTCCTTTATAACACCTGCACTGTCCGTGAACATGCCAATGTTCGTGTTTACGGAAGATTAGGCGTTTTAAAGAGCTCCAAAGACAAGAATAAGGACATGGTTATCGCCCTTTGCGGCTGTATGATGCAGGAAAAAGAAGTTGTAGAAAAAATCCGCAAAAGCTACCGCCATGTAGATATTATTTTCGGAACCCATAATATTTATAAACTGGCTGAATTATTATTCCTGCATTTAGCGGAGCAGACGATTCAGATCCAGATTCTGGAGGGAACAGATAAAATCGTTGAAAACCTGCCTTCGGAAAGAAAGTATTCTTTCAAGAGCGGAGTCAATATCATGTATGGCTGCAACAATTTCTGCAGTTATTGTATCGTACCTTATGTCCGTGGCAGAGAACGGAGCCGCGACAAGGCTGATATTCTGGATGAAATTACAAGACTGGCAGAAGATGGTGTTACGGAAGTAATGCTTTTGGGACAGAATGTAAACTCTTATGCCTATGGATTTCCGCAGCTTCTTCAGGACGTTGCCAAAATCGATGGAATTCAGCGAATCCGTTTTATGACTTCTCATCCAAAGGACTTATCGGATGAATTGATTGAAGTAATCAAAAACACACCGAAAATTGCCAGACATATTCATCTTCCTCTTCAGTCCGGAAGTTCTGTGATTTTAAAAGAAATGAACCGTCGCTACTCAAAGGAAGATTATTTGAAATTGGTAGAGAAAATCCGCAGCAATATTGAAGGCGTGGCAATCTCAACGGATATTATTGTAGGTTTTCCGGGAGAGACGGAAGAAGATTTCCTGGAGACCCTGGATGTAGTGAATAAAGCAAAATTTGACAGTGCTTTTACGTTTATATATTCCAAGAGAACCGGTACAAAGGCGGCTGCAATGCCGAATCAGGTTCCGAAGGATGTCGTAAACGATCGTTTTAACCGTCTGCTGAATCTGGTTACAGAAGTAGGTAAGGAGCAGACCTTGAAATATGAAGGAACGATTGGATACGCCTTGGTAGAGGAAGTAAATCCAAAGGACCCGGAATATTTAAGCGGAAGACTCAGCAACAACAGCGTTGTGCATTTTAAAGGAACGAAAGATCGGATTGGTCAGATTGTTCCTGTTAGATTAACGGAGGCAAAAGGATTCTACTATATGGGATCCATGATTTAAGATGGCATTATCTCCTATGATGTCTCAGTATCTTGAGACGAAGAAAGCATATAAAGATTGTATTCTGTTTTACCGCTTAGGGGACTTTTATGAACTGTTCTTTGATGATGCCCTGGTTGGTTCAAAAGAACTGGAAATAACCTTAACCGGTAAAGACTGCGGTTTGGAAGAACGTGCACCGATGTGCGGCGTTCCTTTTCATGCAGTTGATGTTTATATAAACAAGCTTGTTTCAAAAGGCTATAAAGTTGCCATTGCGGAACAGTTAGAAGACCCGAAACTGGCTAAGGGCATCGTAAAAAGAGATGTTATTAAGGTTGTAACTCCTGGTACTAACACCAATAATCTGGCACTGGATGAAGACAAGAATAACTATCTGATGTGTATTTATTACACACCGGATTTCTATGGGATTTCTTTTGTTGATATTACAACAGGCAATTTCTATGCAACTACCGTAGATTCCGATGCCGGCTTAATGGATGAAATCAATAAATTCCCTGTAGCAGAAATTGTTTCCAATAAAGCTTTCGGCATGTCGCCGGTGAATATCAGTTATCTGAAAGATAAATTAGGTATTACCTTATATACTTTGGAAGATTCTTATTTCAATCAGCAGGAATGTGTGGAAACAATCAAAAAACACTTTAATGTCATTGATTTAAGCGGACTGGGATTAAATGATTTTCCTGGCTGTATTCCGTGTGTAGGTGCTTTACTGTTATATCTTTACGATACACAGAAGAACAATTTAAGTTTCCTGAACCGACTGACTACTTATTCTACCAGCAAATATATGGTTGTTGATTCTGCGACCAGAAGAAATCTGGAATTAACAGAAACCATGCGTGAAAAGAATAAAAAGGGAAGTCTTCTTTGGGTTCTGGATAAAACCAAGACGGCCATGGGCGCAAGACGCCTCCGTTTCTTTATTGAACAGCCGTTAATCGATATTGAAGAGATTAAAGCCCGTCAGGATGCGGTGGAACAGTTAAATAGTTCCTTAATCGACCGTGACGAGTTAAGAGAGTACCTAAGCCCGATTTATGATCTGGAAAGACTGTTGGCAAAGATTTCCTATAAATCTGCTAACCCAAGAGATCTGATTTCTTTTAAGAGTTCCCTTCAGATGCTGCCTGCTATTAAATATTCTTTAAGCCATTATGATAGTTCCTTACTTCAGGACTTATATAACGAACTGGATTGTCTGGAGGATATTGCAGAGCTTATTGATAAATCTATTGTAGAAGATCCGCCGCTGGCAATTAAAGACGGTGGAATTATTAAAGAAGGTTATTCGGAACAGATTGATACTTTAAGGAAATCCAAATTTGAAGGAAAGAACTGGCTGGCGCAGATTGAAGAAAAAGAACGGGAAGCCACAGGTATTAAAACCTTAAAAATCAAATTCAACAAGGTATTTGGCTATTACATTGAAGTTACCAATACTTTTAAAGATAAAGTTCCGGACCGTTACATCCGTAAACAGACTCTTGTTAATGCAGAACGATATATTACGGATGAATTAAAAGAGTTAGAAGACCTGATTTTAGGTGCGGAAGAAAAGCTCTTTGCGTTGGAATATGATCTGTTCAGCGATATTCGCGACCGGATTAATAACGAAGTGAAACGTATTCAGAAAACGGCTTCTGTTATTGCGCAGGTCGATGCTTATGCGTCTTTAGCCTATGTGGCAGAACAGAATAAATATGTACGTCCGGAAATTAACAATGATGGAATCATCGACATTAAAGATGGCCGTCATCCGGTTGTAGAGAAGGTAATGTCCGAGGGGCTCTTTATTCCGAATGATTCTTATAGTGACAATAACGAGAACCGGGTAAGCATTATAACCGGTCCGAACATGGCTGGTAAATCTACGTATATGCGTCAGCTGGCGTTAATTGTATTAATGGCTAGCATTGGCAGCTTTGTGCCTGCATCTTACGCAAATATATGCACCTGTGACCGTATTTTCACCAGAGTAGGTGCTTCCGATGACTTGGCTTCCGGCCAGAGTACGTTCATGGTGGAAATGACAGAGGTTGCAAACATTTTAAGAAATGCAACTGCCAATTCCCTGGTTATTCTGGATGAAATTGGCCGTGGAACTTCTACCTATGACGGCTTAAGTATTGCATGGGCGGTTGTAGAATTTATTGCGGATAAAGAGAAATGTGGTGCAAAAACTTTATTTTCAACTCATTATCATGAATTGACTGAACTGGAAGGCCGTATTGATGGTGTTAAGAACTACTGTATCAGTGTAAAAGAACAGGGAGATGACATTATCTTCCTGAGAAAGATTATCCGTGGCGGAGCAGATAAGAGCTATGGTATTCAGGTGGCAGCTTTAGCTGGCGTTCCTGCATCTATTACGAAACGTGCACAGAAAATCGTCACTCAGCTGGTTAAGGCGGATATTACCTTTAGAGAATCGGATAAAAAATTACCGGAAATTTCAGAAATCGAAAAAGAACCGGAACAGGATAAAACGAGTGAAGCCGAAGAATATATCAAGTCTCTGGATGTAGACAAGATTTCTCCGATTGAGGCTTTGAATATTCTGTATCACTTGAAAGAACTTTGCTGATCATGAATGAAATTAATGTTTTAGATAAGCTTACAATTGATAAAATTGCTGCTGGAGAGGTTATCGAAAGACCTTTGAGTATTGTGAAGGAATTAATGGAAAATTCCATTGATTCTGGTGCAACGATGATTTCTGTTGAAATTGCTGACGGTGGAATCTCCTTGATCCGTGTATCGGATAATGGCAGCGGAATTGATAAATCTCAGATTCGAAAAGCTTTCTTAAGACATTCCACAAGCAAAATCACCAGTGCGGAAGACCTTTCTTTTATACATTCCTTAGGTTTTCGTGGGGAAGCTTTATCCAGTATCTGTGCAGTTGCGAAGGTTGAACTTTGTACAAAAACTGCAGATAGTCTGACTGGTATTATCTATAAAATCTATGGTGGGGAAGAAGTATCTTTTGATGAAGCAGGTCTTCCGAACGGAACCACTGTTGTTGTTCGTGATGTGTTTTATAATACACCAGCTCGTCTGAAATTCTTAAAGACTCCTCATACGGAAGGCAGTTATATTGCCGATATCGTAAGTAAGATTGCTATTTCTCATCCGGAAATTGCTATTAAATTCATTAGTAATAAATCCATTAAGATAAATACAAGCGGAAATGGTATTTTAAAAGACGCGATTTATGCTGTTTATGGAAGAGATATTACTTCCAATCTTTTGGAAGTGAACTTTTCCGATTCTTTGTTTGAACTTTCTGGCTTTATCGGCAAACCAGAGCTGGCAAGAGCCAATCGTTCTTTTGAATTAATGTTTGTTAACGGGCGTTTCGTAAAGGATCGTGTAATCGCAGGGGCTGTAGAAGAAGCTTTCAAGGGCTATCAGATGAAAGGAACCTTCCCATTTGCCATTCTGAACTTAAAAATAGAACCGGAGCTGGTGGATGTTAACGTTCATCCGGCAAAATCGGAAATCCGTTTCTATGATAATGAAAAAATCTACAACTGGATTTTAGAAGTAATTAAGGACCGTCTGAAACAACGGGAGAATATTCCTGCGTTTACAGTTTCTGCGGATCCGAAAGAGAAGACAAATAGTACCGTAAAGGTGGAACCGGTTGCAGTTAAAGAATCGGTTCCGGAACCTTTTGAAAATCAGCGTATTTCTCAGATGAATCTGTTCTCAGAAGAGACGGAATATAATGCAAATCCTTCTTATGTTTTGGAAGAGGTTGTTTCCGAAAGCGAGACCTTCCCGGAAGCAGAGGATTCTGTTACTTATATCCAGACTGAATTATTTGATAAAGATTTCTTGAGTCAGGAAGGGCGAATCCGTCATCGTCTGATTGGAGAAGTCTTTGATACCTACTGGCTTGTTGAATTCAATAATTCCCTTTACATCATTGATCAGCATGCGGCTCATGAAAAAGTACTGTATGAAGAATTCTTAAATAAAATTAAAAACGAAAAACATTATTCCCAGAATCTGATGCCTTCTTTCGTTGTTACGTTAAGTGCATCGGAAGAAGCTACTTTAAATCGTTATCAGAAGCAGTTGGAGGACATGGGATTTGAAATTCGCCCGTTTGGAGGCTCAGAATACGCTATTTCCGCCGTTCCTGCTGATTTATATACACTTGATGAGAGCAATCTGTTCCTTAGCTTTTTAGACGAATTAGGAGAGATTTCTTCTGGTATGGCTTCCGACCTTTTATTAGACCGGATTGCTTCTGCTGCCTGCAAAGCTGCAGTAAAAGGCGGTAATAAGATTTCTTTCACCGAGGCAAATTCTTTAATTGACCGGCTTTTGCAGCTGGACAATCCTTATAACTGTCCACATGGCCGTCCGACAATTATCCAAATGTCGAAATCTGAATTAGAAAGAAAGTTTAAGAGGCTCCTGTAATGAATAACTCTTTAATTATTATTGCCGGAGCAACTGCGGTCGGGAAAACGGACCTTTCAGTTTCTCTGGCTAAAAAAATAAATGGTGAAATCATCAGTGCGGATTCCATGCAGGTCTATAAAGGCATGGATGTGGGAACGGCAAAAATTACTGCAGAAGAAATGGATGGCGTTCCACATTATCTGATTGATGAATACGACCCAGCAGATGAATTCAATGTTTATGAATTCAAAAATCAGGCAAAGAAATATATAAACGAAATTCAAAGCAGAGATAAAGTTCCGATTTTAGTAGGTGGCACCGGTTTTTATATTCAGGCAGTACTTTACAATATAGATTTTACCGAGGAAGAAGACGATTCGGACTTCCGCAAAAATTATGAAGAAATCCTGGAAAAAGATGGACCAGAAGTTCTTCATGGAATGCTGAAAGCAGTTGATCCTGCAGCAGCGGAAGAAATTCATCCGAATAATACCAAAAGGGTTATCCGAGCCTTGGTCTTTCATCAAATAACAGGAGGAAAGATTTCGGAACATAACCAGGAACAACGTCAGAAGACTTCCCCTTATAATTATGCTTATTTCGTATTAAACCGGGAAAGAGACGTTATTTACGACCGGATTAATCAAAGGGTGGATCTGATGGTGGAAAGAGGCCTGCTTTCCGAAGTACAGGGTTTGTTAGATAAAGGCTACAGTCCGGATTTAGTTTCCATGCAGGGACTGGGATATAAAGAAGTCGCCCTTTATTTGAATGGTCAGATTTCCTTAGAGGAATCTATAGATCGGATTAAACAGGGAACCCGTCATTTTGCAAAACGTCAGATTACCTGGTTTAAAAGAGAAAAAGATGCCATCTGGTGTAATTATGAAGACTTTTCCTCAAAAGAAGAGTTGCTGGAACATATGTTATTAACTTTAAAGGAGAAAGAAATTGTTTAGATATCCGGATATTGAAGAAAATTTACTGAATCTTGCTGAAAAGAAAGAAAAAGAATTAGCAGACACTTTTAAGTCCATTGAAGATATTTCTGAAGCAAATCAATATAAAGTTCTGACTGCTTTTCAGAAAAACAGTGTGTGTGAAGCGGACTTTAATGCCAGCTCCGGTTATGGATATAATGAAATGGGACGTGAAAAACTGGAACAGGTTTATGCCGACATTTTCCATACAGAAGATGCTCTTGTCCGTACCCAGATTACCTGTGGAACTCATGCTTTATTCTTGGCTTTATCAGCCATTCTTCTTCCTGGAGACCATATTGTATTCTTAAGTGGAAAACCTTACGACAGCCTGGAGCAATCCATTGGAATTACCGATAGTCCAAATTCCCTGAAAGAATATGGCATTACAAATTCTATCGTTCCTTTGCTCAATGACAGCCAGTTTGACTATGAAAATATTAAAAAAGCAATTACGGAAAAAACAAAAATTGCCTATATCCAGCGTTCAAAAGGATATGTAAACCGTCCGACTATCAGCTGCGACCAAATGAAGGAAGCGGTTGAATTTATTAAAAATATCAATCCGAACATTATTGTTTTTGTAGATAACTGTTATGGGGAATTTGTCGAAGAAATTGAGCCGACGGATGTTGGTGCAGATATCTGTGTAGGTTCTCTGATTAAAAATCCTGGCGGTGGATTGGCCCCTATGGGCGGATATATTGTTGGAAGAGCGGATCTTATTGAAAGATGTTCCTTTCGTCTGACTGCGCCTGGATTAGGTAAAGAAGTTGGTGGCTCTTTAGGAACCTTAAAGGCTTTATTCCAGGGACTTTCCATAGCACCGAAGGTTGTAGGTGAAGCTTTAAAAAATGCTCATTTTGCTGCTGCCATTTTTGAAGAATATGGATATAACGCTTCTCCAAAGGCGAAAGAAACGCATCACTGCATCGTAGAAGCGATCGATTTATTATCTGCGGATAAAGTTATTAAATTCTGCGAAGCAATTCAGGCCGCTTCTTATGTGGATAGCTATGTTCGACCAGTTCCAGCGGACATGCCTGCTTACAGCGATAAAGTAATTATGGCCAGTGGAGCTTTCATGAACGGATCTTCTATTGAACTTTCTGCGGATGGTCCTTTACGTGAGCCTTATACCGTATATTTCCAGGGCGGCTTAACTTATGAAAACGGAAAATATGCTTTATTGAAAGCATTACAGTCTGTTTTACAGATTCAATAGTTACGAGGGTGCCTTCGAAAAGGAGGCACTATGAATAAATTAACAATCAAAGAATTACAGCCGGACAACCGACCTGATGAAAAATTCCTCAAATTTGGTCCGGCAGCCCTTACGGACGCGGAGTTACTGGCGATTATTTTAAGAACCGGTACCAAGGAAGAGCGTTCCGTAGAACTTGCAGAACATGTTTTGGGTTATGAAGACATTAACCAGCAGGATATACTGAATATCCAGTATCTGGAGATGAAGGACCTGCTATCTATTTCCGGCATCGGCCCAGTGAAAGCTTTACAGATTAAGGCCGTTGCCGAATTATCACTGAGAATTTCCAATACAAGCAGAAGAAAAATGCTTCTCATGTCTGACCCGGAATCCATCGCACAATACTATATGGAACGGATGCGCCATTGCAAAAAAGAAATGGTTATTTTACTGATGCTAAATTCTGCCTGTGAGCTGATTAAGGATGTAACTATTTCTCAGGGAACGGTAAATTCCGCATTGTTTTCGCCTCGGGAAATCTTTATTGAGGCGCTGAATAATGATGCAGTAAACATTATTCTTGTCCATAATCATCCCAGTGGAAGTATCAAGCCCAGCAAAAATGATATTGCGTCAACAAAGAGAGTAGAAGAAGCCGGAGAAATGATTGGAATCCAGCTTTTGGACCATATCATCATTGGTGACAGAAAATACACAAGTTTTAAAGAAACGGGATTGATAAATAACTGATTTTTGGTAAAATGTAAGCATGAACATTGGATTAATAGCACATGATTCTAAAAAAGAACTGATGCAGAATTTCTGCATTGCATATAAAGGTATTTTAAGTAAACACGAGCTGTATGCAACTGGCACGACAGGCCGTCTTATTGAAGATGTTACGAATCTGAATATCCATAAATTCCTTGCTGGACATTTAGGAGGCGGACGTCAGATGAGCGCCCAGATTGAATGTAACCAGATTGATGCAGTTATATTCCTGCGTGATCCGATTAAGATGCGTCAGAATGAATTGGATTATGCCCGTGTTTACGATCTTTGTGATATGCATAATATTCCTCTGGCAACCAACGTTGCTTCAGCGGAAATCCTTATTATGGCGATTAATCGTGGCGATTTAGATTGGCGAAATGCTTATAAATAATACTTGGAGGTAATGTAAATATGGTCAAGCTTGTAGTTGGAGCAAAGGGAAAAGGTAAAACAAAATATCTGTTAGATAATGCAAATGAAGAAGCTAAGAATTCTGACGGATTAGTAATTTATCTTGATAAAAATGCGAAGCACATGTTTGAATTAGATAGAAATATCCGTTTAATCAACGTTCTGGAATATCCGGTTTCTAATTTGGAAGTTCTTATGGGATTTGTTTGCGGACTGATTTCCGGAAATAATGATATTGAGGCTGTATATTTTGACAGTTTCCTGACTCTTGCAAATGCAGAAGAAGCAGATGTGAACGATATTATTGATAAAATGATTATTCTGGCAAAAAAACTTGGTGTAGATTTTATTGTCAGCATTTCCTTGGATGAATCTGAAATTTCCGAAAGATTTAAGGAGTTTATCGTTCTTTCACTTTAAATGTCAAAAGAAAAATTACAGACAACTAAATCAAAAAATAACAAGAAGCAACTAAATATTGGGATAATTGTTTGTATAGCTATCATCCTGTATTTAGTTGTTACTTTTTGTGTGTATTTCTTTAACGGAAGAACGGCAATCTATGAGGCTTCTATTGGTCAGACGGCCAGTCGTTATGAAGGTCAGTACAATGCGTTAATCCTGAGAGAAGAAAAAATTATTAATTCAGCTGGTTCTGGTTATATTAACTATTTTGTTGGCGATGCTACCAATATCCATACTGGCCAGCAGACTTATATTGTAGATGGTACTGGTCAAATTTCTTCTATGCTGGAAAGAGCTGCGAAGGACCAGTCTATTTTAAGTGATACCAACTTATCCAAGATCCGTTCTGGCCTCTATGATTTCGACACCGCTTTTACGGAAGACCATTTTTATGATGTTTACAGCTATAAATACAAGGTCGAATCCCAGATTTTAGAGCTGATCAACAGTAGTGTATTTGACAGTATTAATGCCGATTTATCGAATGATAATGCTTATAAAATCGTTTCTTCGGATATTTCGGGTATCATGCTTCATAATACGGATGGTCTCGAAGAACTGAAACCGGATAATGTGGAAGCTTCCCATTTTAACAAATCCAATTATGAGAAAAATATAATTAAATCCAATGATTTGATTGAAGAGGGAAGTCCGGTTTATAAAGTAGTTACCTCCGACCGATGGAATCTGGTATTTCAGATTTCGGATCCTGCAGTTTTTGCAGATACCGATTATCTGACAATACAGTTCTTGAAAGATAATATCATCGCTGACGCTGCTTTTGAAATGTTCACGAAGGCTGGAAATACATACGGTGTTCTTACGTTGAATAAATATATGATCCGTTATGTTACGGATCGATATACCCAGATTACAATTTTGGATGATACGAAAGAAGGTATTAAAGTTCCCAAAACTGCCATTACCGAAAAACAGTATTACATGATTCCTGTAGAATATTTATCTCAGGGCGGAAATTCCAATGAGTATGGTTTTAACAAAGAAGTAATCCGTGAAGACGGTTCTACTTCCGTAAATATCGTTAATCCGGTAATTGTTAAGAGGACAGATGAATTCTGTTATGTAAGTACGGACGAATTCTCCGATGGCGATGTTTTGGTGAAAAATGACAGCGACAGCCGTTATCAGGTTGGCGCAAAAGAAAACCTTCAGGGCGTATTTATTTCCCGAGGTGGCTATGCTACTTTCCGGAATGTAGATATTATTGGAGAAAATAACAGCTTTTATATTGTAGACTCCTCAAAGAGCCAGATTAATTTATTTGATCAGATTGTAAAAGATGCATCAAAAGTTGAAGAAAACGACGTTGTAAACCGATGAGTGGAATTAAAGAAAATTTAGAAAAAGTACAAAAACAAATTGAAGAAGCGGAAAATAACAGCAAATACGGCCAGAAAGTAACTTTAGTAGCTGTTAGTAAGACCCATCCTGCAGAAGATATTCAGGAGGCTTATGATGCTGGAATCCGTGATTTTGGAGAAAACAAAGTCCAGGAATTAATGACGAAAATCGATGTTCTTCCGGCGGATATCCGTTGGCATTTAATTGGTCATTTACAAAGAAATAAGGTAAAACAGATTATCGGAAAAACCTATCTGATTCACTCTGTAGATTCCTTAAGACTGGCGGAAGAAATTGATAAAGAATCAAAAAAAGCAGGCGTAGTTACCTCTATTTTGGTTGAGGTCAATATTTCTGGTGAAGAATCGAAATTTGGTACAGATAGAGAAGAGGCTATTCGTCTGATAGAGGCTGTTTCAAAACTGAAAAACATTAAAATAAAAGGCTTAATGACCATTGCACCACAGACCGATGACCCAGAAGATGTAAGGGGTTACTTTGCCGCTTTAAAGGAATTATCTATTGACATTGAAAGGCGAAACATAGATAATATTTCTATGGATTTCCTCTCAATGGGTATGAGTGGAGATTTTATTGTGGCCATAAATGAGGGCGCGAATATCGTCCGTGTAGGAACTAGTATTTTTGGCGCAAGAAATTATAACATTTAATAAATAAAGGAGTTATCATGGGAAAATTCAGTGATAAGTTTTTAGGAGCTTTTAACATCAAAGACGAAGACGAAGATTACGACGAGGAATATGAATATGAAGACGATTTTGTAGAAGACGATGACTTCTATGAAGAGGAAGAGTTTGAAGAGCCAGCTCCAAAGAAAAAACCAGGAATGTTCTTCGAAGACAAAGCTGCAAAAGCTGCTCCAAAGCCAGTTAAACCGGTTGCTCCTCGTACAAATAATAGTAACAAACTGAGCCAGCATGAAGTATGTGTATTTAAACCTTCATCAATCGAAGACTCACGTGAAATTACAGAAACCTTATTACAGGGAAAAGCTGTAATTATTAACTTTGAAGGACTTCATGTTGAAATTTCACAGAGAATTATCGACTTTATCTGTGGATCTTGCTACGCAATCGATGGAAACCTTCAGAAGGTTTCAAATTACATCTTTATTGCAACTCCGGATTCTATCGATATTTCCGGTGATTTCCAGGATCTTTTTGGTGGCGAAGACAGTTCTTTTGATATTTCAGGATTCAAATCACCATTACTGTAAGAAATTAGATTTTCATTTATTAGCTGCCTATCGGAAACGACAGGCAGCTAAATTTTTATAAGAGAAAAACAGAAGAGTAGAGAGCTTATTATTAAAATGGATTATAAACAGAAGATTCGAAAGCATTCCATTATCCAGATTGTATTATTTCTTGTTTTAATTGCCGTTGATCAATTAACGAAACTTTGGGTTGTTCAGACTTTAAAAGGACAGCCGGAGGTTCCGTTTATTAAGGATGCAATCGTTTTCCGTTACCTGGAAAATAACGGAGCTGCCTTCGGATTTATGAAAAATAAGCAGATTCTCTTTTACATTATTACCGTTTTTGTATTAGCAATTGTTGTATTTATCTGTTTAAGAGTCCGGAATCGTTTGGACACATATTCCGAATTAGACGGTTCTTTATTCAAAATAAAGACTTTTAACAGCGGAATTATCTTAAATTATACGCTTGCAATCTTAGGAGCAGGTGCAATCGGCAATTTCATTGACAGAATTGCACATAATTACGTCGTTGATTTCATATATTTCAAATTTATTAACTTTCCAATATTCAATTTCGCAGATATTTGCGTTACCTGCAGCGCAATTTTCCTTGTAATTTTCTTCCTTTTTGTATACAAAGAGGATCCGAATTTTAATGTTTTTTCGTCAAAAAAGGAAAAATAAGGATGGGTAAGATTGTATACAATGTACAAGATGAATATGAAGGTCTGAGAATTGATAAATTCCTTGCGGAACAATCCGAAGAGTTTTCCAGAAGTTACATTCAGAAATTAATTAAAGACGGATGTTTATTTGTTAACGATAAAATCTGTAAATCCAATTACAAAGTCCGTCTGGACGATGTAATTTGTTTTGATGTTCCGGAAACGGTCGAATTAGAAATTAAACCGGAAAATATCCCGTTAGACATTCTTTATGAAGATGAAGATGTAATTTTAATCAATAAACCGAAAGGTATGGTTGTTCATCCGGCGCCTGGGCATTACAGCGGAACCATTGTAAATGCTTTATTGTATCATTGTAAGGATCTGTCTGGCATAAATGGCGTTTTAAGGCCTGGAATCGTCCATAGAATCGATATGGACACAACAGGCGTAATCATTTGCGCTAAAAACGATTTTGCCCACAGAAAACTCGCTGAGCAGCTAAAAGAACATTCTATAACGCGAAAATACGAAGCAATCGTCGTTGGAAAGTTCAAAGAACCGGAAGGTATCATTTCTGGTAATATTGGACGAAAACCTAATGACCGAAAGTTAATGGCAATTACGCCAAATGGAAAACCTGCTGTAACGCATTATAAAGTGCTGCAGGAATTCAATAAAACTTCCTTAATCGAATGCGTGTTGGAAACCGGAAGAACTCATCAGATCCGTGTGCATATGTCCAGTAAGGGCCATCCGGTTTTGGGAGACATAACTTATGGCGGAAAACTTGCAGAATACAAATTAAACGGCGAAGAACTTCAAGGACAAACGCTTCATGCAAAAATTCTAGGATTTGTTCATCCGACAACAAATGAATATATGGAATTCGAAGCCGAACGGCCGGAATATTTCAATCAATTGCTGAAAACCCTGTAAAATACAGCGTTTCAGCAATTTTTTTCTTCTTGCAAACCTCTCTTATTTGATATATAATGATGTCGTTAAAGTATTCTTTGAAGACAAGTTCTGAATAGACAAATTCAGACATAAAAATATGAGCGGCAAGATCCGAAGCAAATTTCGGCGCACTGCTCCCAGAAGAAATGAGATAAAAAATGAAACTTCAGCAGCTGATGAGTTACGCAAGACGAGCTCTGGATGATTATTCCATGATTGAAGATGGTGACAGAATTGCCATAGGAGTTTCCGGGGGAAAAGATTCTCTGGCGCTTCTTTGTTGTATGAAAGAATTACAGAGATTTTATCCAAAAAAATATGAAATTGAAGCGATCAGTGTGGATCTGGGCTTCGGAAATATTGATTTTGAGAAAATAGAGGAATTTTGCCGGAATTTAGAGGTTCCATATTATGTAGCACATACAGACATCTCCTCTATCGTTTTTGATGAACGAAAAGAGAAAAATCCATGTTCTTTATGCGCAAAAATGAGAAAAGGGGCGTTAAATTCCCTTGCAAAGGAACATGGATGCAATAAAACGGCTTTTGGACATCATAAAGACGATATTGTAGATACCATGCTTCTCTCTTTGATTTTTGAAGGTCGATTCTACTCTTTTTCTCCTGAAACTTATCTGGACCGGATGGACTTAACGCTGATTCGTCCTTTGATGTATGTGGAAGAAGCCGATATTATCGGTTTTGCCAATAAATATGACATTCCTGTACTTAAAAATCCATGCCCTGTTGATGGCGAAACCAAACGTCAATATGCAAAAGAACTGGCAAATCAGTTGAATCGTGATCATCCTGGCGCTAAAGATCGGATGTTTAAGGCGATTTTAGAGTCAGTTCCGTCCTATAAAAAGCCAGATATTTCAAAATAATTACAAAACTGTTAACTGTTACATACTTATTAAGCAAATATTACGATAATAAAGGTGAGAATATGGCAAACAGAAGCTATCATGACCAGTTCAAAATAGATACGGACTTAAAATTAAGAGAAAAATGCAAGGAATTACCTGCGTTTGCATCTACTTTTTTCCGTGGAATTGAGCCTACTACTTCAGCAAGAACCAGAATGGCCTATGCTTTTGACCTGAAAGTCTTCTTTACATACATAAAAAATGAGACTGGTCTCGGTGGAGATAAGGAAATTACGGAATATCGTATTAATATTTTGGATAAAATTACTCCTTCAATCATTCAGGATTATATGGATTATCTGAAAGTTTACAATAATGACGATGATGTTGAATGCACGAACTCTGAGCGTGGGCTTATGAGAAAGCTCTCCTCTCTTCGTTCCATGTACAATTATTTTTATCGTATGGAAATGATTAAGAATAATCCTGCACAGATTATTCAAATGCCAAAGCTTCATGATAAAGAAATTGTCCGTTTGGATAAAGATGAGGTGGAAGATTTACTGGATGTTGTTGAAAATGGCAAAAATCTGACAAAACAGGAACAGAATTTCCATGATAAGACGAAAGTCCGTGATTTAGCTATTGTAACTTTACTGTTAGGCACTGGAATCCGTGTATCGGAATGTGTTGGATTGGATATCAATGACGTAGATTTTAAAAATCATGGAATCCGTATCACCAGAAAAGGTGGAAATCAAGTAGTTGTATACTTCGGTGATGAAGTGGAAGATGCTCTCTTTAATTATATCCGGGAACGCAGCGGTATTAT
>JAZUGA010000172.1:0-5372 GCA_045640945.1 Lachnospiraceae bacterium | reverse complement strand
TGGTCCAATTACATAAGGAAGATCTTTTCCGCAAGCCTGGCTGAAAGCCTGAATAATGTCTAATACGCTGTAGCCGATTCCTGTTCCCAGATTGTAGGTCTTTAAGCCCGTGTCCGATTCCTTTTCAATTTTCTCGATGGCTTTAATATGGCCCTTCGCCAGATCCACAACGTGAAGATAATCTCTTACGCCGGTGCCGTCCGGAGTATCATAGTCATTACCGAATACATTAATCTTCTCCAGCTTGCCTACCGCTACTCTTGCTATATAAGGAAGAAGATTGTTTGGAATTCCAGAAGGATCTTCGCCAATCTCACCGCTTTCATGAGCACCGATCGGATTAAAGTATCGTAAAAGAATGATATTCCAGGAATTATCCGATTTATATACATCCTTCAGGATGTTTTCTATCATTAATTTCGTTCTGCCATACGGATTTGCAGCCATCGTCGGAAAATCCTCTTTTACCGGATTGGTTTCCGGCTGGCCATAAACACAGGCAGAAGAAGAAAATACGATGTTCTTGCAGCCATATTTTTTCATTACATGAATCAAAGTAAGGGCTCCGCCAACATTATTATCGAAGTATTTCATCGGCTCTGCTTCGGATTCGCCGACCGCCTTCAGTCCGGCAAAATGAATCACTGCCTCTGGTTTTTCTGCTTCGAAGATTTTCTCCAGGGCTTTATCGTCTCTTACATCCGCTTCATAAAAAGCTGCTTTCTTTCCTGTGATTTCTGCTACTCGTTCCAAAGACTTTTCGGAAGAATTATACAGATTGTCTACTACAGCAACTTCATAGCCTGCATTCAGCAGTTCTAATACGGTATGGCTTCCAATATATCCGGCGCCGCCGGTTACTAAAATTTTCATATTATCCCCTAGTCTTTAATCGGCCGGATAATATCCGACCGATTATTATTTCATTGTTAATTTAATACATCCATTGGGTCCGTTTCTGTTTCCGTCTCTGTTTCCGGTTCCGGATCTACCGGTTTTCCCGGAGTAATAGAAGCAACTATGGTAACCATATTATTATCCCCAGATACTGCAACGCCCTCCGGCAGATACTGGCTGATATCAACGGTAATCTTCACGTCTTCCTTTGCTCCTTCAATATTTAAAAGAGAGGACGGTAATTCAATAGAAGAAAGAGCATCCAGCAGTTCTTTATTTCCTTTTACAGAAACACCGTTCTTCGAATAGGAAACGCCGTTAAAGGTGGAGTTCAGATCCGGCGTTCCTTCCGGAGTTATGGAAATCGGAAGAAGCTTCAGCGCTTTCGTTACAACGCTGACGCCAACGGTCTTGTAATCTAAGTAAATGTCTGCATTCTGATCCACAATCTTACCGGAGTAATCGATCAGTATCGGAGCCACTTCATATATTCCGTCTCCGGTAATTACCGAATAATCCAGAACCGCCTGAATACTGGTGATCTTCTCCATTACGGATTCCGGAGCTCTTAAGGTAACCATAGCCGGTATGGTAGATGCGTCTTCGATCAGCAGATCTTCTGGTGCCGTTCCCGTAAAAGCAGTCTGGACATCGAAGGTCTTTTCTTTCATGTCTTCCAGATTGATGACCATGCTCATGGTCTTCTGGGTAATGGTTACCGAGCTGCTGTAACGGACCTTCTCTCCGGAAATTTCAATTTTTATCGGTACCGCGTTGGTAATGGACAGCTCAGAGAAGTCTGCCACTGCCAGGAAGTCCGAAGCATTTAAATTATTGATGATACTTCTCTTTCCGGAGACAACAACCGTCGCCGTATCACCGGACTCAATAGTATACACATGTGTTCCGTCCATAACCATCTGCTCATTCAGAATCATAACCGGTATATTGGAAATGGTTCTGGTCATGGTTTGGTCGGTCGTATTTAAAATTACCAGCCAAAGAACGAAAGCGAAAACTACAGCCAGAATTTTATAACCGATATTATTTAAGACCCATTTTTTGAAGAACTCTTTAATTTTGGCCATTATCTTCTCCTCCCTTCTTCATTTTCTGGATCAGGCCGGTTTTGGTCTTAATCGCCTGTACATCAACTAAACGTTTTTTCAGTTCGCCGAAATCAACGTTTTCAATTAATTCTCCGCCAACCGCCAGAGAAATATGACCGGTTTCTTCCGATACGATAATTGTAAAGGCATCCGTAACTTCGCTCAGTCCTAAGCCTGCGCGGTGACGGGTTCCATACTTCTTATTGATTGCGGTGCTCTTTGACATCGGAAGGTAGCAGGTAGCTGCTACAATACGGTCGTCGCGGATAATAACTGCACCATCATGAAGAGGAGTCTTGTCCTCAAATATATTTTCAAGCAACTGGCTGGATACGACGCTGTCCAGCTCAATTCCGGTATGTACATATTCATCCAGTCCGACTTCCGTTTCAAAGCAGATCAAGGCACCGGTACGGTTTCTGGAAAGGTCTGCAACTGCTTCTAAGGTTTCTCCTAAGGTCTTTTCGGAGAACAGCTGCTTTTTCGCCGCAGAGCCGCTTAACAGCCCATGGAAAATGCTTCGCTTGCCCAGCTGTTCCAAAGCTCTTCGAAGCTCCGGCTGGAAGATAATGATCAGCGCAATAACGCCAACGCTTAAGGTCTTTGACGCAATCCAAAGAATGGTATTGAAATTAAATATTGCCGCTAATAAAACTACGATCAATATAGTTACAATACCTTTGAACAGTGTCCATGCACTGGTTTTCTTGAACCAGCTCATCAGGTAATAGAAAAGGATGGAAATGATAATGATTTCGATCACATCAATTACGGTGATGGTGGTCAATGAAAAATACTTATGGAAATATGAAACGATGTTTTCCCAAAAACTCAAAGCGTCTTCCTCTTGTTAATTCTTTTAACTTGTACTTTTTCTCTTTCGAAAGTTGCCTTCGGCACCGCACGGACATAGTAGGTATATTCGTCGTCTTCGAACTCCACGTATTCCGTTCTGGAATAATCCAGAGGATGCCATACATTGTTTACCAGAATTGTAAGGCCTCCGGAAATTAATCCGCCGATACAATAGGTCATCAGTCTTGTTGTCGTTAATGTATTAAATATCAGGGCGCTTCCCAGCATAAGAATGATGAAAAAGCCGGTTCCGATTGCTACAGCGATTTCAATAGAATAACGGTAGCTGATCCGTTTTATGAAATGAACGATCATAAATACGGCGAATAAAGTGCCCATGGTAACCAGAAAGTCTTTATTTCCCAGCACGCCTTCAATCAGGAGTTCAACTTTCGTAAATTCCAGATTACCGGTAGCGGATGCAAAGGTCGCTGCGTTAACGTCCAGGAAATGAATCAGATAGTACAGAATCGTTCCAAACATTACGGTAATAACCGATAAAGCCGGAGCAACCAGTGCCAGAATCATTGCCATGAATGCCGGGATTCGGATGAAGAACATGATCGGCATCAGCACGAAAGCGGAACCGTAGTGTGGCGCAAACCGGAAAAACAGCATGTACATAATGATCATGACGACCGATATGGTGATGCCAAGGGCTATGGACAATACATAAACCTGAGCCGTCATATAGCCTAAGACCAAAATCATCAGGAACCGGATCGGAATAAATCCCCCAACAACGGAAATAACCAGCACCGTCCAGATATTGGACAGGAACGGGCTGAAGTTGATGCTTTCCCGGATCAGCATAAGGCATAGAAAAGTAATAATCAGCCTTACTACATAACCCAGCACCTTGCTGTGTTTCCAATAGAAACTCTCTATTTTATTTCTGAAATCTACCAGTTTATTCATTCTTCGGGGTTGTTGCCTGTTCTTCTTCGTAAATCTTTTCCAGTCTCCGCAAGTTCAGACCGTAAACTCTTAAGTTTCCGCGGTAAGCTTCATATTTCCGGTTGTACATAAACGCAGAAAAGAAACAATACGCAACGACAAATACCACAAAACAGACGCCATACAAAAGGATGGCCATAGTTCCGCCAATGGAGCGGTAAAGCTGCATCGGCCAGTCCATGTTGATTACGAATATCAGGGCCGTAATCAGAATCGCCGTAATAATGCCCAAAGGCAGACTGCTTAAAAGCTTTGCCGACGCATAATCTTTTTTATAGTATTTATTCAGTTTTAAGGTTTCCTTGCCCTCACCATGCTCATACAGAGCAACCTTGGACATGGTCTCAACTTTTTTACTATTTAGCATAAATCATTCCGATCATCTTATTGGAAAGACCGATTGGTAATATTTTCATAATTACGCAGAAGGCTTTGTAGGAGAAGCCGATTGCGTATAAAGGTTTTACTTTTTTCTTTAAGGCGATTTTTGTAATGTAAGCTGCTGCCACTGCAGGCTTCATTCCGCCTCGTTCATCCTTTTCCATGACCTCGACACTGCGGCTGATTCTTCCGCCGTATTCTGCATCGCCTGCAATGGATTTCTTTCTCGCATCCGTAAATCCGGAGGAAATATCACCCGGCTGGATCGCACACATGGTAATTCCGTAAGGAGCTACCTCGTTGGCAACAGCGCAGGTATAGGCGTTGATTGCCGCCTTGCTGGCAGAATAAAAGGTCTGGAACGGAATCGGAATCGGAGCAGCAACGCTGCTGATATTGACGATTCTTCCGCCCCCAGCTTTCCGCATAGGAGTCAAGACCGCTTTGGTCACATTTACCATTCCGAAAAAGTTTACATCCAGCTGACGCTTTGCATCTGCCAGTTCCGTAAACTCTGCTGCACCACTGATGCCGAAGCCGGCGCAGTTTACTAAAATATCGATTTTCTCTTCTTTATCCAGAACCTGTTGTACAGCAGCCTGAACTGCTGCTTCATCCGTAACGTCCGTTCCGATGTGATGGAACGGTGAGTTTGCCACGTTCCTGCGACTCAGCTCATATACGGTGCAGCCGGCGTTCTTCAGGCTCATTGCAACATTTAAACCAATGCCGGAGGACCCTCCCGTAACAATAGCAATCTTTGACATAGCTTTCCCTTCAAATCCAAAACAAAAACTATAATTACATTAATTTCAACTGCTCTAAAGTTGCGGAATCATCCTGATGCATAACTTTTGCGATAATATCTGCTGCCTCGTCAATCAGAGCATCGGTATGGCTTGCCATCAGAGTCGTACGGAGCAGACATTCGCCCGGTGCACATGCTGGTGGCAGTACAGAGTTAACGTATACTCCCTCATCATACATCTCCTTTTGTTTCAAAAGTGTGTTTTCTGGAGAATAAGTGTAAATTGGTACGATCGGAGTAGGGGCTTCGATAATGGCTACTTCTCTTTCGATCAGCTCTTTACGGAAGCGTGCTGCGTTTGCCTGAAGCTTGTCTGGTAATTCCGGATGAGGTTCCAGTGTTCTTAAAGCTGCAAGAGCAACTGC
>JAZUGA010000171.1:0-3657 GCA_045640945.1 Lachnospiraceae bacterium | reverse complement strand
CTCTGTATTTTCCCGTAAGTCGTTTGATTTCCTGTTCGCAGTTTGCATTATTTTCTGCAAATGAAACCTTTTCTGCTTCGATTTCTTCTTTCCGTTCCTCAAACAGAGATCTATCCGGTTCCTTTTTTCCTTCCAGTTCCTTCTGCAGTTTTTCCAGATTGCCTTCTGCTACTTCGCAGGCGGTCTTATAGCTTACAAGTTCTTCATGAAGTTGCTTCCGCTCAGAATCTTCTTTCATCAAAGCTTTTACGCTTTCAAAGTCCGCATAGCCTTTTTCTTTTAAAGCTTTTTTCAAAATGCCATCTGCTTTTTCATAATCCGAATCGGCTCTTTCTTTTTCTTTCTTTGCAGAATCAATTTTTCCCTTTAATTCATTCAGAGTCTTTACTGCCCGTGAATAAGAAGTTTCCAGGTTTTCTGTTTCTTCCTTGTAGTTTTGAATTTCCGTTTGAAGATCTGTTATTTTTTTCGTCAAGGCTTTCGAATCTGTAATTCCTTCAATCAGATTCTTTTCTGCAGCTTCCAGCTTCGCATCCGCAGCCGTCTTCAAGCCTTCCTTTTCATTATATTCCGTCTGCTTTTGATTTTTTTCCTGTTCTGCCTGTTCTCGTACTATCTCTGCCTCACTCCAAAGATTTTTTTTCAGCTCGCTAGCAGCCTCTTTTTCCTCCACATCCTCTTTGCTGACACTGTCTGGACTTTTCTGAGCAGGTTCTGGATGGTCGCAGCTGCCACATACCGGACATTTTTCCCCTTCCTCTAAGGTTCTGGCAATTTCCCCATAAATTCCGGCATAATATCTGTCCCGATACTCTTTTGCCAAATCTTCGGCTTCATCAAAGTCCTTCTTCGCTTTTTTTGCCGTATCTGTCGCATCTTTTAACGAATCGGTTGCTTTCTTTAAATTATTCTGCGCAGTCTTTAATTCCGTTGCTGCTGTTTTCGCTGCTGTTTTCAAGCTAGCAACCTCTTGGTAAGCCCCTTTCTTGCTTTCATAGGTTCCTAACGTCTTGGTTAATTCCGGAATTGGAGAATTTTTTTCATGTTCTTCCTTCGCTATGCGAGTAGACTCTACGGATTCTTCCGCTTCCTGCAGACCGTTTTCTATATCAGATAATTCTTTGTTCCTTAAGGTTTGTTCTGTACAAGCATTTTCAAAATGACGGATAGGCTCCCGTAAAGCTTCCGCTTTTTCCGCCTGCTCATATTCTCTCTGTTTTTCCGCATAGGAATCCTTTTCCGCCTGCAGATTACTTAAGGTCTTTTCTGCCTCATGAAGGGGCTTAAATCCTTCCGACAGTTTTATGTCCTCATCCAGCTTTTTCTGTTTTCCTTCTCCATCAAATTTCTGATGATTACGAATTAATTCTTTTTTCGAGTCTTTTAATAACTGAATTTTTTCTTCCAGTTCTTCCAGACAGAACACATCTTCCTCAGCCAAAGAATTATCGATTTCCTTCTTTTCTTCGTCTAAAGCATTCTTTCTTGCATTGGCGTCATTAAAGAACTTCCATGCATATTTCGTCCACTGGCCGGAGCCAAAAATCTTCTGAAGGATTTCCTCCTTTTCGTTGGAAGAAGCCGTCAGAAACCGTTCAAACTGGCCCTGTGGCAATAATACAACCTGACGGAATTGTTCCTTGGTCAGTCCCACCAGTTCCTCTGCCTTTTTGTTAAGGTCTGCCTTCTTTGGATTGTCAAAAAACGGTATGATATTTCCGTCTTCCTCCATTTCCCCTGCTTCATATTTTTCGCTTAAGTTTTTTGTTTTCTGAATCAGGCTCCTCGTAAAAACGTATTTCCGTTCCCGTACAGAAAAAGTGAAAGAAACTATGGTGTCCAAATTCCTGTCCGCCTGTATACACCGCCATTCGGTTAAATCATTCCGTCCGGATTTTAATTTGTCGTTTTCTCCGCTGCCTCCACCATAAAGGGCAAAAGTCATAGCGTCAAAAATCGTGGTTTTTCCACTGCCAGTTTTCCCCTTTATGAGGAACATACCTTTTTCTGACAACTTTTCAAAATCCACAACCTGTTTTTCTACAAAAGGACCAAAGGCCTGTAATTCCAATCTTAAAGGTTTCATACTTCTGCCTCCTCGGTTGCTTTTACCGCCTGGGCGAACAATTCAATCAGATGATCCGATGCTTCTTCTCCAACTTCTTCTCTGCAAAAATATTTAAAAACTTCTACTGGATCTTCTTCCAGTTTTTCCAATTCCTCTATCGAGAGGGTTACGGTAGCATTTTCCCCTTCAAAAGTCTTACCGGAAGCCTCTAAAAGATTCGGATATACACGACGGAGTTCAGATAAAACCTCCAATCCGACATAATTATCCGTTACCTGAAGCCTTACATACCCTTCCCGGATATCGTCTTCACAAGTTGGGTGAAGCAGACAATCCAACTCACCGGTAAATGTCGTCCTCTTATGAAGCAAGTTCAGTGGAACAATAGTCCTGCTCATATCCGTGGTATCAATAATGGTTATGCTCTTTTCCTGAGTTTCTTCTTTTCCAAAGGAATACGGCATTGGCGTTCCGGAATAACGGACGGTCTTCGAAACGTCCTGTGGCTTATGGATGTGACCTAAAGCCACATAATCAAATCCATCAAACACCTCTGCACTTACTTGGGCTGCAAACCCAATTTCTGCAGCTCGGTCGCTCGTAGAAGTTTCCGAATCCGTAATAAAAGCATGCGAAAGAATGATATGCTTCTTGTCTTTATCAAAGGTCGTTCGAATAAAATCTAATACAACTCTATAAGCATCTTCCAAAGACTGGATATTTTCTTTTTGGTCCGGGAATACGCTTTTTACTCGTTCTTCCGTAATCCATGGCAAAAGATAAACATCCGTATCTTCCAGGGAAACCTTTTCCACTTTTTCACTCAGGCTTCCGGCTATATAAAGACCTGCAGCAGAAAGCAAATCACTGCAGCTGGAAAGGCGTTCTGCACTGTCGTGGTTTCCTGCGATAATCAAAACTTTTGCCCCTAAGTCTCTACAGAGACGAGTCATGGCATAATCATAAAGCTTAATTGCATCCGCAGAAGAAACGGAACGGTCGTAAACATCACCTGCAATCAGTACTGCTTCCACCTTTTCTTCTTCTACAATCCTGCATATTTCATCAATAAAAAATTTCTGGTCTTCCTTCAGGCTACGGTCGCCGTCGGCAGCTCCTAAATGCCAGTCAGATGTGTGTAATAATTTCATATTACTCCCTCTAATTACATTCTAATGGTTTCAAAATTTTCGTTCCCTTTATCATACATAAGGAACTTGTCCTTCTGGTTCATGCGTTCAAAAATATAGCGGTAGGTTTTTACATATTCCTCGCCGTATTCCTGTTCTGAAGCTATATTACACAATTGCAAGTACCAAAGTCTGTACTTGACTTCGAAAACTTCCGAACGAAAGGACGATAGTTTCACTCCCGCCTTTTCATAAAACCGGTCCCTACGGGTCCGCTCAGCGATTTCTGCTTCCGTTTCCGCAAAATCCGCATCTTCCGTTTCCAAAATAATGGCATTCCATCCGGTTTTGATTTTAGCCAATTCCTTTAAGAAGGCGCTGCCTTTTCCCTTTCCTCTGGAGCTTTCCGTCATAGCCAAGTATTCTAACAGTCCGTCTTTGGCTCCTGGGGCTGCACAG
>JAZUGA010000170.1:0-10030 GCA_045640945.1 Lachnospiraceae bacterium | reverse complement strand
GCCAGATTTACACGAAATGAAATGGTTGAAGTAATGGATAGTGATTATGTCTTGCTTGCCTCATCCAAGGGCATGTATGGTACACAGCTTGTTACAAAACATATTCTGCGAAACGCATTAATCCCTATCGTTACAGTTATTGCACCGTTGATCGTAGACCTTTTAACCGGTGCATTGGTTGTTGAAAAAATTTACGGTATTAACGGTATCGGAAAATTAATGGTTGATTCCATTACAGGTGAAGGCGTTGACTACAACTACGTACTGGCTTTGGGTATTTTATATTCGGCCCTGTACATTATCATCATGTTGGTATTGGATATCGCCTATGGTTTGCTGGATCCGCGAATCCGTGTATCAAGCAGTAAGGAGGGATGAGGAAAATGAAGAAAAAGAAATTGAACGCATCCCTTAATAATGGTGCAGCTGTAGAGGCTTATGTTCCAAAGGACGAAGACTTTGTTCTTGCTGTGGATCAGGATATTACAACTGATAGAAACTATGCTTCTCAAGGTTTCTGGAAAGGTGTATTTACCAGATTCTTCAAAAACGTAAGAGCCGTTATCGGTCTTGTTATTATTGTTCTTATCATTATCCTTGCAGCTGTTGGACCAAGTCTTTCCGGACATGGTTATGCAGAAGTTATTAAAGTCACAAATGATTCCGGCAAAAAGGTTCTGGCAAAGAGCCTTCCGCCTAGAGCTCCGGGACTCCATAAGCTTTTCACTGGTGAAGAGTATGACGATGAATTCGGCGACAGCACTTTCCTGTTTGGTACCGACACGATGGGCCGTGATCTTTGGACCCGTGTATGGTATGGAGCACGTGTATCCCTGCTGATTGCGTTCGTAACCATCATCATCGACATGATCATCGGTATGAGTTTCGGCTTGATATCCGGCTTCTTTGGAGGGGCCGCGGACGTTATCATGCAAAGGTTCGTCGAAGTCGCCAACAGTGTACCTCGACTGGTTATTGTTGGTGTATTGGCAACTTTCATGACAAAAGGTATCTGGCTCGTTATCGTAGCATTGCTCTTAACAGAGTGGATCAGCATGAGTAAGATTGCCCGTGCTGAAATGCTGAAGATTAAAGAGCAGGAGTACATCATGGCCAGCAGAACTTTAGGTGCCAGCAACTTTACCATCATTTTCAAGGATGTACTTCCAAATACAATTGGACCGATCATTACACAGATCATGTTCTCAATTCCTACCGCTATCTTCACTGAGGCTTTCTTAAGCTTCGTAGGTGTAGGTATTGTACTTCCACAGTGTTCTATCGGTTCCCTGATTTCCGACGGATTTACAAACATTACAACTTTGCCATATCAGATTTTACCACCTATTATCGTTCTGGCTCTGTTGATGCTTGCATTCAACTTCGTAGGTGACGGCGTTCGTGAAGCGCTGGCTCCTAGAATTGAAGATATGTAAAGGAGGGGTTTAAGTGGCAGATAAGATTCTTAACATAAAAAACTTAGACCTTACCTTCAAGACAAATGCAGGTATGGTACATGCAATCCGTGGTGTAAACATCGACCTGGAACGTGGCGAAACCGTAGCAGTCGTTGGTGAATCTGGCTCCGGTAAATCCGTAGTTATGAAGACCGTTATGGGTATCCTTGCAGGAAACGCCATCATTAATTCCGGTGAAATCGAATACACTTACTACAACGAGTTCAATGAACTTACTACTGTAGATATTTTAAAGCAAGATACAAAATGGATCCGTAAGAACATTAACGGCAAACATATTGCCATGGTTTTCCAGGATCCTATGACCAGTCTGGACCCGACCATGACGATCGGTAAGCAGCTTACGGAAGGCATGAAGATGCATATGAACATGAATGCTGCAGATGCAAACAAACGTGCCATCGAGCTTCTTACGGAAGTAGGTATTACCAATCCGGAAAAGAGAATGAAACAGTATCCTCACCAGCTTTCCGGTGGTATGAGACAGCGTGTCGTTATCGCAATCGCAATTTCCTGTAATCCGGAACTGCTGATCTGTGATGAGCCTACAACCGCTCTGGACGTTACTATCCAGGCGAAGATTCTGGAGCTTATTAAAAAGCTTCAGAAGGAACGTGGTATTTCCGTTATTTACATTACCCATGACTTAGGCGTTGTTGCGAAAGTTGCGGATTATGTAAACGTTATGTATGCAGGTAAAATTGTAGAAGTCGGAAACATCGAAGAAATCTTCTATGATCCAAAACACCCATATACATGGGGTCTTCTTTCCGCTATGCCTGACCTGGATACAGACGATGCAAGACTTTATACCATTCCTGGTTCGCCTCCAAACCTTCTGCATGAGGTTACCGGTGATGCTTTTGCTCCTCGTAACCAGTATGCTCTGAAGATTGATAAACTGGCTGAACCACCAATGTTCAAAGTATCGGAAACCCATTACGCAGCTACGTGGCTGTTAGATCCTAGAGCTCCGAAGATTGAAATGCCGGAAGAGTTAAGGAAGAGAATTGACCGTATGTTAAAGGAGGCGAATGCAGATGGCAGCGAATTATGATGCAGAGCCGATTTTAAAAGTTGAACATATGAAACAGTATTTCAAAATGAGTTCAAAGTTTACTGTTAAGGCAGTTGATGATGTTAGTTTTGAAATCTATCCGGGCGAGACCTACGGCCTGGTTGGAGAATCCGGCTCCGGTAAAACAACCATTGGACGTGGAATCATCCGTTTATATGATCCTACCGACGGCAAAATTATTTTTAACGGAATTGATATTTCCGGAAAATTAAATAAAGAAGCAAGAACCGAACTCCGTACAAAAATGCAGATGATTTTCCAGGACCCTATGGCATCCCTGAATCCTAGAAAGAAAATCGGTGACATTATCGGAGAAGGTCTGGATATTCATCACAGCTATGCTTCGAAAGAAGAAAGAAAACAGCATATTGATAATATTTTAGCGAAGGTTGGTCTGGCAAAAGAGCATTATGACCGGTATCCATATCAGTTCTCCGGTGGCCAGAGACAGAGAGTTGGTATCGCAAGAGCCCTGATCATGAACCCGGATTTAATTATTGCCGATGAATGTATTTCCGCTCTTGACGTTTCCATTCAGGCTCAGGTAGTAAACCTGATGAAGGATATTCAGGAAGAGACTGGCTCTGCATACCTGTTCATCGCCCATGACCTTTCCATGGTTAAGTATATTTCCGACCGTATTGGTGTTCTTCATCTCGGTCGTATGCTTGAAACAGGAACTACGGATGAGATTTTTGCAAATCCAATTCATCCATATACCAGAAGCCTTCTTTCTGCAATTCCTAGTCCGAACCCAAGAACAGAGAAGGTTCGTACTGCGGTAGCTTATGATTATGCTACCAGCGGAATCGACTATGATAAGGGAACTTTAACTCATATTGAGGGAACCCATTATGTTCATGGAACTCCGGAAGAAATCGCGAAATGGCAGGCTGAGTAAACTTAAATAAATAAAAAAGAGAAAGACATCACTTACAAGTGGTGTCTTTTTTTGTCTATATTGATTGCTTTTTTGCGTGTTTTGGTTTAAAATTTGTGTACTATTTATGTGATAAAATAAGCGTATTATTTTTTAGATAGAAGGTGGGAAAATATTGTGGATACAAAGACATTGAAGTACATTTTGAAAAGACTTCTCTTAGCTCTTGTAACGTTGTGGATTATCATAACGATTACGTTCCTTATTATGCATGCAGTTCCTGGAAGTCCTTTCGTTAAGCAGAAAGCAATGACCCAGGCTACTATGGATGCATTAAATGCTAAGTATGGTTTAGACAAACCTCTTTTCCAGCAATACCTGATTTATTTAGGCAATGCTGTAAAACTGGATTTTGGAGAGTCTATTTCTTATAAGGGAAGAACTGTAATGAGCCTGATTGGACAGGGATTTGCTACGTCTGCATTCTTAGGTATCTGTGCAGCGATTATCGCAATCATTGTCGGAATTACGCTTGGTTCATGGGCAGCTACTCATAGAGGTAAATTTATCGACCAGTTTATTCTGGTTATATCGACAGCATCCGTTTCGGTACCGTCCTTTGTAATAGGCGTAATATTGCTATGGTGCCTGACGGTATGGTTACCGATATTCCCGTCCTCGGGACAATCGGTTCTTAAAGTATTTGCAGGCGAAGGAAATTTCGCAGGTTTCATTTTGCCTATTATTTCTTTAGGACTATATCCAACCGCATACATTACACGTCTTACCAGATCTTCCATGCTGGATGCTTTAGGCCAGGATTATATTAAGACTGCAAAAGCAAAAGGCGTTAGCAGCGGAAGTCTTATTTTCAAACATGCTTTAAAGAACTCATTAGCTCCTGTTATTTCTTATGCAGGTCCTATGATTGCAGGTATTATGACAGGCAGCTTTGTAGTAGAGAGTATTTTCTCCATTCCTGGAATCGGAGGATATTTCATCAGCTCTATTAAATCTTTGGATTACACAATGATTATGGGAACGACCATCCTGTTATCCATCTTGATGTTGTTGTTAAATCTTATTGCAGATGTTTTGTATAAAGTAATCGACCATAGAGTCGACTTGGCTTAGAAAGGAGAAAAAATGAGTGAATTTCCTAAGAAAAATCCTCTAAGCTTACAGCTCGACTTGAATAAATTCAAACTTGCAACAGAGGATGAAAAGAAGATGCAGGACAGAATGCGTGAAAGTTCTAGTTTCTTCAAAGACGGCATGAGACGTCTTCGTAAAAACATAGTTTCCATGATATGTCTTGTTATCATTGTTATATTAATTTTGATTGCGTTTATTGTTCCGTTATTCTATCCGTATGATTATTCTACATCATCCGCCAGCAGTGATAGTATTTCTGCGAACTTTATTGCGCCTTTACAATATTCTATCCGGGAAAAAATTGTTAAAGAAAAAACGGGTGTATTCATTGGATGGAGTTATGCAAGAGAAACCCTTGAAGGCTATAAGGGGCTTCCTGTAATCGCCAGTGAAGAAGATTTGGAAAATTATAAATATTACTTTGTAACCGACCCTGTAGAGATTGCGAATTCCAATGTTGATCTTTATGCGGTATGGAGTGTTGATGAGAACGGAGATGGCATCGGTGATTATGGTGCTGATATGTTCCAGTATACCGGACTGACCAATAAGGCTGCCCAGACATACAAGATTACTTATGATCTGGACGGTGGAGAAGGCACTGCTCCTGTAGATGCGAATGAGTATGTTGTAGAAGATGAGATTACTCTTTCTAAAGTATCTAAGGTAACAAAACCAGGTGCTGTTTTCGTAGCATGGTCTACGGAGGCGGGTCTTCCTATTCTTACAGCAGACAACTATAAAGATTATCTGGATAAATTAGTTACAAAGAAAACTTCTATTAAAGAAGATACTACATTCTATGCAGTATACGCACAGGATGAAAATGGAGACACGGTAGTGGATGGATTTAAGATTCAGACTTCCTATGGCTCTCCAAAGCTTTCACGTTACAAAATCTCATATAATGCCAACATGGGCGAAGGAAAAGTTCCTGTAGATACCAACACCTATGCACCAGGTCAGAGTGTTGTTCCTGTAACAAGTGTTGAGTTCGTAAAACCGGTGAAGAAAGTATTCCCACACATTTTAGGAACTGATGAAATCGGAAGAGACTATGCAATCCGTGTTATCGTAGGTATGAGAATTTCTCTTCTTGTAGGTATCATTGCTGCAGCTATCGTTGTTGTTATCGGCGTTCTTTACGGAGCGATTTCCGGTTACTTTGGCGGCAAAGTCGACATGGTAATGATGCGTATTGTAGATATCATCTATGCTATGCCAGATACCTTGATTATTATCCTTCTTTCTGTATCCTTGAAGGACGTTATCATGAATACCGGTTTTTCTAAGGTTGCAGATAAACTCGGCGGTGTAGGACTTGTAAGTATTTTGATTGTATTTGCCTTACTGTATTGGGTTGGTATGGCAAGACTGGTCAGAGGTCAGGTTCTTTCCTTAAGAGAGCAGGAGTTTGTATTAGCAGCAAAATCCATGGGAGTTTCCCCATTTAAGATTATTACAAAACATATGCTGCCGAACTGTATTTCCGTTATTTTTATCAGCGCGGCGCTTCAGATTCCTTCCGCGATTTTTACCGAAAGCTTCTTAAGTTTCTTAGGAATTGGTGTTTCCATTCCTATGCCAAGCTTAGGATCTTTAGCTTCCGATTATCGTGGACAGATGACAATTCCTGGAAGAGAATACTTATTTATTATTCCAGCGCTTGTTATTTTCCTGATTGTTCTTTCTCTGAACTTATTAGGACAGGGTCTGCGTGACTCCTTTGATCCAAAACTGAGGGAGGTGAGCAAATAATGGCATTACTTGAAGTTAATCATTTACAGACTCATTTCCCAATGTCGGAAGGTGTTGTTAAGGCTGTTGACGATGTATCCTTTACTCTGGATCGAGGAGAAGTTTTAGGCATCGTTGGCGAAAGTGGTTCCGGAAAATCGGTTACTGCTTATTCCATTATGCAGATTCTGACGCCTCCTGGATTTATTGCCGGCGGAAGCGTTGTGTTTGATGGACAGGAATTGGTTGGTGCGAAAGAAGAGGTTCTCCGGAAAATCCGTGGTAATAAGATCAGTATGATTTTCCAGGATCCTATGACCAGTCTGAATCCGGTTTATACTATAGGAAATCAGCTGACAGAAGCAATCAGCCTTCACACCAACAGAAATAAAGAGCAGGCAAAAGAACGTGCTGCAGAACTTATTTCTCTGGTTGGTATTAATGATCCATATAAGAGATTAAAACAGTATCCGTTTGAACTTTCCGGTGGTATGAGACAGCGTGTAATGATTGCTATGGCTCTGGCATGCGAACCGGACTTATTGATTGCCGATGAGCCGACTACTGCATTGGATGTTACCATTCAGTCCCAGATTCTGGAACTGGTTTCCGACTTACAGAAACAGTTCAACATGGCAGTTATTCTTATTACCCATGACCTTGGTGTTGTTGCAGGTATGTGCGATAAAATCAATGTTATGTATGCTGGAAAAGTTATTGAAAGTGGAACTGCAGACCAGGTATTTTATGAGGCAAAACACGAATATACAAAAGGTCTTTTAACATCCATTCCAAATATTGCGGACGATGATAAGACCCGACTTGAGCCAATCAGTGGTACGCCGGTAGACCTTTTGGTTATGCCGCAGGGCTGCTCATTCTCACCTAGATGTAAAAATGCAATGAAGATCTGTCTTACGGAAAAACCGGAAATGCAGGATTTTGGTGAGGGACATTGCGCATCCTGCTGGATGAATGTCCTGGAAGAACTGAAGGCACAAGGTACGGTTATTCCGGAAGATTCCGAAGAAAATATTGAAAAGGAGGAAAATTAATTATGGAAAACGAATACCTCCTGACTGTAGAAGATTTAAAAATGTATTTTAATGTCAACAGCGGTTTATTTAAGACAAAACAACTGAAGGCTGTTGATGGCGTTACGATGCAGATTAAAAAGGGCGAAACTTTAGGATTGGTTGGCGAGTCCGGATGTGGAAAGACTACCGTTGGAAGAACAATCATGCACTTATATCAGCCAACTGGTGGCAAGGTTGTGTTTAATGGCCGGGAAATCAAAACAAAAGCGGATATTAAATATTTAAGATCCAAAATGCAGATGGTTTTCCAGGACCCTTATTCTTCCCTGGATCCTAGAATGACGGTTGGTGACATTATCGGTGAGCCTTTAAATGTTCATTTTAAAAATCTCTCGAAAGAGCAGAGAACTGAAAAGATTAAAGAACTGATGGATGCTGTTGGACTTTCTTCAGAACATGCTACCAGATACGTTCATGAGTTCTCCGGCGGACAGAGACAGAGAATCGGTATCGCCAGAGCTTTGGCTATGGACCCGGATATGATTATCTGTGATGAGCCGGTTTCTGCATTGGATGTTTCCATTCAGGCTCAGGTAATCAATATGTTTGAAGACCTGCAGAAAGAACGTGATTTAACTTACTTATTTATTGCACATGATATTTCTGTAGTAAAACATATTTCTGACCGAATTGCAGTTATGTATTTGGGACGTATGGTAGAGCTGGCCGACGCGAACGAGTTATACCATAACCCGAGACATCCTTACTCCATTTCTCTTTTATCTGCAGTTCCTATTGCAGATCCAAATCTGGAAAGACAGAGAAAGAGAATTGTTCTGGAAGGAGACGTTCCTAGCCCATTAAATATGCCGAGTGGATGTCCTTTCCGTACAAGATGCAAATATGCTCAGGCAGATTGTGCTGAAGAAGTTCCGGCTTTGAGAGAAATTGCTCCAGGACATTTCTGTGCCTGCCATCATCATTTGTAAAATACACATGAATGTGTGTAATAAAAAACCGGTTTAAAATATTGAAAATAATATTTTAAAATATACTTACTGAAAATAAAACAAGGAGGAGAAAAAATGAAAAAATTATTAGCAGTAGTTCTTGCTGTTGCTGTAATTGGAACATTAGCTGCATGCGGCGGCGCTGAGCCTGCACCTGCACCAGCTGGTTCTGGCAGCTCATCAGCAGAACCAAGCGTAAACATTGGTATGGAAGCTGTTTACGGTCCAAACCATGATCAGTATTGGTCAGATTATGATGAAATCATCAAAAAGATCAAAACAACAGCTGACACCCAGGAACGCGCTGGCTATATGTATGAAGCTGAAGAGTGGATTAAAGATACATGGACAATTCTTCCACTGTACTATTACACAAATCCATACCTTTGCTCAACAAGCCTGAAAGATTACATTTACTCACCTCTTGGATGGGTAAACTATCAGTACGCTTACATGGATAATGGCGCTGATAACATTACAGTTAACTTCTCATCTGATCCAGAAACAATGGATCCAGCTCTTAACAGCTCAGTTGATGGTTCTGTTATGTTAACAAACGCATTTGCTGGTCTTTACGGATTCGATGTTGACCTGAACATCATCCCTAACTGCGCAGAAGAAGTTGTAGCTCCTACAGCTCTTGATGGCGGAAAATACCAGTATGTAATCAAACTGAAAGACGGCCTTAAATGGTCTGATGGCGTTGACATGAAAGCATCTGACTTCGAATATTCATGGAAGAGAGCAGCTGATCCTGCAACAGCAGCTGACTATCAGTACATGTTCGACGTAATCGATGGATATTCAGATGATGAAACATGCAACCTTAATGTTACAGCTGATGATGAAGCTGGCACAATCACAATCGTAACTGGTTCTTACTGTGCATACTTCGATCAGTTAATGGCATTCCCAACCTACTTCCCAGTACGTAAAGACATCGTTGAAGGTAACGATTCATGGGCTACATCACCTGCAACCTATGTTTCTAACGGACCTTTCAAGATGGCTGACTGGACAGTTGGTTCAGAAATCGTATTTGAAAAGAACCCATACTTCTGGGATGCTGACAATACAAAGCTGAACAAAGTTACATTCTTCCTTTCAAACGATGACGACGCTATCTTTGCAAACTTCACAAACGGAACAATCCAGTACACCACAACAGTTCCTGTATCACAGATCCCTGTTTTGAAAGCTGATCCAAACCGCATGAATGTTGACTTCTTCATTGGCGATTACATTGGAACATACTTCTTAGAGATCAACGTTAACTGGAGCTTCAAACCAGGTCTGGCTGTAGCATCTGATTCTCCAGAAGCTTGGACAGATTGGACACCTGAGCAGAACGCTGAAGTACGTCACGCACTTGGCCTCTTAATCGATCGTAACTACATCGTTGAGCAGGTAACCGGTGCTGGACAGGCTCCTGCAACCGGATTCGTACCAGCTGGTATGGATGATGGAACAGGCACAGAGTTCAGAAGCCAGGCTCCACAGTGGTGGAGTGTTGATGCAGCTGATTACGAAGCAAACAAAGCTGAAGCAGTTGCAATCCTTGACAAATACTACACCAAGGGCGAAGACGGCAAATACACTGACTTCCCTAAATTCGAATATAGTGCAAACCCAACATCTGGTAACTTAGCAATCTG
>JAZUGA010000169.1:0-4536 GCA_045640945.1 Lachnospiraceae bacterium | reverse complement strand
TTCCTTTTTCCCGCTTTTTTTAATTTTTTTTAAGATTCTGTGCCCCCCCCCCCCGCCGGATTGCCCCCCGCCACCCCCGAAGAACCCGCCGCCACCGCCACCGGAGAACCCCCCCCCACCGCCACGGGAGAAGCCCCCGCCACCACCGCCGGAACTTCCTCCGCCGATAAAGAAGCCGCCGCCAGAAGAATTTCTCGTCTTGGTTTCGCCCGTCTTGACGATGGTTACTTTCGCCGGAGTCAGATGATTCTGTGCATTGGCTGCCAGGTCTTTCATGGAAGCTCTCTTCACTCTCATGGTGCCCATGACAATAATCGCACAGATAATCATTCCTACCAAAATCGCCAGAATCGCGTTGGATATATTTTTCATCGGCTCGTTGATTCTCTCGCCGTTTAATACCGCATTAATCTGCTCAAAGCAAGATTCCGCGCAGGAATAATAGTCTCCGTCCGATGCATATTTATAACAGTTATCCGTAATGGAATTGGATTTTGCTTTATTGATTACATCCAGATTATGGCCATCGGAGAAAATAAAAATTTCTCTCCAGTCCATATCGATGAACATACAGGTTCCGCCCTCGTAACCGAAGTATTCTTTATAATGCGCCTCCGCTGCATACTGAACGCTGTCCGAATGATATGCGTCATCCGATGCAAACATGATATTTCCGTACTCCAAAGCCGGCTTCATTACTTCTGCCAGCGCTTCTTCCTCGGAATCCGTTAACAAATCCGCCGCATCCCAAATCACAAGTCCATGTCCGGTTTCCGGATCCGTGTACTCAATTACATCCGCCTTCGTATTCAAAGGAGCGAGCACGAAAAGCACCATCAAAATGGCTGCCAGAAGAAATGCGCCAAAGGCCATCCTTTTCTTTCCAAAATTCATTTTAATATTCATGCTCGTCACCTCCTCTCTTACCGAACTGAGGTAACTTGCGGATTGTCAATTTATTATGACCGCGAATTAAATCCAGAACCGTCCAGCCTGCAAGAATAATAGCCACGATGTCGGACAGATAATAATACAAGTCGTCAACCGGGAAGGCAATCATTACGAGGCCGCAGATAAGAATTCCTGCTAACGGTTTCCATACGGTCTTCAGCTTATAGCTAAAAGGCACTTTCATGGAGAAATACGTGTTTGGACTTTTTCGGCTTGCCAGATTCATAACTAAGCGGATGATAAGAATTGCCACCCAGGCAAAGAAGGAAATGGCGATGGCTAAATCATCATCATAAATCAAGTCGCTTAAGCCTCCGAATCCCGCTACCATAACCACTGGAAGCATGAAGAAGGAACCCAGAATATTCGAGCCAACACTCTGCTGAGTTTTTTTCGTTTTCTTTTTTACCTGCTTTCCTTTTACTTTTTTAATTTCTGCCTGAAGAGCTTTGTCCGTCGATGCCAGTCCCATATCATCAAACCGGTTTTCTCTCAGATAAACGGTGTTCAGCTGAGAGTTGGTAAGCAGCGCTACAATACCAGAAAGAATCATGACGATGATGGACAGTGCAGTTGGTGTAATGGTTACCGCCATGGTTAACAACAAGAAAATCGGAATGGCGATAATCAGCGATCCGATAATATATTTAAAGAAATCTACCGGAAGATCTACCGCAGTTTTTCCGGTCTGGCCATTCACTGCCGCATAGCTGACCTTGTCGCCTTTTTTATTCTTCAGGGCCATGAACCATACTGGCAAGTAGGAAACGGAGCCCTTCACTTCGGAAGTTGCAAAGGCATTGGTGATGTCCTCCTGCGTAACTCCGACTTTTTTCATGCTGGAGTCGAGAACCATCTGCCCAATTTTCTGGGATGCGACTTCAATCGCCTCATCTTCATACGTGCGCTCCGAAACATCTCCCTTATCTGCATAGAAAGAAGACATATATGCCGGATTAAACGGCTCGGATTTGTCCATGTCGAATGGTGCAAGAGACTGGCTTAATTCATCGGAGAAAGCAGCCGCTGCATCATAGGCAATGCCATCAATGGAACCGGAAGTCTGAATCGTAGTCTGATATTTCTCCGTAATAGTGTAGCTTCCGGATTGACGGGTACTGCTGGACTTGACAACGATGGCATCGTCCGCTCCAACAGAATAAACCCAATAAGGCATATAGATTCCACGGAACTTCTGCACCTGCATGTCTTTTTTCATGGCTGACGGAGCAAAAATCGCTTTTCTTACTCTGCTTAAATAAGCCTTTTTGCACTCCTCGGTTCCAATCTGGAACGGAATGATGCGGTCCGGCTTTTTCATTTTAACGAGACGACTCTGAAGAGTTACCTGGGATCCGCAGAAGGAGCAGAAGGTAACTGCTGCCTCATCGGTGCTTAAGATGCTTCCGCCACACTGTGGGCAAGTAAAAATATGAGCCTCATAAGTTTCGTCTTCATTCGTTTCTTTATTTTTGCGTTCTTCTGTAACTTTATGTTCTGTTGCATTCAGCTGTTTTTCCTGAGCTGCATCCAACGGAGAAAATTCACTGCCACAGTATTCGCATTTGATGATTTGTGTACCCGGCAGGTATTCCATTTCCCCGCCGCAATGTGGACATTTAATCATTTAGTGCTCTCCTTTTTTATTTCAAGTCAACAACCAATATGTTTAAGCCGATACATAATTTATATTAACATTTTACCAATGCTTTTTGAAGTAAAAAACCTTTTTCACATAATATTCACGGAGCTATAGAATAATGTTATACTGTTCTTACAAAACAGACTTGCTTGGATTAACACGGAGAGAAACATGAGAAATTTTTTACAGAACTTTGCATATAAAGTCAGCCGTTTTATGTACGGCCGCTACGGTTTCGACGAACTGAACCGTTTTTTGGATATTGTTATTCTGATCCTTCTGGTTGCGAACTTTTTCCGCCGTTTTTGGGCGCCTTTAGGATATTTGTATTTTGTGGGATTGGCTTTATTAATCTACACTTTTTTCCGTGCTCTTTCCAAAAACCGAAATGCCCGGTTAAAGGAACGGGCGGTGTATCTGAAGGCCAGCGGCTCCGTTAAGAAATTCTTCCGGAAAATCAAAGGCTTCTTCAAGATTCAGATTCGCCGGTTTAAGGAACGCAAAACTCATAAATACTTCAAATGTCCAAATTGCAAAACTACCATTCGCGTTCCAAAAGGACATGGAAAGGTTCAGATTTCCTGTCCGAAATGCAGAACCACTTTCGTCAGCAAGACATGAAAATATAATGCCCCTAAAATGAGATTTCCTGCAATTTCGCCGAAAATGCGCGATATCTCATTTTGGGGGCATTCTTATGCGCACTTTTTCAGTTTCAGAGCACTTTTTATTCAAAAATGCCCTGAAAAGGTCACTGAAAGTAAATAATCGCGCATTTTTATTCCATCTGCTGTGCAACCGATTCTTCGCAGCTTCTCATGGCGAATAAGGTCTTCTCCAGCAGCTGCTCCAGCGGCCACTCTAACCGTTCTGCACCAGCAGCAATAATATCTCTGGAGCATCCGGCAGCAAACCGTTTGTCTTTGTATTTTTTCTTCAGGCTGGAAAGTTCCATGTCCATGCAGCTCTTGGAAGGACGCATTTTTGCAGCAGCCCAGATTAATCCCGTCAGCTCGTCAGAAGCAAACAGAACTTTTTCCATTTCACATGCAGGCTCAACATCCGAGCAAATGCCAAAGCCATGGCTGCAGATTGCATGAACTAAATCTTCGGAAGCATTAATTTCTGCCAGCAGTTCCGGCGCTTTTTTGCAATGCTCCTCTGGCCAGTTTTCATAATCCACGTCATGAAGAAGGCCTGCCATTGCCCAGAAGTCTGCCTCATCAGCATAACCCAGATCTTCTGCGAACCATCTCATAACGCCTTCCACCGTATACGCATGCTGTAAATGGAAGTCCTCTTTATTGTATTTTTTCAGCAGTTCCAATGCCTGTTCTCTTGTTACATTTAATTCCTTTGCCATAGTTTTCACCTCACAAATTTTTCTTAAAATACTATACAACCTATTCATCAATTTTAAAAGTGTTCTGCTCTCTTTCCCTGAAGGAATTAACTTATGTCCTTTTTTTACTATTTCTCATGGCCGTATGCGCGCTCGGCGCTTAGCACTTTCGTGCCGTTTTCTAAGGTTGCCGAAGGAGTATGAATATAATAAAAAAGACATTGTGCAATTTCCCCGCAAATATGATATTCTTAAGAAAAATCATGGAGGTATTTTTTTTATGGAAGAAAACTATGTAATGAATAAAGAAGGCAAATATGGTTATCTGTTCGTACAGGATTTAAGTGGTGCTCCGGAAGACAAAACGAACCCAGAGGCTATGGCTCGTTACCGTACCTTCGGCGAAAGACAGCTTTGGATTGATGGAAACTGCGTACCAGGTTCTTTCCAGATGAACACTTGCTTCTGGATGAAACCAAACGCTGAAATGATCAAAGCCAGCCCAAACAGCCAGGTTGCTCAGCCACATCATCATCCATATCCTGAAATTTTAGGATTTGTTGGAACAGACCCTGAGAACCCACTGGAGCTTGGTGGCGTT
>JAZUGA010000168.1:0-7001 GCA_045640945.1 Lachnospiraceae bacterium | reverse complement strand
GTTTTAAAAGAAAATGTAACCATGCCGGTTACCATCTCTTATGACATTTCCCAGGAAACAGACTTCCTGAAAGTTTGTGCCAGCACCTTGTTAAATGCCCGTCTGATTCCTCTGATTGCGGAATTTATGGAAGCCGTTCACCATGTTATGAAAGAAAGAGGCTTAGATGTTCCGCTGACGATCGTACGTAGTGACGGAACTTTAATGTCGGAAGAAATGGCCCGTACTTGTCCGGTAGAAACTCTTCTTTGCGGACCGGTTGCCAGCGTTATTGGTGGCTGCGTTCTGGCCAACGAAGACAGTGCAATTCTGGTAGATATGGGCGGTACAACTACCGACCTGGCTTTGGTGCAGGAAAATAATCCGGTTATGGCCAAAGGCGGTATTTTCATTGGTCAGTACAGGACATCAATTAAAGGTCTGGATGCTCAGGCCATGTCCTTAGGTGGCGACACGGCAGTCCGTTTTAAAGACGGAAAATTATACCTGGATTCGGTTCGTGTTATTCCGATTTCCATTCTTGCTTACCAGTACGAAAACGTACTTCCTCGAGTAATCGAATTTGCAAAGAGAAGAGATAAACACACCAGATGGATTCACGAATTCTATGTTCTTCAGAAGGATATTTCCGGAAGAAAAGGTTATACCGAACAGGAGCAGAAAATCTGTGAACTTTTGAAAGAAAAACCTTTAATTACCCAGGATCTTTTAGAGGCAGGCGGATGGGATTTATATCATCTGAACACAGAACGTTTAGAGCAGGAAGGCATCATCATTAAGAGCGGGCTTACTCCTACAGACATGATGATCCTGAAGGGCGATTTTGATAAATATGACGGTGAGGCTGCACAGCATTTGGCTAAGTTTGTAGCTTTATGCGTAGGCGTAAAACCGGAACAGCTGCCGGATATGGTATATGAATTTGTAGTAAAGAGAATGTACATGAATATCAGTCGTTTCATTCTCCAGCATCAGTATCCGGAGCAGAGAGAATTCATGAACATGGATGAAGCCGATGTATTCTTAAATTGCTTCTATGATCAGGCAGTAAGAGAAGATATGGACCGCATTGGACATACTGGCATTACCACTCCGTATCCGTTGATTGGTATCGGTGCGCCGATTCATGTATTTCTTCCGAGAGTTGCAGAACTTTTAGGAACCAGAGCGGTGATTCCGGAGTATGCGCAAGTAGCAAATGCTTTGGGTGCAGCGGCTGCAAACCGTGTTTCCAGATTTGATGTCCGTATTATTGCAAAATACCGTTACGGAACCTGCATCGGTTATACGGTTGTAACCGAAGGAGAGAAACATCTGATCGAAATGCGGGAAGATGCCATTGAATTTGGCAAACAGTATGCTTTGGAAAGCATAAAGAAACGTGCAAAATTCCAGGGATTGGGAGAGGACCCGGTTATTGATCTGTCTCTGGAAGAATTACATATCCAGCACAGCGGAGTACTTCTGGAAATAGTTGTACACACGATTGCTCACAGCAGAGCGTTTTAAGTTTTTTACAAATTGAATTATAAGAAAGGCAGGTTACTATGAAAAAAGCATTAGTCACAGTTTTAATTCTTGCGTTGTTAGTAGTTTTCACAGGATGCGGTGGACCAAAGCCAGAGCAGCCTGTCTCATCCGGCTCTTCTGCTTCCGGACATGTGGAGCCGGCACCTACAACGGTGAAACCTACAGAACCGAATCCGGCAGTAAATCCAGCTGGAAATGATGAAATCGTTTCCATTACAGATTTCATGAATTTGATGATGAGCGATTTGGGCAAGTGGGAATGCCCTGCTCAGTATAATGATTACTTTTTGGAATTTTCCTACAGCACGGGCAGACCTCTTGTAGATATGTCCAAACGAAACATGGATGATGACAAAACGACTCATCTTTTGGCCGAAATCGGCAGCGTAACTTACAACAAGGAGCAGAGTCTGTACACTGCGAAGCTGCTGGATTATGATGTGCCTTTAGCTTATAAGGAACTTCATGTAGAAGTCTCCGCAATCGGCGAGGGATTTATTCATGCGGAAAATATATATGATGATAACCGCACGGTAGAGTATATATTCTCTGCAGACTCCAACGAAATCATTGGTGTGGAAAGTGACGTATGGGTAATGAAAGACGAGGACCTGATAGACGATTATAAGCCGACACTTTCTTTAGATTCTGCAGGCTACTTTTCTTTCCGGGAAAACCTTTATTCCGGCATGGGTCACATCTGGGGTGTATATGAAGAATCGGATACCCAGATTGCATGCACGGTATACAGCATTGATTATGCAGGCTATGCAGGAGACAATGTGTATTACATTGTTTTTGAAAAAACGTCACCAACGACTTTAACTTTACAGACAGAAATCTGCTATTCCCATGTGGGATCCGTTTTTGAACTTCAATAAAACATCATAGGAAAATAAGACCGAGTATATATGGTTCAGTGGTTGGAAAAGAACAAAATACAGAAAAAGATATTTAGCGCGGCATGGATATTATTTATCCTTGCCGGCTTTTTCTGGCTTACGGAATGGTATATTTTTGATGAAACAAGAACTTGCGAAACTGTATGGTGGATCATGGAATATATCATTGTCATTCTTTCCGCCCTCACAATTCTTCTGAATTTTATCTGCAAAAAATATTCCTGGAAGGTGATTCTGACCTATGGAATCATAGGCGTAATTGTTCTTTTCAGCACCTATTATTCTATGGATTACACTTATATTCCGGTGTTTCTTATATTTGGAGCGGCTTATGGCCAGAATGCAAAAAGAACAATTGCGATTTCGGCACTGCTTACGGGGGCGTTCCTTCTGATTATGCTGATATGCAGCCAGGTGGGACTGGCGCCAAATGTGAACTTTGTACGGGTGGATGAAAATATAGTGCGCCAGAGTCTCGGCTTGGTTTATGCAAGTACCGCTCCATCCATTTATCTGGGCTTTATTCTCCAGTATATTTATTTAAGAAAACAGAATATGAGAGTTTGGGAGTATGCCATTCTGGAAGGAATTAACGTTCTGTATTACTTCTTAACAAATTCCAGAATGCCGTTTTATCTGGGTACGGCGACGCTTATTTTCTTCTGTATCGAGAGTCTGTTTAAAAACCATTGGCGTTTCACCAGACATCTGAAATGGCTGACGGTTGTTGCACCTGCCTTGTTTACGGCAGTTACTTTGGGTACATATTTTATGTATCAGGAGTCAGGAGATTTTTGGGATCGATTCAATGATCTCCTTTCTGGAAGATTATGGTACGGATTCGATGCGGTACAAACTTATGGAATCAAATTCTTTGGTCAGGAAATTTCCTGGATCGGTTATGGCTCGGGGGCACCGGAGGGCGCTTATAATTTCGTTGACTGTTCTTATATGCAGATTTTACTTCAGTTTGGCATTCTGCTTTTGGCTGCAATTGTATTTTTATATATTGTATGGGCCTATCGGGGAGCAAAAAACGGAGACTATTGGATGGTCTGCATTCTGCTGATTATTTGTTTATATGCTTTCATGGAACCTTATCTTTTAAATCTTGTTTATATCCCGTTACCTATTCTGGCGGTGCTGTCCCAGAACATGGAAACAGAGCCTTTAAAATTCGAAAAAAACTGGATAAAAAATGCTTTAAATGCAGAATAAAAAGTGAAATTGTGCTATAATAAATCGGTTATGTTTATTTAGTTTTTTATTCTGAATCAGGTATTTATGAAAAGAAAAATTCTACTGGTTATATCCATAATTTCCATCGCTATTTTTATGTGCGCATGCGGAGGAAAAAATAACGCAACTCCACAAACAAACAAGGGATTTTTTCCTTCTGGGTCCGCGGTTGGATCTTCTTTTGGATCTTCCTTTTTTGAAGGATCTTCTTCTGCATCCGTTGATTTCTTTGGGGAAGCAGTATCCTTTTCTGTTATGAATACAACCGGTTATTCGATTGATTCCATGATTATCCGTAATTCTGTAACTGAGGACGAAATCGTTCTCGTAACAGAAGAAAAGCCTTTTTTAAATTGGGAAGAGCAGAACTTTTTCTGTCCAATGCTTGGCGAAGAGGACTTACCAGAGGACTTTGATGGCACAGTAGAATATAGCGCAGAAATCGGACTGACAAATGGAAGCAAATTCCTGCTCCATGATTTCCCTCTTGGAAAAACAGTAAAAATGCTTGTGGTCTATGAGAAAAATATCGGATATCTGATTTATGAAAATCTGAAAAACAATAAAATGATCAGCACCTTAGATACCGAGTCTGTTTTGTCAAAACAGAATGTGGTAAATGCGGGAAGCGGTTACGGAGAAATACAGGATCCATACAGTGACTACTATCAGAATCCTTATGCAGATTATGATCAGCCACCAGTATTTGAAGAGCCGGATTTAGAGAACATGCCTGTTTCTGGTTCAAAAGATGGATGTCTTGACGGAGGTTTGTTTTGGTAATGGAAAAAGTCAACAATAACAGATATTCCTATATCCGGGCTTTTGCCTGCGTAGGCATCGTATTTCTTCACATGATTTATGGTGCTGTAACCATTTATGGAGATGGAGCCTCAGAACTTTCCAGAAACATCAGCTGGATTGTAGTCAACAATTTATATTGGGCCGTACCATGTTTTGTTATGGTAACGGGCGCCCTTCTTTTAGACCCATCCCGGGAACTGACCTACAAAAAACTTTTCAGTAAATATATTTTCCGCGTATTCTTCGCCCTTCTGATTTTTACCGTTTTATACAGAGTCTATGACATTGTAATGAACGGAGAAGAATTTACTGCAGCAGGATTTTTCAAGGGATTTGTCAATTTCTTTACCGGCAGCAGCTGGTCTCATTTATGGTATTTGTACATGCTTATCGGCCTGTATCTTTTGTTACCGTTTTTTAAGAAAATTACAGAGCATGTCACCACGAAGGAATTAGGATATTTCCTTCTTTTGATTGTGGTCTTCCTGTCTCTGGTTCCAATCTTAAAAATATGGAATATCGGAATTGGCTTTGGAATTCCGGTAGCATCCATCTATCCGTTCTATTTATTCTTTGGATATACGATTACCCGTCCGGAAGTGAAAGTAAGCAAAGGAGTTGCCGTAGCAGGTCTTATTGTCTCCACGGCTGCTTTAGTTGCGCTCACTTTACTTCGTTGGAATAATCCAGAGAGAATGATGAGTCTGGAAATGTTCTTCAACTATTCCTCCATTATCGTAATCCTCCAGGCAACCAGCATTTTCTACTTGTTTGCAAAGAAGACGGAAAAGGTGGAAGAAGTAGTTACTGAAGCAGAGCCGGTAGTAGCTGAGGAAGAACCTGTGGAAGTAGCAACAGAAGAAGCTGTTGAGGAAACTCCTGCAGAGGAGACAACAGAAGAAGCTGCTCTACAAGAAACTCAGCTGGTAGAAGAACAGCCCGCTGAAGAAAAACCAATAGAAGAAACACCAATAGAAGAAACAGCAGAAGAGGAAAAATCGGAAGAGCCGCAGCCGGAAGAGCCCCAACCGGAAGAGCCGCAGCCGGAAGAGCCACAACCGGAGAAAAAGAAAAAAGAAAATATATTCAAAAAATTAGTTCTGTCCTTTGACAGCTGTACGTTTGGTGTTTATTTAGTTCATATGTTCCTGGCTCGTTACGTGCTTCGTTACATGGGCCTTAATCCGTATGACAATATGCCATTATTTGTTGGATTGATTATTGCAGTGATTATTGTTTCGTATCTTGTTGTTTGGGGACTGCGTAAAATTCCAAAAGTCGACAAAGTGTTATAGTCCTACATGAAGCAGAAGTCTATTAAAATCAACTTTATAATGAACGCTTTGCTGACGGTGTCCAGCATTATCATTCCTTTAATCAGTTTTCCTTATGTATCGAGGGTTCTGACTCCTGTCGGTACCGGAAAAGTTCAGTTTGTGGTATCAACCATCGCCTACTTTACCATGTTTGCCCAGCTGGGCATTCCGACCTATGGTATCCGTGCCTGCGCAAAAGTGCGGGAAGATAAAGAAAAGCTGACACGTACCGTTCAGGAATTATTGATCATCAGCTTGATTATGACGGTAATCGCTTATGCGCTTTTAGGTGCTGCGATTATTTTTGTCCCGAGATTCCGTGGAGAAAAGATTTTATTCATCGTAGTTGGAACTTCGATTTTATTAAATACCATCGGTATGGAATGGCTTTTCCAATCTTTGGAAGAGTACACGTTCATAACGATAAAGTCCCTGATTTTTAAAGTAATCGCTTTGGTAGGAATGTTTTTCCTGATCAAGACCCAGGCAGATTACGTTCTATATGGAGCCTATACGGTTTTCGCAACGGTGGCATCCAATATTCTGAATATTTTTTACGCAGGGAAATTCATTACATACAAACCTGCAGGTAAATATAATTTTAAACAGCACTTGAAACCGGTGCTGATTTTCTTTGCTATGGCCTGCGCCACCACGGTTTATAACAACCTGGACGAGGTCATGCTTGGTTTCATGAAAGGCGATGCGGAGGTCGGCTTATACAACGCAGCCGTAAAAATTAAAATGGTCTTAGTTGGTCTGGTTACTTCTTTAGGCACCGTCCTTTTACCGAGACTTTCCTATTACATGGAAAACAAACAGGTAGAAGAGTTCAAGCGTCTGTGCAAAAAGGCTTTGAATTTTGTTTTCCTGGCAGCGGTTCCGTTGATGATATATTTTATGATTTTTGCCAAAAACAGCATTCTGCTTTTGTCGGGCATTAAATTCGAGAGTGCAGCGTTACCGATGGTCATCATTATGCCTTGTGTTCTTCTGATTGGAATTACCAACATTTTAGGCATCCAGATTTTAGTTCCTCAGAACAGGGAAAAAATCGTTCTCTATTCGGTCATTGCAGGAGCGATTCTGGATCTGATTTTAAATATTATTTTCATTCCAAAGTTAGGCGCAGCGGGAGCGGCTCTTGGAACGTTAGCGGCAGAAATCATCGTGCTTGTAATTCAGGTAATTGTGCTGAAGGATTTCCTGA
>JAZUGA010000167.1:0-10133 GCA_045640945.1 Lachnospiraceae bacterium | reverse complement strand
CACGACGAACTGGTAGCAGCTCAGGTTAAGAAAGAGCAGGAAGCCGGCCAGAAAAAGTCCGGCTTATTCAATAAAAAACAGAAGTAATTTAAGGAATCCGAATGTTTGTAACCGTTATTTATAATCTTTTCATAATGCCGTTGGAAATGATCTTCGAGGTAGTCTTCTCATTAGCCTACCGGATTTTTTCCAATCCGGGAATTGCCATTCTGGCCCTCAGTCTGGTCATGAACTTTATGGTCCTTCCACTGTATAAGAGGGCCGATGCCATGCAGGAGGAAGAGCGGGACAAGGTGAACTCCATGGCAAAATGGGTGAACCATATCAAGAAGACCTTCAAAGGCGATGAAAGATACATGATTCTGACGGAATACTACCGGAGCCAGCACTACAAACCGATTTATGCATTAAAGAGCTCTTTGTCCTTGCTGCTGCAGATTCCGTTCTTTATTTCTGCTTATCATTTCCTTTCCAACCTTCAGCTGCTGCAGGGAATGTCCTTCTTATTCCTGAAGGATTTAGGTCAGCCGGACCAGCTGATTCATCTCGGCTCTTTCAGTGTAAACTTCATGCCGATTCTTATGACGTTAATTAACGTGGCTTCTGCATTTATTTACCTGAAAGGCTTCCCGATCCGTGACAAAATCCAGACATACGGTATTGCCGCTATTTTTCTGGTTCTTTTATACAACAGTCCTTCCGGCCTGGTATTCTACTGGACGTTAAACCAGATCTTCTCTGTATGCAAAAACATCGTCATGAAGATTATCTTAAAGCGTAGAAAACCGAAAGCTCCGAAGGCTGCAAAAGAAGTAAAACCGATAAAGACCCGGATTTATGTGCTGGGCGCAGCAGCTCTTACGATCATCATCGGTCTTTTGATTCCGCTTTCTGTATTATCCGCGTCTCCAACAGAATTCTTAAGCGGTTCCACGACGCCTACGACGATTTTAATCAGTACCGTAAGTATTGCCTGCGGTTTCTTCCTGATATGGATCAGCGTATTCTATTATCTTGCAAAACCGAAGGGCAGAAATATTATTACCTACATTATCTGGGTATTTAGTATTACATCGATTATCAACTTTATGTTCTTCGGAACGAAGACGGGAACGCTTTCTACTTACCTGGTATATGACGGTGCGCCGCAGTTCTCCCTGTCGGAGATTACCATCAGTTCCATCGTATTTGTTGCAGTGGCAGGCTGCCTGATTCTGGTTCTGAAGTTCTGGGAGAAGGTTGTTCCTTACGTTGGATTGATCGTAATTGTTGGTGCAATTGCTTTGGTTGTGGTAAATACTTCCAACATGAATTCCATTCTTAAGAAGAGTCCGGAACGAGTAACGGAAGTTAAAAATCCGGAAAAGATACTGTCCTTAAGCAAAAATGGAAAGAACGTAATTGTATTTATGCTGGACCGTGCGGTCAGCGGATATGTTCCTTTTATGCTGGAAGAGAAGGAAGAACTGAACGAGATGTATTCCGGATTTGTATATTATCCGAATACTTTATCTTATGGTGACCATACAAACTTTGCAGCACCGGCAGTTTTTGGCGGTTATGATTACACGCCGATTGCCATGAACCGTCGACCGGAGAAATCTCTGGAAGAAAAGCATAACGAAGCTCTTCTGACTTTGCCGGTTCTGTTCTCGGAACATGGATATGATGTAACGGTCTGTGACCCTCCTTACGCTGGATATTCGGAAATTCCGGATCTGAGCATTTATGATGAATATGAGGACATTGATGCATACAACCTGAAAGGTTCCTTTATTTCCAACGATTCTGTAGTAGGCGGTGTAAAACTGTCTACGGCCCAGTCCAAGAACTTCTTTGCATACAGCATAATGAAGTCCTTCCCACTGGCTTTGAGAAACATTGTTTACATGAACGGAAACTACTTTGGAGCTTCCAGTCTTTCTCCAAACGAGGCTGTTTTCCTGGAAAGCTATTCCGTGCTGAATGAACTGGAAAATATGACGGAAATTACGGACGGAAAAGAAGGCTCCCTTCTTGTGCTGGAAAATGATGCGCCACATTCCGCAACGTTCCTGAGAACTCCGGACTATGTTCCTGGAACCGCTCTGGAAACTACGATTAAGATTCCGCAGCCGACAAGAACCAGCGAAGACCTGACTATGTGCTTTGAGGATTCTCTTCAGGTTCAGAATTATCAGGTAAATATGGCCTCTCTTCTGGAAATCGGAAAATGGCTGGATTATCTGAAAGAAGAGGGCGTATACGACAATACGAGAATTATCATTGTAGCAGACCATGGCTATGGCCTGTATCAGTTTGATGAGCTTTGGATGTCTCAGGGAAGGGACGTTATGTTCTGTAATCCATTGCTGATGGTGAAAGATTTTAATGCTGCCGGCGATGTGAAGACGGATAAGAGTTTTATGACCAATGCAGACGTTCCAACGCTTGCCGTGGAAGGCCTGATCAACAATGCAAAGAATCCGTTTACGGGAAATGTAATCAGTTCCGACATTAAAAATAAAGAAGACCAGATCATGACCACTTCCGATGAGTTTTACATCAGCTCCAATAACGGAAATGTATTTAATACTTCCGACGGACAATGGTGGGGCGTTCATGATAATATATATGACGAAAACAACTGGACAAGATACGAAGAGGTAAATTGACGATGAAAGTACTCGTTAAGAAAATGAAAAGAATATTTGCTGTAATGGCCGCGCTGGCTCTTCTTCTGACCACGCTTTTTGTATTCCCAGCTTATGGCCAGGAAATCAACATGGCCTTTGATCTTGCGTCTGGTGAAAAAATAATTCCAATCAGTAAAAATGGAATGAATGTAATCGTTATTATGATTGACCGTGCAATTAACGGCTACGTTCCGTTCATGTTTGAAGACGAGCCTCTTCTGGAAGAGGAATTCTCCGGTTTCACCTATTATCCGAATACTGTAGGTTATGGATGTCATACCAATTACGCTCTTCCTCCTTTATACGGCGGTTATGAATATACGCCATGGGCGATGAATGAAAGAGATTCGGAACTTTTGGTGGATAAGCATAATGAGGCTTTGAAGGTGCTTCCGGTTTTATTTAATGACAACGGATTTAAGGTAACGGTCTGCGATCCGCCTTTTGCAAATTATCAGCAGATTCCGGACCTGAGCATTTACAAGGGCTATGAAAATATCAATGCTTACAATGTTCAATATGCATATCAGCCGTATGATGATCCGTTGGAATACTACAACATGGTAAATATTGACGGATGGTTCAATCAGAGAAAGGCGGTTCTGGATGCGCTGCCATCTTTGACCGATATCCGCGATGGAGAAGAAAATACCTTCCTGTTCCTGCAGAACGATATTACCCATTGGCCGACTTATGTAGAGGAGTCGGCAGGTTATGACCTGACAACTCGTACCAAAGATGGCGTAATCATGTATATGGATGATTATGATCAGCAGGCGCATTACATGACAAACATTGCTACTTACAAAACTTTAGGTGAATGGTTTGCTTATCTGAAGGAGCAGGGCGTATATGATAACACCCGAATCATTATTACTTCCGACCATGGTTTCAGCCTTTATCAGTTCGATCATCTGTGGATGAGCGGCGGAAGAGATGTTCAGTTCGTAAATCCGGTTCTTATGGTGAAGGATTTCTATGCGACGGGATCCCTGAAGACGGATTATTCTTTTATGACTAACGCGGATGTTCCAACTCTGGCTACGAGAAGAGTAATCAAGAATCCGGTAAATCCGTTTACAAAGAATGCGCTGAACAATTACACCAAGAATAAAGAGGACCAGATGACCACATCCGCTCATCAGTTCTACATTGAATTCAATAACGGAACCACCTTTGATACTTCGGATGGAAACTGGTGGGGCGTTCATGACGACATTGGCGTAGAAGACAACTGGACCTGCTATTAATTGTCTGAATCCTTGTAAAGCCAGCCTTGGGGCTGGCTTTTTTATATGTAAACCTTGAGGTCTACAAAAGTCTATAGTATCGTATTCTTATTCAGAATAAGTTGCTAAAAAATGAATCTGTTTTTTGTGCGCAATCTGTTTCTTTGCGTTCTATTATTTTTCGTCAGTGATAACGACTTAAAGTTTTATAAAATCCCAGACAAGTACATATTAGGAATCATGGGGAATTGGATGATCCCTTATTTGCTTTACCCATTCTTCTCCGGCGGAGACTTTTTCCTGCCTGTAGGACGTGTGCTTTCTGCAATGTTTGTCGGCGGTCTGGTACTGGTCACTGCCGTAGCATCCGATCGAATATTAAAGAAAAAAAGCCTGGGTGGAGGGGACGTAAAACTGATTTTCGCAGTCTCTTTATACTTCAGAACAAATTGTTCTTTGCTTATAGTGCTTATTGCCTGTTTTTCGGGCCTTATTTTGGCTTTTAAGAGGAGAAAACGCTACCGGCAAGGAAGAATCCCTTTTGGACCATCCATCGCTTTTGGCACGATTTTGATGCTGATTTTTTCACAGGTCTCTGTTTGAATTGGGGCCTCTTTTTCATAGGATTTTCACTTGTTTTTTCTTGAAATTCTGTTGACAGTAGATTGTTATAATGCTAATATAACACCAGATGTTAGCACTCTTTTGATTTGAGTGCTAACAAAAGAAAAGAATACTCAGGCGAAACCATAAAGCGCGCGAACCGAAAGGTAAAAAAGATGGAATTAGATGAGAGAAAAAAGAAAATACTTCAGGCGGTAATTAAGAACTATCTGGAGACAGGAGAACCGGTAGGCTCCCGGACGATTTCGAAATATACAGACCTTAATTTAAGCTCTGCGACCATCCGGAATGAAATGGCAGACCTGGAGGAACTGGGATATATTTTCCAGCCCCATACTTCTGCCGGAAGAATTCCTACCGATGCCGGATACCGGCTGTATGTTGATGACATGCTTTCCGGTAAACAGGACGAACTGAGCCGGAAAAACAAAAAACTTGAGGAACAGGAAGAGACCCTGAAGAACATGCAGGAAATCATGGACAAAAGGGTAGACCGTATTGAGGAAGTCTTAAAGGACATGGCGAAAATGCTGGCCAACAATACGAATTATACTTCCCTGGTATCTATGCCTCAGGCAAACAAGAACCGGCTGAAATTTGTTCAGCTGACTCAGCTGGATGAAGGAAAACTTCTTTGTACGATCGTACTGGAAGGAAACATCGTTAAAAATGAAATGATAAAGATCAGTCAGAACTTAGACCAGCAGGTTTTATTAAGTCTGAATCTTCTTTTCAATAATAAATTAAATGGACTGACGCTTCAGGAAATTAACTTTGATATGGCTGCAAACATGGCGGATCAGGCCGGCGAGTATGGCTCTCTGGTAACGGAAATCATTAATGCCATAGTAGCGGCAATCGGTTCTGCAGACGGTATTGAAATTTTTACCAGTGGAGCCACAAACATTTTCAAGTATCCAGAGCTCAGTGACAACGGCAATGCCAGCAGGCTGATCTCCACACTGGAAGAAAAAGAAAAACTTACGGAACTTCTTACCGACAGTCTGGAAGAGATGGGCGAAAACACTACCGGCATTCAGGTCTATATCGGAGAAGAAACTCCGGTAAATTCCATGAAGGACTGTTCCGTCGTAACTGCCACCTATGAATTTGAAGAGGGCGTTTATGGAAAAATCGGTATCATCGGACCGAAGCGTATGGATTACGAAAAGGTACTGGATGCGCTGAAGAACGTAACAGGAAATCTGGATAAAACCTTTAAGAAGGACAAGAAAGAAAAGTAGGAAAGGCAGGCATTGAATTTTGGCAGACAGAGAAATGAAATGGGCTAAAGAGGCGAAGCAGAGAATGGAAGAAGAATTAAAAAAAGAAACAGAAGAAGTAAACGAAGAAGTTAAGGAAGCTGCAGAAGAAACTGCAGAAGCCGCAGAAGAAGTTCTGGAAGGCGAAGTTGTGGAAGAAGCCGCAGAGGCAGAAGAAAATCCTGCAGACAAGGCTCTTGCAGAAGCCCAGGAAAAATATAAAAGATTATTTGCTGAATTTGATAATTTCCGTAAGAGAACGGAACGGGAAAAGAGCATGCGCTATGACATGGGCGCCAGGGACATGGTAGAAAAAATTCTGCCAGTTCTGGATACGTTTGAATTAGCGTTGAATAACGTACCGGAAGCTGAAAAAGATTCTCCGTTTGTAGACGGAATGGAAAAAATCCATAAACAGTTCGTTACGGTTTTGGAGAATGCTGGTGTAAAGGCTATCGAAGCTGTAGGAAAAGAATTTGATCCGAACTTACATAATGCGGTAATGCATGTAGAAGATGAAACCGTAGGCGACAACATCGTAGTGGAAGAGTTACAGAAAGGTTACACCTATAAAGACTCCATCGTCCGCTACAGCATGGTAAAAGTAGCAAACTAAGGCAACAACCGCGGGAAACCGCGCGAAAATAAAAACTTAAGAAAAACCAGAGGGCAGAAAGCCCGAAACAGGAGGAAAATAAAAATGTCAAAGATTATCGGAATCGATTTAGGAACAACAAACTCATGTGTAGCAGTTATGGAAGGTGGAAAACCTGCAGTTATCGCTAATGCCGAAGGCGTACGTACGACTCCTTCCGTAGTAGCTTTTTCAAAGAACGGAGAAAGATTAGTAGGCGAACCTGCAAAACGTCAGGCAGTTACAAATGCTGACCGCACCATCTCTTCCATCAAGAGACAGATGGGTTCTGACTACAGAGTAAATATTGATGGAAAAACTTATTCCCCACAGGAAATTTCTGCAATGATCCTTCAGAAATTAAAAGCAGATGCGGAAGCTCATTTAGGCGAAACCGTAACCGAAGCTGTTATCACAGTTCCTGCATACTTCAACGATGCACAGAGACAGGCTACCAAAGACGCTGGTAAAATCGCAGGCCTTAAAGTTGACCGTATTATCAACGAGCCTACCGCAGCAGCTCTTTCTTATGGACTGGACAACGAAGCCGAGCAGAAAATCATGGTATACGACCTTGGCGGCGGTACTTTTGATGTTTCCATCATTGAAATCGGTGACGGTGTTATCGAAGTTCTTGCAACAGCTGGAAACAACCGTTTAGGCGGCGACGACTTTGATGAGAGAGTTACCAACTACCTTATTTCCCAGTTCAAGGCTCAGGAAGGTGTGGATTTAAGCACAGATAAGATGGCTCTTCAGAGAATCCGTGAAGCAGCAGAAAAAGCAAAGAAGGAGCTTTCCAGTGCTACCAGCACAAACGTTAACCTTCCTTTCATTACAGCTACTGCAGAAGGCCCAAAACATTTGGATATGGATCTTACCAGAGCGAAATTTGACGAACTGACCCATGATCTGGTTGAAGCAACAGCCGGTCCTGTACAGCAGGCTTTAAGAGATGCAGGTCTTACCGCCAGCGAATTAGGCAAAGTTCTTTTAGTAGGTGGTTCCACACGTATTCCTGCAGTTCAGGAAAAAGTGAAACAGCTGACCGGACAGGAACCTTCCAAGGCTTTGAACCCAGATGAGTGCGTAGCTATCGGCGCTGCTATCCAGGGTGGTAAATTAGCAGGCGATGCTGGTGCAGGGGATGTTCTTCTTCTGGATGTAACTCCACTTTCTCTTTCTATCGAAACTTTAGGCGGAATCGCTACAAGACTGATTGAAAGAAATACTACAATTCCTACAAAGAAGAGTCAGGTATTCTCTACCGCAGCAGACAACCAGAGTGCAGTAGATATCCATGTTGTACAGGGTGAAAGAGAATTCGCACGTGACAACAAGACTTTAGGACAGTTCCGTCTGGATGGTATTGCTCCAGCTCCTCGTGGAATTCCTCAGATCGAAGTTACTTTCGATATCGATGCTAACGGTATCGTTAATGTAAGTGCAAAAGACCTTGGTACGGGAAGAGAGCAGCATATCACCATTACTTCCGGTTCCAGCATGAGTGATGCAGACATTGAAAAAGCCGTTAAGGAAGCTGCAGAATTCGAGGCACAGGACAGAGTTCGTAAAGAAGCTGTTGATACCAGAAACGAAGCAGACGCTCTTGCAACTCAGGTTGAAAAGGCGATTAAGGACGCTGGCGACAAGCTGGATCCTACCGATAAAGCTACGGTTGAATCTGACTTAAGCACATTGAAGGCTTTAATCGGAACGGATGCCAGTGTTGAATTAACACCAGAACAGGTAAGCTCCATTAAGGAAGCTAAAGAAAAATTATTAGCAAGCTCCCAGCAGTTATTTACAAAGATGTATGAGCAGGCACAGGCTCAGGCGAACGCTGGACAGGCTGGTCCGGATATGGGCGGCTTCAATGGTGGAGCAAGCTACTCACAGCCAGAGCAGGATCCAAATCCAAGCCCAGAAGGCGATGTAGTAGATGGCGACTTTAAAGAAATCTAAGAATTATTAAAGGTTTTTATATAGGAAATGCGTAAAGGTGAGGGGCGAAAAGCCCTTCACCTAAGTTTCCGTAAAAGACGAAATTATTTCGACGGACAAAAGGAAAAATAATGGCAGACAAAAGAGATTATTATGAAGTCCTGGGCGTTGCAAAAACCGCTTCACAGGATGAAATAAAAAAAGCATATAGAAAACTGGCGAAGCAGTATCATCCGGATATGAACCCGGGCGATAAAGAGGCAGAAGCTAAGTTTAAAGAGGCTTCCGAAGCTTATGGTATCTTAAGCGATGAAACCAAGAGAAAACAGTACGACCAGTTCGGTCATGCTGCCTTTGAACAAGGCGGAATGGGCGGCGGAGGTGGCGCTTATCAGGACATGAATGTAGATGATATCCTGAGAGGCTTTGGCTTTGGCGATATTTTCAGTGATCTTTTTGGCGGTGGTGGCGGTAGCAGAAGCTACAGCAGAGGCGGAGCGGCTTACAATGGTCCTATGAAGGGCATGAACGTAGGCACCTCTGTTCGTATTACTTTTGAAGAAGCGGTATTCGGCTGCGAAAAAGACATTGAAATTAATTATAAAGAGGAATGCAGTACTTGCCATGGAACTGGTGCAAAACCGGGAACTTCACCGGAAACCTGTACCACCTGTGGCGGCTCCGGTCAGGTTGTAAGAAACCGTCAGAGTCTCTTCGGCATGATGCGTGAAGTATCTGCATGTCCGGATTGTAACGGCACCGGAAAGATGATCAAAGACAAATGTAATTCCTGCCGTGGTACCGGATATAAGAATATTAAAAAGAAAATTTCCGTCAGCATTCCTGCAGGAATCAGTTCTGGTCAGAGCATTCGTATCTCTGGCTTAGGCGAGCCGGGGTCCAACGGCGGTTCCAGAGGCGATTTGTTAGTAGAAGTGATTGCGGGCCGTCATCCGATTTTTGCAAGAGATGGCATGGACCTTTATTCTACCGCTTCTATTACCTTTGCCGAGGCTGCTTTAGGCGGAGATGTTAAGATTAAGACTATCGACGGCGACGTTTTATTCCCAATCAAACCGGGAACTCAGACCGATACCAAGATCCGTCTGAAGGGCAAGGGAGTACCTTCCTTAAGAGATAAAAACACTCGTGGCGACCAGTATACTACTTTAGTGGTAAAAGTTCCGGAGAAGATGAATTCCAAGCAGAAAGAGGCTTTAAAAGCTTTTGCGGACTTAATGTATCCGAAAAACTAGAAAGGTCAGGACGTAATGAAATACACGAAATATACGATTAAAACGACAACAAAGGACGCAGACATGGTCTGCGCCCTTCTTATGGATTATGACATTGTAGATGTTCAGATTGAAAATAATGTTCAGCTTACAGACGAAGAATTAAACCAGCTGTATGCTGCTATGGTGAAGGATCTGCCGGAAGATGATGGCAGCTGTTCCGTAAGCTTCTTTATTGATTATGATGAGACAAAAATAGAAGAAAATGCTCAGTTAATCGAAGATGTAAAGGCAGGATTGGAAGAAGCTCCGGAAATTTACGGAATTGACCCGGTAGAATTTGTTATTGAAGAATTGGATTCTGCGGATTGGGAAAATAACTGGAAAGAATTCTTCAAGCCTTTCCGTGTGGATGATATTCTGATTGCTCCTACCTGGGAGGCTGTTCCGGAGAACATGGACGGTCTGGAGAATAAAGGCGGAGCAGCAGATACCGAAGAAACGGAACCGAAACTGACGATCCGTATTGA
>JAZUGA010000166.1:0-8841 GCA_045640945.1 Lachnospiraceae bacterium | reverse complement strand
TAGGTCAGATACTGGAAAATCAGTCTTTCATAAAGAGCACGGAAACCGGCGGTCAGGTTTCCAATATAATTTGGTGAACCGATGATCAGTCCGTCTGCATTTCGAATCTTTTCCAGAACTTCAAACAGTCCATCATGACATGCGCATTTTCCAAAAGAAGCTTCCAGCTTGCATCCAAAGCAGGAAATGCATCCGGTGAATTTATCCAGCTTATAAAGGTCGATATATTCTACTTCTGCGCCCTTGCTTTCTGCACCTTTTCCTACTTCCTTTACCAGCTGAGCGGTATTCCAGTTGGTACGTGGTCCTGCATTAATTGCGATTATTTTTTTCATAGCTTTCTATCCTTTCTTTATATTCCAAGGAGTAAAACTTTGATGTCTCTATAATTATGGTTTTTATTATACTACTTTTTTCAGATAAACAAAGGCTGCCGTTTGCAGGCAGCCTTATAAATTACATTATTGGATAATTGTAAAGGATTCAAAATACTTGCGAATTTCCTCTGCCGCAGCGCTTAAGGTTCCCTGAGCGAATCCGTTTCGTCCGCCGCCACGTCCGTTTAAGGCTCCATTCATTTCTTTTACGAAAGCAGTAATGTCGTTACCTTTGCTGATAATTGCATAACGATAAGCGTTTGCATCTCCTCCCGCCAAAGTCAGCGCTATGGTAATTCCTCCGCAGCAATCTGAAATCATATCCGCCAGGCGTCTTCCCTGGTCCGCATTCATCCAGTCGCTGATGATCAGAATATTTTCTTTTCCCTTCAGGGAATCGGACCACATCTGGAACAGACGGTCTTCAATAGCAGTATTTTCCGCCTTCAGCTGAACATAATCTGCCATCTGCTTTTCTACCAGCTGCGGCGTCTTGTCTTCTTTGGTGCTTAAAAGAACGGCCACGTCCTTGTTGGCGCGATAGTTCATGGAAAGGAAATCCATAGCACGCTTACCGCAGAACAGCTCCAGTCTGGTTCCTTCATGGAAGTTGTGGGCGGAAGTGATTTTTACTAATCCGACTTCGCCGCTTCGGGAAACATGGGTTCCGCAGCAGGCGCAGGTGTCCGCGCCTGGAAAACTGGTAATACGTACGGCTCCAGACAGTTCCTTTTTGCTTCGGTAATCAATTGCCTCCAGTTCTTCCGCCGTTGGCCAAAGCTCTACGAATTCATGATTTTCCCAGATGTATTTATTTGCTCCTGCTTCGATTTCCATGGCCTGCTCGTAAGTAATGCGCACATTGTAATCGATAGTCACTACGTCGTCACCCATATGGAAGCCGACGTTGTCGCAGTTAAAAGCTCTGCAGATCATTCCGCTGACAATGTGCTCACCGGAGTGCTGCTGCATATGGTCGAAACGACGTTCCCAATCAATAACGCCATGAATTTTCATTCCGGTTTCCAGAGGTTCGGATACCGTATGCCAAATGGTTTCTTCCTGCTCATGGACGTCCACCACATCAATTTTACTTCCGTCTTCCAGTAAAAGAAATCCATAGTCTGCGTCCTGTCCGCCGCCTTCCGGATAAAAAGCGGTCTGGTCAAAAGCTGCCAGAAACTTTCCGTTCTTTTCGGATATTTCTGTAACTACTGCGTCAAATTCCTTTAGGTATACGTCTTTATAAAATAATTTTTCCGTCATATTTTCTCCCTGAAATATATAAATAGTATCTTTTTGATTCAATAAAAGTTGATTATTCTCATAGAAACTACGCTACCATAATATACTATTATCAAAACATCCAATTTATTCCCTTCGCCAGCCGCTCGCCGGAATCGGCGAAATGGCCTCCGTTATTCCATTCCAAAATCACGTCTTGGACATTCGGGTCCGTCTTTAAGATTTCCTCCTGAGCTCTGGTCCGGTCTCCTACAAGAGCCATGGTCTTATTCCGGGTCTTCTCTTCCTTCGTTCCCAGACTCAGATAGATTTTGCAGGCGCTTTTAACGTTATGACTTGCTACATATTTGTCCCAATGATCAAACCAAAGGGAGCCGGAGCCACTGATGATTCCAGAAAACACCTCCGATTCATAAGCTGCCCATAAAGCAAATAGTCCGGCAAGAGAATAACCCATAAGAATCAACGGCCGGTCTCCGAACTGCTCTTTCAGATATGGAATAAAGCTGTTCTCCAACCATTCCAAAGTTGCTTTTCCACCGCCGCCAAAGGTTCCGTCTCCGTATGTGGCAGGCGCTTCCCACGGGCTTAAATTGCAATTCCAGTCTTCTACCTGAAAAGCCGCCAGAATCAGTTCTTTCTTTCCGCAATACTTTTGCAGGGCCTGGCACATGTGTTCCACCTCATCCCCTTGATGAGGAAACATTCCCCATAAAATAATCGGGCCAGATTCCCCTCGCTGAACAATATGGCAGATTCTGTTATCGATGGTAATTGAAAATTGTTCTTGTTTCATAACGCCTTTATTATATCTTGTGAAGTCACCCCTGCATAGGGCTTTTCTATGTTTATGAAACTATATACCCCCTATAGCATTTTTGCGAAAATGCCGAGTTGTGTACGCCTTCCGTTTCTCTGTTTTGCGAAAATGCCGAGTTGTGTACGGTCTCCTTCCCTACGTTCTGCGAAAATGTTGAGATATGTACGGTAAATATCTTAATTCTCACCTCAATCCAGTACATATCTCCGCTTTTTCGCCATTATATTTTTCTGAAGCCGTACATATCTCCGCTTTTTCACCATTACGTCTTTCTGAAGCCGTACATATCCCCGCTTTTTATGCAATCCCAGCTTCTTAATATAAAAGGAGCAGCCCTCAGGGCTGCTCCTCACCATATCTCATAAAGATTATTCGTATAGTCGAGTGATTTTATTATTCTACATCTTTTTTGAATAATTTTTCTCACTTATGATTGTTTGGTGATACTTCACAAATTATAAACCATATGTCTCCAGGTTCTTCTTTACTAAGAATTCGCTCTTCTCAGTAAATGGACCGCTTTCGGAATACATTTCATCTTTGAAGTACATTACGCACTGGTCTTCTGCGGTAAGAGGTCTCCACTCAGGCATTGGTGTGCCGTCAGCGTCTAAGCCGTTTGGATCACCGGTCTTAGCAAAGTTAGCCCAGCAGTTGCACATCTTACGTGAAAGATCGTAGTGATGTCCATCGAAAGGTCTCCAGCATTTCTGCAGAGATTCAAACTCGAACCAAAGGTCAGATGAATGGAATGCGCCTGCATCGTCTCCAGGGATGGTTGGTCCAAATACATAGTAGTAGGCTTTTCTTCCATGTTTTGCATACATTCTGCCAGCCTGTTTTGCTGCCAGTTCGAAACCGCAAACTGCGAGAGCTTTTCTTAAAGCTTCAGGATCATCACTTCCAGCCTCTCTCTTGCAGATTTCCATATATTCATCAGCGTCATCGCCGAAGTTTTCTTTCACCCAAGCTTCCATGTCTTCGCCAGGTTTTGTCATGAATTCAGCATCGGTGTTTCCATACATGAAGTCGATGTCGATAATGTCGTCATCAATAATGCTCATGTCCGTCTGTTTAAAGATATATTTTCCATCACGAACTGCTGCCATGGTCAGACCGCTCTCTAAGAATTTCTCTTCGATGTATTTAGGGTCTAACTTACGGGCTTCATCGATAGATTTGCATCCTAAGATGTCTTCGATAAAGTGACGGCCTCTCTCTTCAGCAACGTCATACTCTGTAGCCATTGGAATCCATGTTTTTGGTTTTGAGATTCCTAAGCCACCGGCTGACTGTGCAATTGCTCTCTGGAACAGTCCCTGGTTTGCAGGATTTGTGATGTGGAAGTAAGTGCTGCCACCGCCTGCGGACTGACCAAAGATAGTAATCTTTTCAGGGTCGCCACCGAAGTTAGCGATGTTTCTCTTAACCCATTCAATAGCGAATCTCTGATCCAGTAAACCGAAGTTTGTAGGAGCGTCAGGATTTTCTTTTGTAAGATCCGGATGGCATAAGAATCCAAATACATTCAGACGATAAGCGATGGATACTAAGATAACGCCACGTCTGCAGAAGCTTTCTCCGTCGAATTCCATCTCATAGGAATAGCCTTCTCTCATGCCGCCACCAAAAATCCAAATCATAACTGGAAGTTTTTCGTCTGCAGATTTTGCAGGGGTATAAATATTTAATGCAAGGCTTCCGTCTTCGCTCATAGGAACTTCTGGATCAACGTGCCATTCTTTTGAATAAAAAGCATCTGGATTTTCTCCAGGAACTTTCTGCATGGTAATCGGTGCGAATTCGTTGCATACACGGATTCCTTCCCATGGTTCCGGAGCTACCGGTGGTTTCCACATTCTCTCACCGATTGCAGAAGCTGCAAAAGGAATGCCTTTAAAGATTGTATTACGAGCATCTGCGCCAGGAGTTCCCTGGACCATGCCGTACTCAGTTTTTGCTATTCTTAACATAATTTCCTCCCATTAACTGTAAGTTCTTTCCGGAGCCACTCCGCTCCCGGAAAAACTTTTTTCTATTCTCAGCTGTTTGCTAAAATATTATCTAATTCTGCTTCCAAAACTTTTGTATGTGGGCCTTCATCTACTTCAATCTGATCATAGAAGTGGATGGTTGCCGGTTTTTCTTCGGTATAAGCAGCCCATGTTGGCATTGCTGTTCCATCTGCATCTGGTCCGTTTGGATCGCCGTTCTTGAAGAAGTTGCACCAGTAGTTGCACATCTGACGAGCTAAATCGTAATGCTTGCCTGTGAAAGGTCTCCAGCATTTTGCCAGGCTCTCGAAGAAGAACCAAAGATCGGAGGAATGGAATGCACCTTCATCATCACCAGGCATTTCCGGACCAAATTCATAAGCCCATCTCTTGGATGTAGTCTTGCCGGATTTCTCGTCGCCTCTTAAGAAGCTTCTGCTGCCTAATTCTGGTCCCATACGGTTCAGCATCTTCTTGATTGCGTCAACGTCATCTAATTTCTCAACTTCTGCTGCGATAACCTGAGCATATTCTGGATTGAAATACTTGTCGATTTCTGCAAGAATTTCTTCCTTTGTCTCACCCTTAGGTCCATCCACAGATTCGCCGTTGGTCCAGCCTACAATCATAGGAACGTCGAGACGGTCACCATGTCTTAAGCCTAATTTATTATCGCCGAACTGGAATTTGTCATCCCATACGGTTGCAAACATGCCACCTCTGAATTCTGCGGTCTTATCTCTTACATAGAAAGCGTCTAAAGCTCTGGCTTCCTCCAGAGTCTTAACGCCTAAGAAATCAAAGAAAGCCTTACCAACTTCTTCTGCCTGCGCTAACGTCTTTGTGAAAGATCCTGCAATTCCGAAGCCGGTTCCAACGATACCGCTCATGATGATTGCTTTATGGAAAAGACCTTCGTTTGCTTTGCAGTAAAGCTGTGCAGAAACGCTCATGCCGCCGGCACTCTGTCCACCAATAGCAACATTGGTTGGGTCGCCACCGAAAGCTGCAATATTTCTCTGAACCCATTTCAGAGAATACTGCTGATCTAAGAAACCAAAGTTTGCAGGAGCATCTGGATTTTCTGCGGTGATTTCTGGATGTGCTAAGAAGCCGAAGGAATTCAGTCTGTAGTTAACGGATACTACAACGATTCCTCTTCTTGCGATTCTTTCTCCGTCAAATTCCATCTCTGGAGGATAGCCCTCCTGAAGGCCGCCACCAAAGAACCATACGAATACAGGGAATTTTTCATCGCCGGTTTTTGCAGGAGTCCATACGTTTAAGTACAGGCAGTCTTCACTCATGACGATTTCTGGATCTACATGCCATTCTTTTGTATATACATTGTCTGCCAGTCCTGGAGTTTTCTGCATTGCGATAGGGCCAAACTCCTTGCAAGGCATAACGCCTTCCCATGCATCTGCCGGCTGTGGAGCTTTCCAACGAAGCTGTCCGATTGGCGGCTTTGCATAAGGAATACCCTTATAAGACGTGATTCTCGGATCCGATGCTGGAATACCTTCTACCCAGCCAGTTTCCGTTTTTGTTTTACGTAAATAAACTGACATAATACCCTCCTATAAAATACATATTTATTTGGTTATATGATACCTTGAAAAAGATGAAATATCAATTTCCTATTCCAGTTCTGTACCGTCTTTCTCTTGCGCTCAGACTAATAAGTACACTTATGTACCATCCTACTCTTACTCTCCGACTAATAATTACACTTATGTACAAGACGAACTGGCTAATTCCTTGTTTTTAGACAAAATAATAGAGTTGTGTACCATTTATTTTTCTAATGGTGGTACACAACTGCGTTTTTTGGTAGGCTCTATTCTGAAGGTGATACACAACTGCGATATTTTGGAGCACTCTCTTCTGAGCATGGTACATAACCGTGTTTTTTGGAGTTTATATTATTTCGTTAAATCTGCGTAGGTTACGGGAATGACTTTTCCCAGATCATCGGGCTCAATTTCCACCTGATATCCAATCTTTCCCGCACTGAAACAAATGGTTTCCTGCAGAATTGCTGTCTCATCTAAAAAAGTCGGAAACAGTTTCTTCATGCCGATTGGGGAGCAGCCACCATGAACGTATCCCGTTAATGGAAGCAATTCTTTCTGGGTAATCATTGCGATGTTCTTTTCGCCACAGGCGTTGGCGGCTTTCTTTAAATCCAATTCTTCTGCCACCGGAATTATAAAAACATAATGCTCTTTACTTTTTCCAACGGTAACTAAGGTTTTGAATACTCTTTCTTCCTCTACTCCTAAAAGCTTTGCCATCTCTACGCCGGATAAAGCCTCTTTTAAATCAAAGGCATAATGTTTGTACTCTATTTTGCTTTGTTCCAACACTCGCATGACGTTGGTTTTCTCTTCACTGGATTTCATTTTCTATTCCATAACGGCAGAGATTTTTGACTGCCATCCCTTTCATGTTATAATACTATACCATAGATGGAATCATCTGTGATAAAATGAGAAAAAGTAGCCTGACAAAAACAGTACAAACCAAAGGGGTATAGTATTTGCAGACGGAAAATTTTGGAGAGAACACTATGATCAGAAAAGCAGAACTGAACGATATCGAAGGAATCAATTACCTTTTATACCAGGTACATAAAGTACATGCAGACGGAAGACCGGACTATTTTATTCCGGGAACGAAAAAATATACCGACGAAGGACTGACAAAACTGATTCAGGACGGAATCGAGGGATGCGAAAGCCGAAAAGCTGCCGGCTTTTCCGAAACTGCCGAAAATCCAATTTATGTTTATGTAGATGAAAATGGAATGATTGCAGGCCATGCTTTCTGCATGTTTGAAATCAACGAAGGAAACCATTCCGTTTATCCAAGAAAGAATCTGTACATTGATGATATCTGCGTAGACAGTGACCACCGCCGTCAGGGCATCGGAGAGGCCCTCTATGAGTATGTTGTACAGATTGCGAAAGAAAATGACTGCGACAGCATTACCTTAAATGTCTGGGAGCTGAATCCGGGCGCAAAAGCTTTTTATGAGAAATGCGGCCTGAAACCTCTGAAAACTGTTATGGAAACAACTTTGAAATAAAAGAAAGGATTATAAAGATGGAAAATAATAACAATACTGTTTATTACGAACCAAAAAAGCCTATTTTTTCAAAAAAGAAAATTGGCTTAATCATTGCTGCTATTATTGTTATCGCATTAATCGTTGCCTCTGTTACTACGGTAAAACCTGGTCATACCGGCGTAGTGGTAACCTTAGGTAAAGTATCCGATAATGTTCTTTCCGAAGGCATTCACATGAAAGTTCCTTTTGTTCAGAACATTATTCAGATTGACAACCGTATCGTTAAGCTGGAAGTTGAAACAGAAGCATTCTCCAAGGACCTTCAGACCGTTTCCACCGTGCTTGCAATTAACTACCGTGTAGAAAGCGATATGTCCTATAGTATTTATAAAAATGTAGGTTCAAACTATGAAGCGATTTTAGTCGTTCCTGCAGTTAACGAAGCTTTGAAAGCCATCACTTCCAAATACACTGCAGAAGAAAGTGTTACTAACCGTGTGCTGATTGCCGACGGCCTTTTAGACGAATTAAATTCAAAACTGAATGGCAGTGGCCTCTTTGTTACCGACGTAAATATCATCAACTTCGACTTCTCTGATGTATTTATTGAAGCAATCGAAGAAAAACAGGTTGCACAGCAGCGCCTTCTGAAAGCAGAAACGGATAAGCAGACTGCTATCACAAATGCACAAGCGGACGCAGAAACTCTCCGGATCCGTGCAGAAGCAGAGGCAGAAGCAAACCGTATTATCAACGAATCCCTGACTAGCCAGATTATTGAGTACAATAAAATTGAAAAATGGGACGGCGTGCTTCCAATCGCTACCGGCACCAGCAATATTATTGATTTAAGTTCCGTTACAGAAAAATAAGTAAACTCTATCATTTCATATGCAAAGTAAAACTGCGGCCCAAAGGACCGCAGTTTCTTATGTTTATGAATCGTTCTATAACTCGAAGTCGAACTGTTTTAGCCTTTGCCAAAAATCTGTTCTCTCAAATCATCAAATATGGATACAAGCACGGAATGCTTCGTTAACAGCATCGCCGATCTGTGCCGGACGTTTTGCATCGCCGATGACGAAGATTTCCGTTTCTGGTGCGCAATGACGCATGCTCTCTGCTTCTTCGGTCAGAGACTTCATACCTAAAGCCAGAAGAACGGTGTCTGCTGGGTAGGTTACGGTTTCGCCGGTCAGCAGATTCTCAGCAATAACTTCTTTCTCTGTAATAGCAGTAAGTTTTGTGCTGTAGTGAATCTGATAATTCTTTTCTTTACAGATGTTCAGCATTTCGCCTGCGGAAGAACCTGCGCTCTTTCTCAACTGCATC
>JAZUGA010000165.1:0-40616 GCA_045640945.1 Lachnospiraceae bacterium | reverse complement strand
TCCTTGGCCCACAGAACGACATGGCTACGATCCGACTTTGCAGTTATCATCGTTGCTACAATCAAAGCTCTTAAATACAACGGTGGCGTTCCAAAGGCAGACGTTGGTAAAGAAAACCTTGAAGCTCTTGAAAAAGGTCTTCCAAACCTTCTTAAACACGTTGAAAACGTTACTAAGGTATTTGGTCTTCCAGCAGTTGTTGCTCTTAACAGATTCGTTAACGATACTGACGCTGAAATCGAATTAGTTACAAAGAAATGTGCTGAACTCGGTGTTAACGTTAAGATGAGCGAAGTTTGGGCAAAAGGCGGCGAAGGCGGTAAAGAAGTAGCTGAAGAAGTTATTCGTCTTTGCGAAGAACCAAACAACTTCCAGTTTGCATATGATGAGAAAGCTTCCATCAAAGAAAAGATCACAGCTATCGCTACTAAAGTTTATGGTGCAGATGGCGTTGACTTTGCTCCAAAGGCAGCTAAAGAAATCGAAGAACTTGAAAAATTCGGTTATGGCGAGATGCCAGTATGTATGGCTAAGACTCAGTACTCACTTACTGATGACCAGACAAAACTTGGACGTCCTACAGGATTCAGAATCACTATCCGTCAGGTTAACGTTTCTGCAGGTGCAGGCTTCGTAGTAGCTCTTACAGGCGAAATCATGAAGATGCCTGGACTTCCAAAAGTTCCATCAGCAGAAAAGATCGACGTTGATAACACAGGAAAGATTTCCGGATTATTCTAATTCGACTTTTGAATTTTTCAGCGAGGATTTGTATCCGCAAGTCCTCGCTGATTTAATTTTGAAACTTGTTTAGGAGGACTATAATGAACATTAGTGAAAAAACTCTCCCTGATTTTATTGAAGTATTAGCTTCAAAAGAAGCTGTTCCTGGTGGCGGCGGTGCAGCAGCACTTTGCGGCGCAATCGGAACCGCTCTTGGAAACATGGTTGGTTCTTTAACCGTTGGCAAAAAGAAATATGCAGACGTTGAAGAAGAAATCATCGCGCTTAAAGCAAAATCAGACGCTCTTCAGAAGAAATTCTTAAATCTTATCGATGAAGACGCTGCAGGCTTTGAGCCATTATCAAAAGCTTACGGCCTTCCAGCTACCACAGATGAAGAGAAAGCTCATAAAGCAGAAGTTCTTGAGCAGTGCTCAAAGGACGCTTGCCAGGTTCCTATGGAAATCATGGAATGCTGTGCAGAAGCTATCGATATTATTGCTGAATTCGCAGCAAAAGGATCTGCACTGGCAGTTAGTGATGCTGGATGCGGCGCAACTATTTGCAAGAGCGCTATGTTTGCAGCAAGCTTAAATATTTTCATTAATACAAAGGGAATGGCTGACAGAGAATATGCAGAAGCTTTAAATGAAAAGGCTTTGAATATGCTTCACGAATCTGGAAACAAAGCAGATGAAATTTTTGGCGCAGTTTACCAGAAATTACAGCCAGCAAAATAATTAAAAAAATAATAAAAAAACAACCAAAAAGGCCTCGTCGACCTGTTGTTATTTCGTGAATTATTATTGTGTACTTTTTTGGTGAAAAGAGTATAATTCATTAGTTGTAGAGGCTCATACGAGTAAAAATATCTTGCAGGAACCCCTTGCAAGATATTTTTATTTACCTCATGAAATTTTCTATTTGACTAAGGAAATAAGAAATGGAAAAGAAGAAGAAAACCAGATTTATAATTATCTTCGCCTTCATTTTTGTAATTCTGCTTGCGGGCATTATTGTTTCCGGCCTATTACTGCCGGAGGCCCCTCACGAAGAAATCGATATTGCAATGAAGGACGCAGTTATGCATGAAACCTTTAAGATTAATCTTTTTGGCATGCAGGTTAATCCAGCTGTAATTTCTGCATTTATTGTTTCAGGAATTCTGATTATAGCTGCGATTATTATTCGTATTTTTGTTATCCCGAAATTCACCATCGTTCCGGGAAAATTCCAGATGTTGTTAGAGCAGGGCGTGGAACTGTTTTCTAATATGGCAAAAGAGAATTCTCCCCATTGTCCTGGATTTATCGGCGGTTATATTTTTGTGGCTGGTGCCTATATCTGTATAGGAACCTTATTTGAATTGCTCGGTCTTCAGGCGCCGACAACTTTAGGAACCAGTATTGCCTTACCGGCTCCTTTAGCAGACATTAACGGTGCGATTACCATGGGCTGCCTGACTTTCCTTGTTATCATGGGTGGTGGTATTGCAAAAAATGGCCTGAAGGGACTTGGAAAAGCTTTAAAGGAATTCTCACTTCCGATTTCCATGAGCTTCCGTCTTTTTGGAGCCTTACTTTCCGGAGCATTAGTTACGGATCTGGTATATCACTATACTTTAACAAGTTATGTAATTCCTGTTTTTGTAGGCGTAATCTTCACCCTGCTTCATGCCTTGATTCAGGCTTACGTTCTGACCACACTGGCATCTACCTACTTTGGTGAAGTAACCGAAAAGTCAGGGAAAAAAGTAAAAGTTCCAAAAGAAAAGAAAAAGAAAGTAAAAGTTAAAAGCGCATAACTTAAAAATAAATAAACAGATAATGAAAGTGTTTTCACTTAGGAGGATATTAAAATGACAAAGGTTGGTAAAAGAACAATAACAATTTTAGGTATTATCGCAGCAGCTCTGGCTCTTTGCATGGTAGTTTTAGCAATTACTACAAGAGCAGACGAAGTTGCAGCAGTAGCAGCTGGTGAAGTTATCGCTCCATTAGCAGATACTCTTAAGAGCACAAAGGCTATTGCAGCAGCAGCTGTAATCGGCGTTGTTGCAGCAGTAGGTGCTATCGGAATGGCATGGGCTATTACAAAATCCATTGATGGTATTGCTAGACAGCCAGAAGCTGAAGGAAAAATCCGTACTTCCTTAATGCTTGGTCTGGTATTCATCGAGACTGCTATTATTTATGCATTGATCGTTGCTATTCTGATTATTTTCGTATTGTAATTTTAATTGTAAAGGCGGTTAGATAAAAATGACAGGAGTTCCACTGAACATAGATATACAGCAGATTTTGCTTCATTTGCTGAACTTTGCTATTTTGTTCTTTGTTCTTTATCTGGTCCTTTACAAACCGGTTAAGAATTTCATTGATAAGAGAAAAGCCGGATACGAGGAAATTGATAATAATACAAAGGCAAATCTTGAAGAGTCAAATGCATTAAAAGAAGAATACGAGAAGAAACTTCAGGAAGCTGGTTCGGAAGCTACTGCTATTAAGAATAAAGCTATGGAAGAAGCTAATGCTATGGCGAAAACCAGAACGGATGAAGCGAAGGCAGAGGCAGATCTTATTATCGCAAATGCCCGTAAACAGGCAGAAGCAGAGAAAGACAGAATCGTTGCGGAAGCAAGTGGTCAGATTGAAGAGTTAGCAAAAGAAGCTGCTAAGAAGGCTATTTTTGATAGTACATCCGATGCTTTCGATAGTTTCTTAGATTCTGCAGAGGAAAAGTAAATGACAGATAACAAAGCTTTTTTGTATTCTGCCCAGGCTCCTTCTGCTGAGCAGAATCAGAGATTTATAAGCTTTCTCAAAAAGAAATATGGCGAAGAAACGGAACTGGAATGGGTCTGCGACCAGTCTTTGGAAAATGGATTCAAATTAATCGTTGGATCGGAAGAATATGACTGGAGCCGTGAAGGCCTTTATGAACAGTTTGTCCGTTCTTTGAGTAAAGAGAAATTTCAAGGCAAGGAATTAATTCCTCTTATTAAGGGCGCTTTACAGGATTGGGAAGTAAAAGCCCTTCCTTCCGAAAGAGGTACCGTTGTAACCGTAGGAGATGGTATTGCCCGTATTTCCGGTCTGGAAAATGCGGAATATGGCGAAATTCTCGTATTCGATTGCGGTCTTAGAGGTATGGTCCTTGACTTAACAGAAACTGCCGTTGGCTGCGTTATTTTTGGTGATGACGAGGAAATTCTGGCAGGAAGCTCCGTAAGAAGAACGAACGGAACAGCCAGCGTTCCAATCGGTGAAGGATATCTGGGCAGAGTAGTAGATTCCTTAGGAACCCCAATTGACGGAAAAGGCGAAATAAAAGCAGAAGCCTACCGTCCGATTGAAAACAAAGCCCCTGGTATTGTTGACCGTCAGTCGGTAAACCATCCATTGGAAACAGGAATTTTGTCAATTGATTCTATGTTCCCAATCGGTAGAGGCCAAAGAGAGCTTATTATCGGCGACCGTCAGACCGGAAAAACAGCTATCGCCATTGATGCAATCATTAACCAGCAAGGTAAGGATTGTATCTGTATTTACGTTGCTATTGGACAGAAGGCCAGCAGCGTTGCGCAGTTAGCAGAAAACCTTAGAAAACATGGCGCAATGGAATATACCATTATTGTTGCAGCAAATGCTTCGGATGCGGATCCGCTTCAGTATATTGCTCCGTATTCCGGATGTGCTATGGCAGAATATTTTATGGAAAAGGGCAAGGATGTCTTGATTATTTATGATGATTTGTCCAAGCATGCAGTTGCATACCGTTCCATAAGTCTTCTGTTAGACCGGTCTCCAGGCCGTGAGGCTTATCCGGGCGATGTCTTCTATCTCCATTCAAGACTGCTGGAAAGATCTGCCAGATTAAGTGATGAAAAAGGCGGCGGCAGCATTACCGCATTGCCTATTGTAGAAACTCAGGATAATGACGTTTCTGCATATATTCCTACAAACATTATTTCCATCACCGATGGACAGATTTATCTGGAAAGTAATTTATTCTTCTCCGGACAGAGACCTGCAGTAAACGTTGGTCTTTCTGTTTCCCGTGTTGGTGGAGATGCTCAGACGAAAGCTATGAAGAAGGCAGTAGGAACTCTTCGTCTGGATCTGGCCCAGTTCCGCGAGATGGAAGTATTTACCCAGTTCTCCAGTGACTTAGACGATGCGACGAAGAATCAGCTGACATATGGCCAGGGCCTGATGAAAATGCTGATTCAGCCTCAGTACAAGCCATACAGCCTTCATCAGCAGGTAATCATTCTTCTTTCTTCTCTGGCTCATTCTATGCAGAAAATTGAGATGGATGATGTTTATCGCTTTAATCAGGAACTGTTAGCTGGATTTGAAAGAGAACACGCAGCTATCTGTAATTCGATTGATAGCAATGGTGTATTCACAGAAGAAGAAAAAGAAACAATCATAAAATACGCAAAGGATTTCGCAGAAAAGTTCTATGTCTAATGCAAAGGAAATAAAAAACAGAATAGGGTCTGTAACCGATACACAGAAAATTACCAACGCTATGTATCTGATTGCGTCTACAAAGCTGAGAAAAGCAAGAACTGATATGACGAATACCAGTCCTTATTTTGAGACCTTAAAAGGCGAAATAGAGCGTATTTTCAGCTCAATTGACCATATTGACAGCGACTTCTTCTTACCGGAAGGATTGGATGATTCTCGTGAGAATTTTTCAAAACCGGGAAAATATGCAATTCTCGTAATTACAGCAGATAAAGGACTGGCTGGCTCCTACAACCAGAATGTAATTAAAGAAACTCTGAAATTATTGGAACTGCATGAAGACTGTGAGCTTTTTGTGGTTGGAGAATATGGACGGAATTTCTTTGAGAGCCATGGTTATCCGATTTCAAAGAGTTTCTTATATACGGCTCAGAATCCAAATATGGATCGGGCAAGGGAAATTTCCAATTTCTTAGTGGAAACGTATTTAGCCCGGTATTTCAAGAAGGTTTATCTGGTTTATACGGACTTTGGAAATGGTTTAAATCCAACGGCACAATTATCTCGTTTATTGCCATTGCACCGTTCTCATTTTGAAACAGAAAAGGCAGATGAAGGTGATGAATTTGAGTATTTCCCTTCAAAAAAAGATGTTTTAGAACATTTAATTCCAAATTATATTACCGGATATATTTATTCGGCATTAATTGATAGTTATTGCAGTGAGCAAAACGCAAGAATGATGGCTATGGACCGGGCAACGCAGAATGCACAGGATATTCTGGACCGACTGAGTCTGGAATATAACCACGTCCGTCAGGGAGCTATCACTCAAGAAATTATTGAAGTATCCGCAGGCGCGAAAAGCCTGAAATTGGCAAAGGCCAAAAACAGCAATTAGGAGGAAATATTAATGACAGGCAAGATTGTAGAAGTATCCGGTTCTGTTGTTGATGTCACTTTTGACGAACAATTGCCCAAAATTAAAGAAGCATTAACCGTTACAATTAACGGCGAGAAAAAGGTAATGGAAGTTGCCCAGCATATCGGAAGCAACAAGGTACGTTGCATTATGTTGTCCGAATCCGAAGGCTTACGCAGAAATCTGGAAGTTACAGCTACTGGCAGCGGAATTAAAGTCCCTGTTGGAACTTGTACTTTAGGTCGTCTTTTCAACGTATTAGGAGAGACCATCGACGGTGGTGAACCGATTCCGGAGGAAAATGAAAGATGGACCATCCATAGAAAAGCTCCAAGCTTTGAAGAGCAGATGCCATCTATCGAGATTCTGGAAACAGGTATTAAAGTTATCGACCTTTTGGAGCCATATCCAAAGGGCGGAAAAATCGGACTTTTCGGTGGTGCCGGTGTTGGTAAGACCGTTTTGATCCAGGAGCTGATTCATAACGTAGCTATGGAACACGGCGGATATTCCATTTTCACTGGTGTTGGTGAGCGTAGCCGTGAAGGTAACGACTTATGGAATGAAATGCGGGAAAGCGGCGTTTTTGATAAGACTGCCTTAGTATTCGGTCAGATGAACGAAGCTCCTGGCGTACGTATGAGAGTCGGTCTGACAGGACTTACCATGGCTGAGTATTTCCGTGATCATGAGCATAAAGATATTCTTTTATTCATAGATAACATTTTCCGTTTCGTACAGGCCGGATCGGAAGTATCCACGCTGCTTGGCCGTATGCCTTCAGCAGTAGGTTACCAGCCGACGCTGGCAGCGGAAATGGGCGCATTACAGGAGAGAATTACTTCTACAAGAAACGGTTCCGTAACTTCCGTTCAGGCTGTTTATGTACCGGCCGATGACTTAACGGACCCGGCTCCTGCTACGACCTTCTCCCATCTGGATGCAACCACTGTATTAAGCCGTAAAATTGCTGAGCAAGGTATTTATCCGGCAGTAGATCCTTTGAATTCTACTTCCCGTATTCTGGAAGCAGATGTTGTTGGAAAGGACCACTACGACACAGCAAGAAGCGTGCAGGAAATCCTTCAGAAATACAGCGAACTTCAGGATATCATCGCTATCTTAGGTATGGACGAGTTAGGCGAGGAAGACAAGCTTGTTGTTAACAGAGCTCGTCGTATCCAGCGTTTCCTGGCTCAGCCGTTCCATGTGGCTGAGAAGTTTACCGGTATGAAAGGTATTTATGTTCCTGTGGAGGAGACCATCCGTGGATTTAAGGCAATCGTAAATGGCGAAATGGATGAGTATCCGGAAGGTGCTTTCTACAATGTAGGAACCCTGGAAGACGTAAAAGAAAAAGCAGATAAAATGCTGAAAGAACAGATGTAATAAATGAAAACTTTTGATTTAAGACTATTAGCTGCAGATAGAGATTTCTATGAGGGACCTTGCGAAAGCATTCAGGTTCCTTTGGCTGATGGACTTATTGGAATTTTAGCTGGTCGTGCAGACATGATCTGCGCCATCGTTCCCGGCGAACTGACCATGCGGATTCCGGCCTCCGAAGCTTTTCATGGAGAAACCGAAATAAAGGCAGTTGTTACTTCCGGCCTTCTGAAGGTGGAAAATGGTGCTGTTCTGGTTTTAGTAGATTCGGTGGAACTTCCGGAAGAAATCGACGAAAATAGAGCCCGTAGGGCCGCAGAGAGAGCGAAAGAAGAATTACTCCAGAAACAGAGCGCTCTTGAATACAAACTGGCTCAAAATGAGCTTGCGCGTGCTATGGCAAGATTGAAATATAAAAATCACAAAGCAAAATAAAGGAGGATGTTATGAAAGTTTTAATGTTTAATGGTTCCCCTAATAAAAATGGCAACACTGCCTTGGCTTTGGCAGAAATGGTAAAAATATTCGAAGCAGAAGGTTTTGAATATGAAACTGTTATGATTGGCGATAAGACCGTTCGTGGATGTATCGGATGCGGAGCCTGCCATGCAGAACATAAATGCGTTACCGATGATATTGTAAATGAATGCCTGCCGAAATTTGAAGCAGCAGACGCTGTTGTTATTGCAAGCCCTGTTTACTATGCATCTGCAAACGGTACACTGATTTCCTTCCTTGACCGTTTATTCTTTGCTTCTGGGTTTGATAAAACCGGTAAGGTTGGTGCCAGCGTATGCGTAGCAAGAAGAGGCGGACTTTCCGCAACTTTCGATGAATTAAATAAGTACTTTACCATCAGCAGTATGCCAGTAGCTTCCAGCAGATACTGGAACAGCGTACATGGCCAGCTCCCAGGCGAAGCCGCAGGAGATGCGGAAGGTTTGGCAACAATCCGTACTCTGGCAAAGAACATCGTTTTCCTTTGCAGAAGTATTGAATTAGGAAAAGAAAAATATGGACTTCCTGAACCAGAACCTTTCGCATTCACAAACTTTGTAAGAGACGACCTGAAAGACTGATTGGAATAATAGAAAGAAATAAAAAAGGCTCCGGCCTTTTTTATTTTGCTTTTTTCGGTTTTCAAATAGACAAGAAAAGATTTATATACTAAAATCAAACTAATAAATTAATGAATGAATAAAGAGGTGCATTATGCTTACAAAAAGAGAAAACTTTCTTGAAACAATTAAAGGTGGAAATCCAGATAGATTCGTAAACCAGTACGAATATCTTGCTTTCATGGGAAGCCCGATTTCTGCGAATCAGCCTCGTCCAAAAAAAGGCGGAGAACCTGTAGTTGATGCTTGGGGTGTAACCAGATCTTTCCCAGAGAACGTTCCTGGACCATTCCCAGTACATACACCAGAAAAAATCGTTGTAAAGGATATTGAAAACTGGCGTGATTACATTAAAGTTCCTAGCGTAAAGTTTGACGATGACGCATGGGCTCCATTCGTTGAAGCAGCAAACAAAATCGACCGTAAGGAAAAATTTGCTACAGCAATGCTGGCTCCTGGAATTTTTGAACAGTGCCATTATCTTTGCGAAATCCAGAATACTTTGATGTATTTCTACACAAATCCTGATGAATTAAAAGAGTTAATCGAAATGATTACCGATTATGAGCTGGCTATGGCAGAAGAGATTTGCAATCACCTTCATCCAGACGCAATGTTCCATCATGATGACTGGGGCAGCCAGCAGTCTACATTCATTTCTCCTGCAATGTTCCGTGAATTCATTAAACCTGCTTACATGAAGGTTTATGGATATTACAAACAGCACGGCGTAGAAATCATCGTTCATCACTCCGATTCTTATGCTGCAACTTTAGTACCGGATATGATCGACATGGGCATCGATGTATGGCAGGGCGTTATGAGAACTAACAACATCAAAGAACTCATCGACCAGTACGGTGGACAGATTTCCTTCATGGGCGGTATCGACAGTGCTTCTGTTGACCACGACGGATGGAACCGTGAAGAAATCAAGAGAGAAGTTAAGAGAGCTTGTGACGAATTTGGAACAAAATACTATATTCCATGTACTTCCCAGGGCGGCCCAGATTCCGTATATCCAGGCGTTTATGGCGTAGTTACAGAAGAAATCGATAACTACTCAAAAGAAGTATTTAAATAAGATTTAAGGCATAATTCGCTATATATAAATAAAAGGACTCGGTGAGAGTCCTTTTATTATGCGTTAAAATTCGTTTTTTACAGTTTATTGATACATCTTCATGTAATCGCCGTGAGCATCAATCAGCTCGTCTACCATCTTTACGATATCGTCGATGGATAATTCAGCAGCGGTATGTGGCTCTAACATTGCGGCACGGATAATATCTTCCCGTTTTCTGGTACGGGCAGCTTCAATAGTGAGAAGCTGTACGTTAATGTTGGTCATATTCATGGCTGCAAGAGCGTAAGGAAGCTGACCTACATAAGTCGGATGAATTCCCATTCCGTCTACCAGACAAGGTACTTCCACACAGGCTTCTTCCGGGAAGTTTTCAATCAGATGGCCTGTATTCAGAACATTGCCACCTATTTTGCAGGCACCGTTGGTATATACGGCGTTCATGATCTCGCAGGCATATTCGCCGCTCAGTTCATGGGAAAGAGTAGGGTCTGATAAAAGCTTCTGGCTCATTTCCTTCCATTCTGCAATCTGATTGATGCAGCGTCTTGGATACTCATCCAAAGGAATATTGAATTTATCGATCAGTTCCGGATATTTCGCTTTAATGTATAGCGGATTATATTCTGCATTATGCTCGCTGGACTCGGTGCAGTAGTAACCCAGCTTATCGATATAGTCAAAACGAACCATATCCGTGTGCTTTTCTGTTGCATTCATTTCTTTTGCGCGTTTTCGGATTTCCGGATAAAGATCATTTCCGTCCTTGTCCTTGATTTCCAGGAGCCATCCCATATGGTTGATTCCGGCAATCAGCTCTTTCCGGCCTTCCAGTTTATCTTCCATGCCTAATTTCTTTAAAAGCATTTCGGAGCAGATCTGAACGCTGTGGCAGAGGCCTACGGTTTTTATTCCGGTGTAGCGGAGCATATAGCCGGTGAGCATTGCCATTGGATTGGTATAATTCAGGAATATCGCATCCGGACAAACTTCTTCCATGTCGCGGGCAAAGTCTTCCATGACCGGAATGGTACGGAGCGCTCTCATGATGCCACCGATTCCCAAAGTATCTGCGATGGTCTGACGAAGGCCATATTTTTTAGGAACTTCAAAGTCGATTACGGTGCAAGGCTCGTAAAATCCGACCTGAATTGCATTCACAACAAAGGTGGCATTGCGAAGAGCCTCTTTGCGGTTTTCCTCGCCCACATAAGTTTTAATAATCGCCCGGTCTTCGTTTACATTATGATTCATTACGGTTAAAATACGGAAGCTTTCTTCCATACGCTGCGCATCGATATCATAAAGGGCAACTTCGCATTCTCTTAAAGACGGTGTCAAAAAAACATCACCGATTACGTTTCTCGCGAAAATGGTGCTGCCAGCTCCCATGAAAGTTATTTTAAGCATGAATGGTTCTCCTTTAACGGTATTATCTTATGGAAAACCCGCTGAAAAGGTATTTCCTTTCCGGCGGGTTATTTTATTTACCAGATTTTTATAATAATTAGTTTTTGTAGATGCAGTCTACAATGTACCAGTCCTGACCGTCGTTCTGAGTAATGAATACCCAGGTAGCATCCAGCTTCTGGTTGTTATCGCTCATGGCGTCGGTAGTGAAGTCAATCTGCATCTGATACTTAACATCAACGGTGAAGCAGTCTGGGGTGTACTGGATGTAGTTCGTTGCAGACTTTTCTGTAAAGGTTGCATCGGCAATGCTTTCAAATTCATAGAAGGAAGTATAGATAGGATCCATGGTATCACTTCCGAAAATGTATCCGTACCAATCGCTATCTTCTAAGATGTAAGCACTTAAGTTTCCACCGTAGTTAATGAAATGTCTTCCCCAGGCGTCAATTGCGTGATCAACTAAACTGCTGACAGAATCGATGAAAGATTGTGGTGTAGCAGAGCCACAAAGGAAAGAGTCGCTGGTCTGGGAAACATCCAGAGTATTTCCACCAGAAGTAGCAGATACGGTAGGAGTAGAAGTGAATCCGGAAACCGTATAAGTTTCATAGCTTGGAACACTTACATATTTGGAAGCAGTTTCCAAAACAGCAGGAACGCCGGCTTTCGTGGTTCTATACTTCTCGGTAAGTTCGGTTCCGTTTACCGTAACCGTAGCACCTTCCGGAGCCATAATCTTATAAGTAAGAGTATCTTCCAGATAGCTTGTCACATCCAGGGAAGCCAGCTTCCAGGAATACAGACCGAAGGAGCCTTTTTCCGATTTCTCCAGAGTAACCTTTGCAACAATCTGATTATCTGCAGTCAGGTTGTAAGAAGGAGCGTCTGCACGATAGTCGCTGTTCTCAATATAGGAAATGGTTTTTCCTTCTAAGTTCGCTGCACATTTATCAATAATATTGTCTACATTCTCCAGACAGTTAATCTGGTCGGAATTTGATTTCAGGAAGGATTTCGCCTTTCCTCCGGATAAATCTTTCGCAATAGAAGCTACCATGTTGGAAGGCTGGTTCTTCTCATATTTTCCGATAAAGGAAGAGAAGACAATCCATCCGACAACTAAAATTAAAAGAAGGGCTGCCGAGTAGATGATAATAAACTTTTTAAAGCCGCCTTTTTTCTTGCCGGATTTTTTATTGCGTACGGAAGAAGCAGCCTCGCTGGAAGTTCTTACAGACTGACGGGTGCGGTTTTCTGTAGGAGCCTCTGCTGCAACGCGGCGAGGAGCTGCCTTCTGTGGATTTACCTTCTGAGGCGCTGCTTCATTCACTTTTGCAGGTACCGGAGTTTTTACAGCAGGAGTTTCTGCTTCAACGGCACGTACTTTTTTAGCCGTAGTTTCAGCATTGACCGGACGGGTCTTTACCGGCTGGCTAGGAGAAGCCGTGCGGATCTGCTTTGTCTGTTCTTCTGCCGGACGAACCTTTCTCACGGTCTGGCCGGAAGTAGCCGGACGAGTCTTTTTTGCAGGCTGGCTGCCGTCAGCAGGGCGTACTCTGCGGACCGGTTCACCATCTGCAGGTCTGGTTTTACGGACCTGAGATCCGGCGGAGGTACGGGTTTTCGCAGAACCATCTAACTGGCGGATATTCCTTGACTGTGCAGGAGCATCTGAAGAAGAGCGGCGGACGCCTTCACGGCTCTGTGCAGGACGGACTCTTCTTTGTGGAGTAGCCGCTGTGCTGTTCTGTGAAGATTCATCGAATACATGATTCATATTCTGGACCTTTGCAGGCTGTTCAAAAATATCTTGTTCTCTATCCATAGTAATTTCCTAATCTTTTTCTTATTTAACTAACCAAGCGGTTGGACATTTACGAGGGCCGGTAGGTGAGTATGGGTGGTTCAGGACTTCGCCTTCGTATACCATCTGGGAAGAGGTACCACCATCCATTGCACAGGCATTGACTGCGCCGTATTCCAGCATGCAGTAAGCCAGATCCTTAAAGGTTGCACCTAAAGAGTCAGCCTGTCTTCCATCAACAACTAACAGAAGAACGGCACCGTCAGCTCTCTGGCCAATGGCTGTACGTGGGTTTTTACCGCCACCGTAGGTTGCGGAATCAGGAACTTCGTTAATCAAAGCTTCACCGTCCATTACAAGGAAAGGACCGGTATTGTGTACGGTGTAAACCGCATCACGAACGCCATAAGTATCAATGGCATCATTTAAAGTTACGTTACCCATAAAGAATTTATTGTCTTTTGTGAAACCGGCGATGTGGTAATACTCATCATATCCGGCGTCCTGGAAAACAACTTCCCCATTGGAAATAACGCAGCCTAAAGGCAGGGCAGTATAGGAATAATTTCCCATGTCTATGAAGTCACCGCCGTTAACGCCGCCGATAACACCATCATAGCGTGCGGCAATATCCTGAACAACGGTTCCCTGAAATTCTCCAAAGCTTTCAACAGTTCCACAGAAAACCCGGGATGGATCATGGACGATCATCAGTTTTCCTTTATAAGAGCTACCGACAACATCCAGAATTTCGATGTCCTGGGAAGTCTGGGAAACGTCAATCGCGTCGGAATTGTTTACGACGTCATTCTCAACTTCCGCCATATCGGAACTGCTTAATATTTTTTCTACTTCTTCATCTTTCAGAAAGATGTGTGGTACCCATTTCATACGACTGGTTTCATCGCAGGACTTAACGAAAAGAACCTTTGCAGTGTCGGAAGGTCCTTTTTCCAGAATGAAAATAACGCCAAGTAAAGCGATTGCCACAAAAGCCAGGGTTATGACTATAGTGATTACAACGTGGATGATCGTCTTCAGAATGGAAGAGCCACCCTTGGAATCACTTTTTCTACTATTTCGGTTCTGACTCAATTTCTTGTCTCCTTTATATAAAAATAGTCCCTTACATTTTACCCTAGAAACTGTGAAAAGTCTATGTATTTAAATGTGATATTGTGTGAACGACAGGGCAGATGCTTCCTCAAAAAAATGTGAAGAAAACAAAAAGTTTTCTACCATAATTAATACAGATGTGTTAAAATTAGTCCGATAAAAATCAACTCGATTTAAAAAATTTATGAATGGAGAGTAAAATTATGGCACAAGTTTTAGATTGTAAAGTAGTAGCTCAGGCTATTTCAGACGAATGTAAAGCTGCAGCTGATGAACTTAAAGCTAAGGGCATCACACCAAAGCTTGGTATCGTTCGTGTTGGCGAAAAAGGACCAGACCTTTCTTATGAAAAAGGCGCAACAAAGACAATGAACGAAGCAGGTATCGAAGTAGAAGTTTTCGCATTACCAGCTGATATTTCTCAGGAAGATTATATCGCTAATATGAAGAAACTTAACGATGATCCTACTATCCACGGAATCCTTGCTTTCCGTCCTCTGGATAACATTGATGAGAACGCAGCTATCGGCGAAATCCTTAACCCTCTTAAGGACGTTGACGCTTGTACAGCAGCAAACATGGGCAAATTAGTTGTTGGCGATCCTACAGGTCTTTATCCATGTACAGCAGCAGCTATTATCGAAGTAATCAACTACTATGCAGACGAAATCAAAGCTGTAGTTGGTCCTAAATATGCTCCACTTGCACTGGCTAAACCAGAGCAGGCTGCAGACGTTGCTTGCGGACTTGATGTATGTATCATCAACAACTCTAACGTTATTGGTAAACCAGCATCAATGCTTCTTACAAACCGTTTCGCAACAGTTTCTATCGTTCATCACTTAACACACGGTGAAATCAAGAACGATTACACAACTCAGGCTGACGTTGTTATCGCTGCAGTTCCTTTCAAAGATTCTGTTACAGCTGACATGATCAAAGAAGGCGCTATCGTTATCGATGCATCTGTTATCCGTGAGAAAGCTTTCGATGAAGACGGAAATCCTGTTATCAACGAAAAAACTGGCAAACAGAAAACTATTACTCTTGGCTGCTGCGCTAAAGAAGTTGAAGAAAAAGCTAGCTGGAAGACACCAGTTCCTGGCGTTGGAAGCATCACTTCCGCTATGTTAGCTAAGAACTTAATTAAAGCTTGCAGAGTACAGAACGGTCTGTAATTTTTAATTCAAACAAAGCGTAATGGGTTGCCTTCGGGCAACCCTTTTTTTGCATAAGTGACAGAGAATTGTCTGAGAAGCAGACGCTTTTTTCTTAACTTTTTTTACGAAATCAGCTATAATTTATACAGAATTTAAATGAAAGAAAGGTTTCGATACATGGAAGATATTTTCAATAATGCAAAAAATCTGGGCTTTGGCCTGATGCGCCTTCCCCTTTTAGATGAAAATGACGAAGGAAGCATTGATATTGAACAGATGAAAAAGATGGTGGACCATTTTCTGAAGCAGGGCTACACCTATTTTGATACGGCTATTATGTATTGCGGCATGAAGAGCCAGGATGCAGTGAAAGAGGCTTTAACCTCCCGTTATCCAAGAGAGAGATATACGCTGGCAACGAAGCTTCATTCGGATTTTTTCAACGATTTGGAAGGCAGAGACCGGATCTTTAACAATCAGCTTCAAAGAATGGGCGTAGCGTATTTTGATTACTATCTGATTCATGACATTGGCGTAGAAAACCGTCCGAAATTCGAGAAGCTGGATTGTTTTAACTGGCTGAAAGAGAAAAAGGAACAAGGACTTGTACGTCATATGGGATTTTCCAGTCATGACAGCGCAGAATTTTTAGATGAATTCCTGACGGCTCATCCGGAAATGGAATTTGTTCAGCTGCAGATTAATTATCTGGACTGGGAAAGCGAAGGCGTTCAGTCCCGGAAATGTTATGAAGTATGCGAAAAACATGGAAAACCGGTCATTGTTATGGAGCCGGTTCGTGGAGGCACTTTAGCCAAGGTCCCGGAAGAGGCAGAGAAGCTGTTTAAGGCTTGTCACCCGGAACTTTCTGTTCCTTCCTGGGCAATTCGTTACGCAGCCTCCCATGAGAATGTAAAAATGGTTTTAAGCGGCATGAGCAATATGGAGCAGATGCTGGATAACACCAGCTATATGCAGGAATTTGAGCCGTTAAACGAGGAAGAAATGGAAATCGTGGACAAGGCTTTGGAAATTATCCAGAAGAACATTGGAATTCCATGTACCGGATGCTCTTATTGTACCGAAGGCTGTCCGATGAAGATTGCCATTCCGAGATATTTCGCTTTATATAATGCCGACGAACTGGAAAAAGGCCAGACAGGCTGGAGACCGCAGCAGTCATATTATGACCGTTTGTCATTAGTTTTTGGAAAGGCCAGCGAATGTATCGAATGTGGCCATTGCGAAGAAATCTGTCCGCAGCATCTGCCGATTACGGAGCACTTGAAAACCGTTGCAGCTCATTTCGAAAAATAACGGATTTCTATCAAAACCCGGTAATTTTTAAGAACATAAATTGCTGGAAATATTTTGAAAAATAAATTAAATCGGTAAACAGCCGGTAAACAAAAGTAAACGGGTTACGAGAAAATGTAAACGTTGCTTTTGCTTACCGGCTGTGTTAGTTTCAAAGAACGGAAATTCTTTTCCCTGCATTCGCAGGATTTTCCCTGAAAAAAACAGAATATAAAGGAGCTTAAAATATGTTTTGCAAGGTTTATTGTGCGGACATTTGTGGCATTGATGCGCAAAAAATATGCGTGGAGGCCGATGTCAGCGGCGGATTGCCTCAGTTTACCATGGTCGGATTGCCGTCCTCAGAAGTGAAAGAGTCCAGGGAGAGAGTGCTGAGGGCTATTAGTAATTCGGGTATTGATCTGCCGCCAAGAAAAATCACCATCAATCTGGCACCAGCCAGCGTAAGAAAAAGCGGATCTGGCTTTGACCTGCCGATTGCCTGTGCAATTTTGGCAGCTTCTGGCTTCATAAACACCGAAATGCTGAAAGATATCATGATTGTTGGGGAATTGAGCCTGGACGGTAGCATAAATCCCATAAGGGGAATTCTGCCCATTGCCATAAAGGCGAAAGAGGAAGGTTTCAAAACGCTCGTTGTGCCAGCGAAAAATGCTTTAGAAGGATCTGCTATTACCGATTTGAATATTGCACCGATTGGCTCTCTGAAGGAACTGATTCAGCAGATTAACCGGAAACAGCTGGAATATGCGGAGCACATTGATATTGAAGAAGCCTTGAATCATCATTTCCTGAATAACATTTTGGATTTTCGTGATGTAAAAGGTCAGGAAAAAGCAAAAAGAGCAGTGCTGGTATCCGTTGCCGGTTTTCATAATTTACTGTTTATTGGTCCTCCGGGGTCTGGAAAAAGCATGATGGCCCAGAGAATTCCTTCTATACTGAATCGGATCACCACGAAAGAATGTCTGGAAATATCCCAGATTTATTCGGTGGCAGGACTTTTGGGAAATGATTCTTTGATGATGGAGCGGCCCTTCCGGGCACCGCATCATTCCATTACAAATGCGGCTTTAATTGGAGGAAACAATTATCCAAGACCAGGTGAAATTACTTTGGCACATAAAGGCGTTCTTTTTCTGGATGAAGTAGCAGAATTCAAGAAGGAAACCATTGAAAATTTACGTCAGCCTCTGGAAGACAAACAGATTGTAATTAACCGGGCCGCGTATCGGGTCGTTTTTCCGGCGGACTTTATGTTGGTGATGGCAATGAATCCATGCAAATGTGGATTCTATCCGGACAAAAATCTGTGCAATTGCTCCGAAGCCGATGTGTCTCATTATTTTGGGAAAATTCGTGGACCGATTTTAGACCGTGTGGATATTTGCGTAGGAACGAAAAAACTGGATTCGGAGGATTTTCAGACGGAAAAAGAAACCATGAATTCGGAAGAAATGCGAAAACAGGTCAATGAAGCCCAAAGTATCCAGAGAAATCGTTTTAAGGACAGCGAGATTACTTTTAATTCCCAAATGGGAAGGAGAGAAATCGAAGAATATTGTCAGCTGGATTTAAAGACTCAGGAAATTCTGAATAAAGCGTACGATAAATACAATATGACCGCTCGTGGATATTACAAGGTCCTGAAGGTGGCGCGGACCATTGCGGATCTGGCAGGAGAAGAAAAAATCGGAAAGGCTCATATTATGGAGGCTTTAACTTATCGGAATGCATTCATAAACAGGTAGGTGAAAAATGATGACAAGAGAAGAATATTGGTTTTGGCTTTGTAATTGCCCGGGAATTTATCAGCAGGACATTAACCGATTGCTGAGTGTTTTTGATTCGCCGGAAGATTTATTTAAGGCAGACCGGGAAATCATTGAAAGAGAAGTGGGAAAATTATACGGAGCCGATGTGCTTACTGGGAAAAAACAGATATCCAGTCTTGTAAACAGCAGAGAGGAAACAACCATAAGAAAAACGCTGGAAAAAAGAAGACAGGAGGGGGTTTCTTTCGTATGCATGGATTCGCCGAATTATCCAAAGCACTTTTCTGTTTTGACGGATAAACCTTATGCTATTTACGTAAAAGGAAAACTGCCGGATGAAAACAAAATCAGCGTAGGAATGGTAGGCGCCCGAAATTGCTCCGGCTACGGAAAAACTATGGCAGCAAAGTTCGCCAAGGCTTTGGCCATCAATAATGTTCAGATTATCAGTGGAATGGCTTTGGGAATCGATACCGTAAGTTCCCGCAGCGCATTAGATGTTGGCGGAACAACCTTTGTAGTCTTAGGGAGTGGACTTGATTATATATATCCGCGGGAAAACATTGAGCTGTATTACGATATTATTTTCCGAGGTGGCGGTATTATTTCTGAGTATCCGTTTGGAAGTCAGCCCATAGGATGGCAGTTTCCTCACCGGAACCGTCTGATCAGCGCTTTCAGCGATTATCTTCTTATTATGGAAGCAAGAAAAAGAAGCGGCACCTTAACAACGGCAGAACATGCCTTGCGGCAGGGAAAAGATATTTTCGCTCTTCCGGGAAGAGTAACTGACGCCCTAAGCGAAAGCTGTAATATGTTAATTTCGGAAGGGGCAGGAATGCTTCTTTCTCCAGAGAACTTTGTAGAATTTGTTTTAGGAAATCAGAAGATAAAATCCGTACCGGAAACAGAAAATAAGGACCTGATCCGGAATGCGGACCAGAAAGTCCGGAAAATTTATTCTGTACTAAATTTTGAACCGAAAATGGTTCAGCAGATTATAAATGAAACCGGCTTAGAACCCGAAGAAACCTCAGAAATACTGATGGAATTAGAACTTTCCGGACTCATAAAAGAGGTGGGAAAGGACTATTATGCAAGAGAAGATTGAGAAAATTAAAGTTGACAGAATAAACACAATAATGTTATTTAATTATTCTTGAAAGACTAAGGTAGTTTGAGAGGACATGATAAATGGCAAAAAATCTGGTAATCGTAGAGTCTCCTGCAAAGGTTAAAACCGTTAAAAAATACCTGGGAAGCAACTATGAAGTAGTAGCTTCTAAGGGACATGTAAGAGATTTACCAAAGAGCACATTAGGCATAGACGTCGAAAACGACTATGAACCAAAATATATAACAATCCGTGGCAAGGGGGAAACTCTTGCAGAGTTAAAACGCCTTGCAAAAGAAGCAAACAAAGTATATCTGGCAACAGACCCGGACCGTGAGGGAGAGGCTATCAGCTGGCATTTGGCAGCAGCTTTAAATCTGGAAGATAAAAAGAAAGCCAGAATTACTTTTAATGAAATAACGAAATCAGCAGTATCCAATTCCTTAAAGAACTCCAGAGATATTGATATGAATCTGGTAGACGCTCAGCAGGGCCGTCGTGCTTTGGACCGTCTGGTTGGTTATGGAATCAGCCCGATTTTATGGGAAAAAGTCAAAAGAGGCTTATCTGCAGGCCGTGTTCAGTCTGTAGCCCTTCGTATGATCTGCGACCGTGACGAAGAAATTGATGCTTTTATTCCGGAAGAATTCTGGCTTTTGGATGCAAGTGTATCCATTCATGGCGAGAAAAAGCCGATTATTGCCAGATTCTATGGAGACAAAAAGAATAAAATCGATATTCATAATAAGGAAGAACTGGACCAAATCTTAAACGATATTTCCGGAAAGAACATGACCATTGATGACATCAGGCATTCCGAAAGAATTAAGAAGGCTCCGCTTCCTTTTGTAACATCCACTCTTCAGCAGGAAGCTTCCAAGGCGCTGAATTTCTCAACCCAGAAGACCATGCGTATCGCTCAGCAGCTTTATGAAAGCGGATATATTACTTATCTGCGTACAGACTCCGTAAGAATTTCTGACGAGGCAGTGGCAGCAGCAAAAGCTTACATTGACGCAAACTTCGGTTCCCAGTATGTAAGCAATACCAGCGCAGCAGGCAAATCCAATGGCAAGGTTCAGGACGCACACGAAGCAATCCGTCCTTCTGATGTAACCGTTACACCAGACAGCCTGAAGACAAAATTGGATCGTGACAACTTCCGCTTGTATCAGCTGATCTGGAAACGTTTCGTTGCCAGCAGAATGACCAACGCAAAGTATGAAGTAACCGCAATCAGCTTTGGCGTAGATAAATACATCTTCAAGGCAAATGCATCCAAACAGTTATTTGACGGTTTCATGTGCGTTTACGTTTCCGAAGATGATGAAAAAGAAGAGAAGAACAACGTTGTTTCCAATCTGACATCGGATGCAGTGATTGATGCTGTGAGCTACGAAGAATCTCAGCATTACACTCAGCCACCAGCACACTTTACCGAAGCATCCCTGGTAAAGGTAATGGAAGAAAAGGGCATTGGACGTCCAAGTACCTATTCTCCAACCATTACCACAATTTTAGCCAGACATTATGTAAAGAAGGACAAGAAAAACCTTCTGGTAACCGAATTAGGTAAAGTCGTTAACGATATTATGGTTACTGCGTTCCCAGACATCGTTGACATTCAGTTCACCGCAAAAATTGAGGAGAAACTGGATAAAATTGAAGAGGGCGAAATGGAATGGAAAGAAATTCTCCGTGAATTCTACCCAGGTTTAAAGGATTCCATCGATGTTGCCCGCTCCAAACTGACAAAAATTAAAGTAAAAGACGAAGAGTCCGACGTAATCTGTGATAAATGCGGACGCCATATGGTTATAAAATTTGGTCCTCACGGAAAATTCCTGGCTTGTCCAGGCTTTCCTGAGTGCAGAAATACGATGTCCATCGTAGAAAAAGCCGGGATTAAATGCCCACTCTGTGGCAAGGACCTGATTGTTCGAAAGACAAAAAAAGGAAGAAGATACTACGGCTGCGAAGGCTATCCGGAGTGCGAATACATGTCCTGGAATAAACCGGGAGAAGCTGCTCCAGAGGGAAAACAAGAATCCATTAAGGACATCATCAATCAGTAATGAATAAATCCGTCAGAAATATTATCATCCGAATAATTGTAATGCTCGTGCTATCAGCAGCGGTTGTGCTGGTAGCTCTTGCATTTCGCCCAAAAACAGAAGGAAATGCCGCAAAGGAAATTGAAGAAGGACATGACCTGATTTTATGGTATTACGAAGATGGAATGAAAGATCTGGCAGAACAAGTGAAGGCAGATTACTTTAAAACCTCCGGACTCCGGGTGGAATGCAAAAAAGTATCCGCTGTTTCTTTCTTTGACAACATCAATAAATTAAACATTAACGGTGGTGAAGCACCGGACCTTTATATTTCGGAAACTACGAAGCTGGAGCAGGCCTTTTTAGGAAGCACTGCGAAAGTGAACGAAGACACAGATACCTATTCTTTAAGAAATTATTCCAGAAATTCTTTATCCAGCGTTATGTATAACGGAAAGATGGTAGGCTATCCGTTGTGCTTTAACACATCTTTCTTTGTGTATAACCCGGATATGGTGGAAAAAGCACCGAAAACCTTTAAGGAAATTCAGGAAATGTCCACTTCCTTCATTAAGGACACGGAGTCTGATGTAGATATGATCATGCTTTTTGACGTATCCAATCTTCTGGACAACTATCTGTTCATCGGTAATTATCTGGAACTCGGCGGTGACAACGGGGACAATAACGATGAATTCGATGTATATAATGAGAATCTTATTGAAGCAGCATTCCGTTATCAGGAATTAGGCTCCAATTTGAAAATAGATCTTGCGACTACAACCTATGATCTGGTAGAAAACAGTTTTGCATTTGGAAGATGCAAGATGGCTCTGTTAAATTGCAGTTCCCTGGCTTTACTGAACGAAGTAAATGCACCTTACGTTATAACGGATCTTCCAAGACTGACCGACGCATTAGGAACAAAAGGCTTATCCAACACCTGGTGTGTATGTGTCAATCCAATGTCCAAGAACGTAGAGCAGGCAGAGGAACTGGCAAAATTCATGACCTATGACGAGGCGGGTATTGTTTACGATAATACCGGTTACATGAGCTGTCTCAGAAGCGCCAATGAAGGAAAAGGTTTTGCATCTGTTTATAAACAGTATGAAATCACCTCAAGCCTTCCAAAACTGATCGAAACCGAGAATCTTTGGAAAGATTTGAAATCCATGCTGAATGAAATCTGGACGGGTGCAGATGTTTCTGCCCAGCTGGAGAGTTTTCAGACAAAAGTGAATGACAGTCTTTTCACCGAAAATCCAATTCAAAAATAATTTCCAATAAAATAACAAAAGTGTTACAGAAATATTGCAAGTAGCGTAAATATTTTGTAAAATATCGGTCAGAGGTTCTTTTTCGTCATTTGATGGAGCAGAACATGAATAATAGAAAAGTAATTAAATTTTTATTAGTTGCAGTTTGTTTTGTCGCTGCAGGCGTTATTTTCAGTTGCGCAGTAAAGAAACAGGATGCACCTTCCGAACCTATAAAGACAGAAGAAGTTTCCTCGGAAGAAGAAACGGAAGAAATAAAAAAGGAAACGGTATGTGTGCATGTATGTGGCAGTGTAGTAACGCCGGGAGTGTATTATCTTGAGGAAGGCTCAAGAATACATGAAGCGGTGGACCTGGCGGGAGGATTGACTGAAGAGGCAGCCGGTCAATATATTAATCTGGCGGAAACCGTTAAAGACGGAGAGCAGATTTATATTCCGTCCATAACAGAATTGGAGGCTGGTTACGAAACCCCTTCGGATGGACTGGTTAACATAAACACTGCAGAAATTGATGAATTAAAGACGCTGCCAGGCATAGGAGACATTAAGGCCGAAGCGATTATTTCCTATCGAGAGGATCATGGGGGATTTTCCGACATTCAGGAAATAACCAATGTGGAGGGCATTAAAGACAGCTCCTATGAGAAAATCAAAGACTATATAAAGGTGTAGAGGTTTTTATGAGCAAGGTATTAGTTGTTGATGATGAAAAGTTAATAGTAAAAGGCATAAAGTTCTCTTTGGAACAGGACGGCATGGATGTTGAGTGTGCATACGATGGAGAAGAAGCTCTTGCTATGGCACAGAAGACCGAATATGACGTCGTATTACTGGACATTATGCTTCCGAAAATGGATGGCTTTGAAGTATGTAAAGCAATCCGTGAGTTTTCCAATATGCCAATCATTATGCTGACTGCAAAGGGCGGAGATATGGATAAGATCTTAGGCCTTGAGTATGGAGCAGACGACTATATTACCAAGCCATTCAATATTCTTGAAGTAAAAGCAAGAATCAAAGCGATGTTCCGTAGAAGCAAACGTGCGGTAGCAGAAGCTCCGGGCGAAATTGTTAAGAACGAACTGCGTATGGATCTTGATGCCAGAAGAGTATTTATTCAGGACAAAGAAGTAAATCTTACAGCAAAAGAATTTGATTTATTAGAGCTTCTTGTAAATAATCCGAATAAAGTATATAGCAGAGAACAGCTGCTTAGTATTGTCTGGGGATATGAATATCCAGGCGATGTAAGAACAGTTGATGTACACGTAAGAAGGCTGCGTGAAAAAATAGAGGAAAACCCGAAAGAGCCTAAATATGTAAATACTAAGTGGGGAGTGGGATATTATTTTAAGGCGTAGCCAGGACTTCTTTGGAAGTCTTAGATTCCGAATCTTTATTATCATTTTAGCTGCCGGCATTATCCCTCTTTTCATTCTGGAGGGTGTATGCCTGAACGCTGCTGAGAACACTGTCATTGCAAATCGTACCAGAAATGTCAGTGCTCAGTTTTCTATACTATCTTCTTACTTTTCTCAGGATAGTGAAAACCCTTATGATTCCGAAAGAAAATTTGACAAGCTGGCAGAAGACGTTGCCGGCGTTTTCCTGAACCGTATTCAGGTTATTGACGAGAACTTTATTATCGTTAGTGATACCTATCAGATTAACAAAGGAAAACTTTGTATATCTCCGGACGTTAACCGGTGCTTTAACGGAAACAACCAGGCTTATACGGATAAGGCCCATAAGTGTCTGGTTCTGACCCAGTCCATTAAAAATTCCGATGGCGAAATTCAATATGTTATGTTTGCTACCTCTTCCATCGCAGATATTTATGATGCAATGGATACCATCCGGCTGATTGTGGGAGCTGTAGTGATTATTCTGACGATCATTCTTCTGGCAGCAGCTATTTTCTCTGCTTATAAAATGGTTAAACCGTTCCGTAAGATTGAAGAAACCATTGAGCATATCGGTCAGGGTGGAAATGTGGAAGCTATCGACTTGAAAGGAAGCAGTGAAATCATTACTATTTCCAATTCCTTCAATACCATGATGGACCGGATCAACCAGTTAGAAGATTCCAGACAGGAATTTGTTTCCAACGTTTCTCATGAACTGAAGACACCGATTACCTCAATTAAGGTTCTTGCAGAATCCTTAGTAGGCCAGCAGGGAATGCCGGAAGAGCTGTATCAGGAGTTCTTGGGGGATATTGTAGGAGAGTTAGATAGAGAGAATAATATTATTAACGACCTTCTGACGTTAGTTAAGATGGACCGTACCGGCCTGGAGATGAACTTCAGTCAGGTAAATATTAATGAATTGATCGAGGCTCAGTTAAAACTTTTAAGACCTCTTGCAGCAGAAAAGAACATCGAGTTAGTATTTGAAAGCTTCCGTCCAATCGTTGCGGAAATTGATGAAACGAAATTCTCCATGTGTATTTCCAACCTGGTAATGAATGCAATCAAATACAACAACAATGAAGGCTGGGTTCATGTATCTCTGAATGCCGATACCACATACTTCTACGTGAAGGTACAGGATAATGGATACGGAATTCCGGAGAAGAGCGTGGAGCATATCTTCGACCGTTTCTATCGTGTAGATAAAGCAAGAGACCGTGCAACCGGAGGAACCGGCTTAGGTCTTGCTATTACTAAGAGTATTGTAGTTGCCCATAACGGTGACATTAAACTTTACAGTGAAGTAGACGTAGGAAGTACATTTACAATGCAGATTCCGTTAACCCATATATCCGAAAAAGCATGAAAAGATTTAAATTTTTTGCCAGTTTCATATTGATTCTTGTAATCAGCGCAGTATCCGTACTTGGGCTTTCCGGCTGTGGCCATAAGGCAGCAGACGAGGACCTGTTCATGATTTATTACACCAACAAAGATGCGGACGACCTGATTTACAAAGAGCAGGAAATTACGGACGCAGCTTCCTATGAGCAGGTGGATTTAGTTCAGATGCTTTTAGACCGGATGTTTAATATTGACCCGGAAGAAACTTCCTACTATTCCGTAAAACCAAGCGGAGTAACCATTAATGGAATGATTGTGAAAGACGGTGTGGTAACTCTTGATTTCAATTCGGATTACCGGAAACTGTCTAACGTGCGTGAGATTATCATGCGTTCTTCCATCGTTTTGACTATAATCCAGGTAAATGGTATTACCGGTGTGGACTTTACTATTGACGGAGAACCTCTGACAGATAATAATGGCTCTCTGATCGGAACCATGACCAAAGAACGTTTCGTAGACGTTCTTCTGAATGATGAAGGCATGTTGAAACAGGAGTCGGACCTGACCATTTACTTTGTGAATGAAACTGGAGATCGTCTTATTCCGGTAGTTTATGGATTCACTATCGACAACAGCAGTTCTTCCATGGAAGAATATATTATGAATCAGCTGATTGCCGGACCAAAGACCGCGGATGCCTATGCAACTATCAGCAAGGACGTAAAGGTACTCAGCATTACAACTTCCGATAAGATTTGCTATGTCAACTTTACGGATTCTTTCTTAACACAAAATCAGACGGTCAGTGATGAACTGATGGTATATTCTATTGTAAACTCTCTTTGTCAGCTGCCTTATGTAAACGCAGTCCAGTTCATGGTAGAAAGTGAACCGGAAGTAATGCTGCATAAGACTTTTGACCTTTCTCAGCCTCTGAGAAGAAAGACGGACCTGATTTATAAATAATCCCTTTTATGAAACATGATAAAGAGAAAACTCCTTTTAGCCGCTGCGCTTTTTGCGGTGCTTTGTTTTTGTCTGCTGAAAACCGGAGCAGTTTCTTTTTTGAAAGAAATGCCGGAGGTGAATACCTATGTAACCTTAACGGGAAAAGTGGACCAGATTGAAAATAAAACCACCTGCAAATATGTTTATCTGACAAATACAAAAGATAAGAGAACCGGAAAAGGGTATGGCAAAGTCTTATTGGCGGTGGATGAAGGAATGTATGAAAAGTTGGATGTGAAACTAGGAGAAACGGTAGAGGCTTATTGCAGATATGCAGGCTTTAACATCGCCCGGAATGCAGGAAACTATGATGAAAGAAATTATTATCATTCCTTAGGCGTTTCAGGAAAATTCCAGTTAGAAAGCTCGAAAGACTTTACAAAGACCGGAAAGCATTGGAACTATCTGAAACAATGGATGTATGAGATTAAAACAAGAATCGTAGATACTTTCCATCTGGTTATGACGGGCTTTGAAAAGCCTGCGGGGATTTTTTCTGCCGTAGTTGCCGGAGAGAAGTCTGAGCTGGACGCAGAAATAAAAGAACTGTATCAGGAAAATGGAATCGCCCATGTACTGGCCATTTCCGGCTTGCATATTTCCCTGATTGGCATGAGCGTCTATTCTCTTCTAAGAAGACGGCACAGTTACTTTTCGTCCTGTCTGATATCATCCCTGCTGATGGCTGGCTTTTGCGTCATGAGCGGAGGAAGTGTGTCTGCCGTCCGGGCCACAATCATGTTTTTTATCCGTATGGTGGCGGAGTATTTTGGAAAGACTTTCGATATGCTTTCCGCCCTGGCTTTGTCTGCCATTCTGATCATTGGGGAAAATCCCAATATTCTTTTCAACGGAGCATTTCAGCTTTCCTTCAGCGCCATTTTAGGCGTAGGAGTCCTCAATCCAATTATTACGGATTTTTACGCATCGGAAAATCGTTTACTGAACGCCTTCACCGTCAGTCTTTCCGTTTCATTAGCCACTTTGCCTATTATTTCCAGCATCTATTATGAAATTCCTTTGTATTCCGTTTTTCTGAATTTGATAATCGTACCTTTAATGAGTTTCGTATTAGGAAGTGGCATCCTTTGTGGCCTGGTGGGAGTAGCCAGTATCGCCCTGGGAAGATTCATTATCGGTGCAGGAGTATATCTTTTATCCTTCGTTGAAATTCTATGTACAGTCATCGACCGGATTCCGTACAGCATTCTGATTACCGGAAAGCCGACCTTGTGGCAGATTCTGCTGTTTTATCTGATATTGGCAGCCGGTCTTTACATTCTGAAAAGAAAAAGCGGAAGGAAAAAGTGGCAGCCGAGAACAAAATCGGATCGGAAAATACCGGTAAAGAAAGTGATTCCGGTTCTTTTGTGGGCACTTCTTCTTTTTCTTCTTCCCATCCTTAATATACCGACTTCCCATCTGCGGCTGAACTTTTTCGATGTCGGTCAGGGAGAAGGCTATTTGATTCAATCCCCAGACCATGTCAATTATCTGATTGATGGAGGGTCAACTACTGTAAAAAATCTGAAAGAATACCGACTGGAAAGCGCGTTGAAATATCTGGGAATATCCACCATCGATTATTCTATTATTACCCATTCCGATACGGACCATATTTCCGGAGTAACAGAACTGATCAAGGACAGTGGAGCGGGCCATATCATAATTAAAAATCTGGTGCTTCCGGATATCGAAGGAAATGAAAAGCAGGAGGAACTGATTCAGCTGGCCAAGGAGAGAGAAATCCACGTTATCAAGTTTCATGCAGGAGATGTTCTGTCGGATCCTTCCATAAAGCTAACCTGTCTCCATCCGGAACAAGGCGGTTCCTCCGAAGACAGTAATGGACAGTCGCTGGTTTTCCGTTTGGAGTTTGGTGACTTTAAGGCTTTACTGACGGGGGACATCAGCATGGAAGAAGAAAAAGCACTTTCGGCAAAAGACATAAGCGGCATGGATCTTTTAAAGGTCGCTCACCATGGCAGCAGAACGTCTACATCGGAAGACTTTTTACAGAACGTTTTTAAAGGCTCCGAGAGGGGAATTGCCCTTATTTCTGCCGGAGCAAACAATTCCTATGGGCATCCACATAAAGAGACTCTGAGCAGGCTTGCGAACGTAAAAGCAGAGGTTTTCTGCACCGCCCAGTACGGCGAAATCACCGTTGATGTAGACCGCTCAGGGACCATTCAGATGGAAAAATACTTATTGAATTTTTAAGGAAAGCCATATAACATAAAACCATGGCTATTGGAACTTTCAACAAAGAGAATATTGCAAATGCGTACCTGTTTGTAGGAGAAGAAAACTACAAAAAGCGTCTGTACCGGGACCAGCTCCGAAAGATGATCACTTCCGGAAACGATATGAATTATTCCTATTTTGAAGGAAAATCCATTGACTTTGGAAAGGTATATGACAGTGTAGTTACCTTGCCTTTCTTTGCAGAAAAACGACTGGTGGTAGTAGAAAATTCCGGCGCTTTTGCAGCAAAAAAGAAGGGCGGCGATTCCGAAGAAGCTTCCGCAGAGGAAAGCGCTGCAGAGTCTGGCGGAAAAAATGACCAGCTTATAGAAAAGATTTTGAATGAGCTTCCGTCAAGCACCTGTCTGGTATTTTTGGAGAATAGTGCAGCGAAGAACAAGCGAGTATACAAACTGCTGGCGGGGAAAGGTTCCGTAGTAGAGTGCAATCCGGACACAGAAGAGGAAGTTATTACATGGCTGGCCAAAGGCGTTAGTAAGGCAGGCAAAAAGGTACGTAAAAGCACCCTTCAGCTGCTCATTGACCGGGTAGGTTTGGATTATGACCGGCTTCGTCAGGAATATGAAAAAATCGTAAACTATGCTGGGGACCGGCCGGAAATCAATGACGAAGACGTTCTGGCGGTTACTATGGCCGACATTGAGTCCAAAATATTCGACATGCTCAGCGCCATGGGTCAGAAAGATGTAAAAAAAGTCCTGGATAAGTATTATGATTTGTTAGCAAATCATGAGCATCCTTTGTATATTCTGGCAATGATCCGTATTCAGTTCCGGACCCTTCTTCAGACGGCCGAACTGAGAAATAAAGGATATACTACTTCGGAAGTTGCCCGTATGCTGAAAAAGAGAGACTTTGTAATAGCAAATGCCGAAAAATATCTGAAAGGCTATTTTAAAATGAAAGATGTCCGCAACATTCTGGAAGAAATTTCCGAGACGGATAAAAAGATGAAAAACGGAGAAATTGGAGAACAGACCGGCGTAGAAATGCTGCTGATCAAATTCTCCATGTGATAGATGAGGAAATTATGGATAAAAAAGAAATTCGTGCAGAAGTAACCAAAAAGAAACAGCAGTTATCAATGGAAACGGTAGAGGCGTTATCGGAGCAGCTGAAAAACCGGTTCTGCCAGCTGGATGCTTATAAAGAGACGGAATGCGTTTACGCTTATATGTCCTATAACGAAGAAGTAAGAACCCTGCCAATCATTATGCAGGCTTTAGCAGACGGAAAAAGAGTCGCTGTTCCAAAGACATACGCATCCGGAGCCAAGACAAATTCTAAGGGCGCCATCATTCCGGACTTCATGGAATTTATTTATATTGATTCCATGGACGACTGCGTTCCAGGCTATATGTCCATACCGGAGCCAAAGGATTCAATCTGCGGTATCGATGAAAACGGCAAGCTGGATCTTTCCAAGGCGAGAGTAGCGGAAGAAAAGAAAGTTCTGATTCTGATGCCGGGCCTTGCTTTTGATAAAACGAGAAACCGCATCGGTTATGGCGGCGGTTTCTATGATAAATACTTAGACAGCAAAAAAGAAACCGAATTTGTAAAGGTTGCTTTATGTTTTGACTTCCAGATTTACGAGCATCTGCCAGTAGAAATCCATGACGAAAAAATGGACCTGGTAATTTCTCCAAATTACGTATTTTAGGGCAGAAAAGCTATTGACAGTGTATATAGATGGTGTTAATATAACACGGTCGTTTGAAAACAAAGAAGAGTTTCCACTCTCACCTCGTCGCAAATGGGCGCACGTTGGTTAATATTTTCAGATTCTCTTTGTGAGAATTTGGATTTAAGGTGGATAGCTCTCGGGCTGTCCTTTTTTCTTTATATAAAGCGTCAGCGTTTTCTAAAAAGAAACAAACATGAAACACTTTGGAGGTGTACTATCGACAATTTAATTAATGAACAAATCAAGGAGAAAGAAGTCAGATTAATCGGCCTGTCCGGTGAACAGATTGGTATTGTTTCTATCGAGGAAGCAAGAGCACAAGCGGAAGAGGCTGGAGTTGATTTAGTTTTGATTGCGCCGAAAGCTGAACCGCCTGTATGCAGGATCATTGACTACGGAAAATTCCGTTATGAGCAGCTTCGGAAAGAAAAAGAAGCAAAGAAGAAACAGAAAACCATTGAAATCAAGGAAATCCGCCTTTCCCCGAATATCGATTTAAACGATATTAAGACAAAGGCAAACATGGCCCGCAAGTTCATTGAAAAAGGCGATAAGGTAAAGGTTGCCCTCAGATTCCGAGGCAGAGAGATGTCCCATATGCAGGAAAGCAAACACGTATTAGATGATTTTGCAGAACTGCTTGTAGATGTTGCGAATGTGGACAAAGCCCCTAAGGTTGAGGGAAGAAACATGGTAATGTTTTTAGTTCAGAAGAAGTAGAACTTTTAGAAAATGTTTTTAGTAGTACAACGATAACAATTTATTTTAGGAGGAATAGAAATGCCAAAGATTAAGACAAAAAGAGCTGCGGCTAAGCGTTTCAAAAAAACAGCAAATGGAAATCTGAAGAGAAATAAAGCTTATAAGAGCCATATCTTAACAAAGAACACCACTAAGAGAAAACGTAACCTGAGAAACGCTACTATGACAGATGCTACAAATGTAAAGAACATGAAGAAGATCTTACCATATCTGTAAGAATCTGAAAGGTTTAAAGGAGGAATTAAGAAATGGCAAGAATTAAAGGCGGACTTAACGCTAAAAAAAGACATAACAGAACATTAAAGCTGGCTAAAGGTTACAGAGGAGCCAGATCAAAACAGTATAGAATCGCTAAACAGTCAGTTATGAGAGCTCTTACAAGCTCCTACGCTGGAAGAAAGCAGAAAAAACGTCAGTTCAGACAGTTATGGATTGCTCGTATTAACGCAGCAGCTAGAATGAATGGCTTATCCTACAGCAAATTTATGTACGGCCTTAAGAACGCAGGCGTTGAAATGAACAGAAAGATGTTAGCGGAACTGGCAGTTAGTGATGCAACAGCATTTGCTGCATTAGCAGAGCAGGCAAAAGAAAACCTTAAATAATTATGCTTAAGTGACAAATAGGCCGGGCGAAATTTTCGTCCGGCTTAAATTGTTTATTAGAGGATACGAACAAATGGAAGAAAACAGAGTATCAAAGAACTTCATCGAGAACGAAATTGATAAAGACCTGGCAGAAGGCAGATATGACCATGTAGAAACCAGATTCCCTCCGGAACCGAACGGATATCTTCACATTGGCCATGCAAAATCCATCCTTTTAAACTATGGACTGGCAGAAGAGTATAACGGTACTTTCAATTTGCGTTTTGATGATACCAACCCAACAAAAGAAGACGTAGAATTTGTTGAATCCATCAAAGCTGACGTTGAATGGTTGGGCGCTGACTTTGAAGACCGTCTTTATTTTGCATCCGATTACTTCGATAAGATGTATGAAGCTGCAATTAAGCTGATCAAAGAAGGCAAAGCTTATGTATGCGACCTGTCTGCAGACGAAATCAAGGAATACAGAGGCTCCTATGAGACTCCTGGTAAGAACAGTCCTTACAGAGACAGAAGCGTAGAAGAAAATCTTGCTCTTTTCGAAGAGATGAAGAGTGGAGCCATTGAAGATGGAAAAAGGGTTTTAAGGGCAAAAATCGACATGGCTTCCCCAAATATGAATATGAGAGACCCTGTAATTTATAGAGTAGCTCACGTCAGCCACCACAGGACCGGCGATAAATGGTGCATTTATCCGATGTATGACTTTGCACATCCGATTGAGGACGCTGTTGAAGGCATTACGCATTCCATCTGCACCATGGAGTTTGAAGACCATAGACCTTTATATGACTGGGTTGTACAGAATGTTGGATTTGAACAGCCTCCAAGACAGATCGAGTTTGCAAAAATGTATCTTACCGGCGTAATTACCGGAAAGAGATATATCAAACAGCTGGTTGCAGACGGCGTTGTAGATGGATGGGATGATCCGAGACTGGTAACAATCGCAGCTTTAAGAAGACGTGGCTTCACTCCGGAATCTATCCGTATGTTCATTAACCTTTCCGGCGTAGCAAAAGCTCAGAGTTCTTCGGACTATGCTATGTTAGAGTACTGCGTAAGAGAAGACCTGAAACCGAAGGCTCCTCGTTACATGGCAGTTTTGGATCCTATCAAGCTGATTATTGATAACTATCCAGAGGGACAGGTAGAGTGGATGGATGCCACAAACAATCCGGAAAACGAAGAAATGGGAACCAGAAAGATTCCTTTCAGTAGAGAGCTTTACATTGACCGTGATGACTTCATGGAAGAGCCTCCAAAGAAATATTTCCGTTTATTCCCAGGAAATGAAGTTCGTCTGATGAATGCATATTTCGTTAAATGTGTAGACTACAAGAAAGACGAAAACGGAAAAGTTACAGAAGTTCATGTAACCTATGATCCGGAAACCAAGAGCGGTTCTGGATTTGAAGGCAGAAAAGTTAAGGGAACGATCCATTGGGTAAGCGCTTCTCATGCAACAAAATGTGAAGCACGTCTTTACGAGCAGTTAGTGGATGAAGAAAGAAATATCAATCCAAATTCCTTAACTGTTATGGAAGAATGCTACGTAGAACCTGCACTGGCAGAAGCTAAACCGGGAGACAAATTCCAGTTTGTACGCCATGGATACTTCGGTGTTGATTCCAAAGATACAACTGCCGATAAATTAGTATTCAACCGTATCGTTTCTCTCAAGAGTTCGTTCAAGTTACCGAACTAAACAGGCTTTATAGGGCGTGGAATTGCTGATTTATCAGGGTTTCACGCCTTTTTATTTTTATGATTTCAATTATTCTTTCCATGATCATGATGCTGCTGAGCGCAGCGGCTATAGGCGTCCTTACGGACCGGAGAACAGAAGAAGCCCTTCCTTTTACCTTTTTAGGAACCGGCTTTGTTCTGTATGTTTTTTATTGCCTGAATCTTCTGATCGTGGGAAGAAGTCTGGTCTATCTGCTAATGGCTGCATTAGTTCTGGGAGCAGTCGTTAAGCTGATCAAAAACAAGAAAAATCAAAGATGGGAGAAGATTTTCACTCCGGCAGTGGGACTGTTTCTTCTCCTTGCCATCTTTTTCTATATATATTCCATGAATTTAAAACCAGCGGTATGGGACGAGCTCCGTCTCTGGTCCGCAATGCCGAAGGCCCTTCATTTTTCACCATATCTTCAGGTAGGCGAAGGCTCCCTTCTTTATTCCACCATGCAGTCTTACCCTCCGGGAATGGCACTTCTGACTTATTTCCTGACCTCTCTGCAAAAAAACTATTATGAATTTTCACCGTTTTTCACGGTTGCCGTTTTTGGACTGGCTCTGTTTCTTCCAGCCCTTAAAAACATCAACTGGAAAAAATGGTTCCTTATACTTCCGGCCGGAATCCTTTTTTTACTGGTACCGACTTTATTGTCTATCAATGGAGCGGGAGCCGCCGGCGACTGGGCTTACTATTATCTGAGTCTGTTTATCGACCCGGTTTTAGGTTTCTTATTTGGCTATGGAATTTATCTGGCCATAAACAAGCCTTTTAAGGACTGGTTTTCTGCCATTCATTTCGCTTTCTGCCTTTTTATGCTTCCGGCGATGAAAAATACCGGAGCGATGTACGGAGGCGTAGTTTTCCTGACCGCCCTTGTAATTGCCTTAGCAGAGAAGAGTGTGGCAAAGAAAGACCTCTTAAGAGCTCTTCCGGGCCTTCTTGGTTTGGCCGCTTCCTATGGCTCTTGGCAGCTGATGATTCATGTAAGGGGAACCGGCGAATTTATTGACTTTAATCTGGGAGGAATCACCCTTCAGAAAATTGCCAATGTATTTTCCGGCATTACGGTCTGGGGCAAATTGCCATTCCTTTGGATTGCCTTATTCTTCCTGGCTGTTGGAATCGTTATGACTCTTTGCCTGAAAGATATCAGTAAAAAATCCGCAGGAATCGCAGGCCTGGGAATATTTGCAGGAGCGGTGATTTTCTTCTACGGATATACCAGTCACTATGGTCTGATGCTTTCTTCCATCCACCGGTATACGCAGACGTTGACGTTTGCTATGTTCCTCTATCTGCTCATGCGGCTGATGGCATGCGCCGGAGAACGGCTGGAAATAAAAGCCGGGATGAGTAAGAAAGTTTTAGTTGCCGTAGCAGAAATCGTCCTTTGTGCGGGAGCGGTTCTGGTTATGGCTGACTATAAGAACAATCAGTATCCGAACGAGGAATACTCGCAGATTCGCCAGAAAATAGAAGACTTCTGTGAGCAGCTTCCGGAAGATAATTTGCCGGCGAAATGTTATCTGGCTATCGGCGGAGACATGAACAGGCAGTCCCAGAAGCATGAAACCTATTATCAGGCCGCGGTAGGAACGGATATCGATATTAAAAATATCTGGTGCGATAAACTGGTGAATGAAGCCGATTGGGGAGTAGTGGAAGACGAAGAAGAACGAATCCAAATCTGGGCAGAAAGCCTGGCAGAGAAGGAGTATGCGTATGTTCTGATTGTCGAGCCTGACGACGAAATCCGTAATGCAGTCGGAAAAATCGCTCCATCCATTACCGTAAAAGATTTCATGATTCTGTCCGTAGGAAAAGGAACAGGAAATTATCCGGTTAATTTTCAAATAGTTCATTAAAAGCTGAAAATATGATACAATAACTTGTTAGAAGATTTGAAGCCGAAGGAAACATTGCAGAGTTTGGAACACTAGAACTTAAAAAACACAGTTCCAGACAAGGAGAAAAACAGAGAATGGCAAAAGCGAAAAAATTTAAAGATATATTGCTGGATAAAATTACCAATGCCATAGGTCTTGGTAACGTTTATGCGGTTAATGAAATTGCGGCAAACATGATGCTGGGAATGATCAACATCATCATTGTTCTGATTATTATTGGCTGTCTGATTGCCAATGAAGTAGGCATTTTTACCGCCGATAAAATGGAAATGAGAATTGCTGTAATTATAGCAGTTGGCATTGAAATTCCCGCGATCATACTGAATCGTGTCTTTGCCGGTGCAGGAAAATGGCTGAAATTCATGCTGATGGGATCCATTGTCATTCTTTGCTCTGTACTTTCCTGTTTCTTAGGACATAACGTTACATTAGTAATGGCCATTCCGGTAGTTTTAAGTATTCGTTACTGCGAAGAAAAATTCTGTAAATTCTCGGCAATGCTGACTACTGTATTTTTCACAGCAGCAGCCATTTTGAATTCTATTGTCGGAATCCTGAACTTAAATGTAGTGAAGGAACTGGGAGCAAAGGACCTTCATATTGTTACAAATTTAAGGGACGCAGTCATTGCAGCTGGCTATGATCCTGCAGCGTACATGAAGAGCGTTATTATCAACGATTATCTTCCACGTTACATTGCCTTTCTTTTAATCGCCTTCTGCTGCGTGAAAATTGCCAAAAGAGGCAGAGAAATGGTGGAACTTCAGAATAAGGTCGCCATGGATAACTCCCGTATTGAAACAGAGCTGAATCTGGCAAGAAATATTCAGAGCAGTATGCTGCCATGCACCTTCCCGGCTTTCCCGGATCATGACCAGCTTCAGTTATACGCGAAGAACATTACGGCAAAGGAAGTCGGTGGAGACTTCTACGATTTCTTTTCCATTGACGATGATCATATTGCCATTGTTATGGCGGATGTGTCCGGAAAAGGTGTGGGAGCTGCGCTGTTCATGACCATTTCCAAAATCGTGATTAAGAATCAGCTTCAGTCTGGTCTGACTACCGCTCAGGCCATGACTTTCGCGAACCGTCTCCTTTGTGAAAACAATAAGGCAGGATTGTTTGTAACCACCTGGGTTGGTATTTACGATATTTCCACCGGTGAACTGAATTTCACCAACGCTGGTCATAATCCACCGGTTCTTTACCGGAAAGGAGAAGGCTGCGACTATTTACGCAACCGTCATGGATTGGTTCTGGCTGGACTTTCCAAGACCCGCTACAAAGAAAGTAACATCACTTTGAATTCTGGTGACGTTCTGTTCCTTTACACGGATGGTGTAACGGAGGCGGTAAATGCGAAGGAAGAACTTTTTGGAGACGTCCGACTTTTAGATATCCTGGATGGTCATTTTGAAGAATCTGCACAGCAGCAGGTTGAAAATGTTGAGAATGCAGTAAACGCTTTTGTCGGTGACACAGAGCAGTTTGATGACATTACCATGCTGTGCCTGAAAATTGACTGATATTCTTTAAAGACGAGAGATTTTGAATAAAAAATTGGGCCGCGGAATTGCTTCTGCGGTCTTATTTTTACTAATATTAATGCAAATAGTATGTAAAATTGCATAAAACCACGGCATCAAATGAATATTATGCATAAAATATGACAAAAATACGCATATATTGCATAAAACGGTTGACATTTAATGGAAAAGGCATATAATGCGTAACAACAGATAAATTGCGGAAAAAATGGAGGAATAGCAATGGATAAAAGTAAAATCAAAAAAGTCGTTTTAGCATACTCAGGAGGTTTGGATACATCCATCATCATCCCTTGGTTAAAAGAGAACTACAATAACTGCGAAGTTATCGCTGTATCTGGAAATGTAGGACAGGCAGACGAGCTGGAAGGTCTGGAAGAGAAAGCATTAAAGACCGGTGCTTCCAAGCTTTATATCGAAGATCTGACCGATGAATTCGTTGATGATTTCATCATCCCTACCGTTCAGGCTGGTGCTTTATATGAAGAATATATGTTAGGCACCTCTTTCGCACGTCCGGTTATCGGCAAGAGACTTGCTGAAATCGCACTGAAAGAAGGCGCAGATGCCATTGCTCATGGCTGCACAGGTAAAGGAAACGACCAGGTTCGTTTCGAACTTGCAATCAAACGTTTTGCACCGGATATGCCGATCATCGCTCCATGGCGTGAGTGGGATATTAAGTCACGTGAAGAAGAAATTGATTACGCAGAAGCACATAACATTCCTCTGAAGATTACCCGTGAAACTAACTATTCCAAAGATAAAAACATGTGGCATCTTTCCCATGAAGGCTTAGACCTGGAAGATGCAGGAAATGAACCTTTATACGAGAAACCAGGCTTCCTGGAAATGGGCGTTTCTCCAATGGATGCTCCGGATGAGCCTACTTACATCACAATGGATTTTGAAAAAGGCGTTCCAGTAGCATTAAATGATCAGAAAATGAGTGCAAAAGACATTATCTTAGCCCTGAATGATATCGGTGGAAAGAACGGCATCGGACTTCTGGATATCATCGAGAACCGCCTCGTTGGCATGAAGTGCAGAGGCGTTTATGAAACTCCTGGCGGAGCTATTCTTTACTTCGCACATAACTACTTAGAGACTCTGACTCTGGATAAGATGACTGCTCATAAGAAACAGGAGCTGGCTTTAACCTTTGCAGATCTGGTTTACAACGGACAGTGGTTCACACCATTAAGAGAAGCTCTTAGCGCATTCGTAGAGTCTACCCAGCAGCATGTAACTGGTAAAGTAAAATTAAAATTATACAAAGGCAACATTATCAAAGCTGGTGTTTGGTCCGATTGGGCTCTGTATTCTGAAGAATTAGCAACCTTCGGCGAAGACAATGTATACAATCAGGCAGATTCTGCTGGATTCATTAACCTTTTCGGACTTCCAATTTCCGTTCAGGCTAAAGTTGAAGCAAAAAATAATAAGTAAGGTACAAAATGATTAAAGTATTTATTGACGGAAGCGCCGGTACTACCGGCCTCCGTATTAATGAAAGATTGTCAGACAGGGAAGACATTGAACTGTTAAAGATATCCGAAGAACTCCGGAAAGATAACGGAGCAAGAAAGGATATAATTAACCAGGCAGACATTGTTTTCCTTTGTCTGCCGGATGATGCGGCCATTGAGGCTGCATCTTTTGTAAATAAAGACAGCCATACCGTAATCATCGACACATCTACGGCTCACCGTGTAAATGATGCATGGGCTTACGGTTTTCCGGAGCTGACGGGCATGCGGGATAAAATTAAAAATTCCCAGCTGATTGCCAACCCTGGCTGTCATGCCAGCGGCTTTATTTCCCTGGTAGCTCCGTTGGTTGAGGCAAAAATAATTCCGAAGGAAAGCCTTCTTTCCTGCTTCTCCCTGACCGGTTATTCCGGTGGCGGCAAGAAGATGATTGCCGACTATGAAGCAGAGAATCGGGATCCGCTCCTTAAGGGACCGCGTCAGTATGGCATCAGCCAGAGTCATAAGCATCTTCCGGAAATGAAGAAAATCTGTGGTCTGGATAACAGCCCGGTATTCTGCCCGATCGTAGCCGATTTCTATGCGGGCATGGAAGTTACGGTTCCGCTTTTTAACTGCGATATAGAAGCGATTAAGGCTGTTTATAAAGAGTATTATGGCCAGGGAATCGTACACTTTGACGATGCGGCGGATGAAAACGGATTTATGTCTGCAGCCGCTTTTGCTGGAAGAGATGATATGGAAATTTCGGTTCAGGGAAGTAATGAACGGGCACTTTTAATTTCCCGGTTCGACAACCTGGGCAAGGGCGCTTCTGGAGCGGCCATCCAGAACATGAACATCGTGTTAGGCATCGATGAAGGCACAGGCCTTACAATTAAGTAAACGGAGAAACATAGAATGAAAATTATTGAAGGTGACGTTTGTACAGCGAAAGGATTTACAGCGAATGGAATTTACTGTGGAATCCGGAAGAATAAAAATAAAAGGGATCTGTCTCTGGTATACAGTGAAGTTCCTGCAGCTGCGGCAGCAGTTTATACCACCAATCTGGTAAAGGGAGCCCCTCTTCTGGTTACGAAGGAGCATATTGCCAACGGTTATGCCCAGGCCATCATTGTGAACAGCGGAAATGCCAATACCTGCAACGATAACGGTATTGAAATCGCTGAGGGTATGTGTGAACTGGCAGCCGGAAAACTGGCGATTAAACCGGAGGACGTGGTAGTAGCTTCTACCGGTGTTATTGGCCAGAAATTAAGCCTGGATCCGATTGCAGAGGGAATTGAGGCATTAGCTTCCGGTCTTTCCAAAGAAGGCGGTCTTGCTGCAGAAGAAGGCATTATGACGACGGATACGGTTCCAAAGCGTATCGCTGTAGAATTTGAAATCGGCGGGAAAGTCTGCAAAATGGGCGGTATGGCCAAAGGCAGTGGCATGATCAATCCGAACATGGCTACCATGCTGGTATTCATTACCACCGACGCAGCGATTACTCCGGAAATGCTGGATAAAGCCCTGAAAAATGACATTCGTAATACTTTTAATATGGTCAGTGTAGACGGTGATACCTCTACCAACGACATGGTAGTTGTGTTAGCAAATGGTCTGGCTGAAAATGTGGTAATCGATTCCGATAACGAAGACTTTGCCGTATTCATGGAAGCCCTGAATACCATTAACATGCATCTTTGCAGAATGATTGCTGGAGACGGAGAAGGCGCAACCAAGCTTTTAGAATGTCAGGTAACTGGATCCAAAGATTTAGCAACTGCAAAGACCGTTGCCAAAAGCGTTATCAGCTCCAGCCTTTTAAAAGCAGCTATGTTTGGGGAAGATGCCAACTGGGGACGTGTATTATGCGCCATCGGTTACAGTGGAGCAGACGTAGATGTAACGAAAATCGACGTATCCTTTAAGAGCAATGCTGGAGAAATCTTAGTTTGCAAGGACGGCGCCGGAGTTGATTTCTCGGAAGAAATCGCAAAGGAGATTCTGTCCGAAAAAGAAATCGATATTCTGATTGGTCTGAACGACGGCGAATTTGCCTCAAAAGCATGGGGCTGTGACCTGACTTACGATTACGT
>JAZUGA010000164.1:0-3081 GCA_045640945.1 Lachnospiraceae bacterium | reverse complement strand
GTACGCTCTGGATTATCGTTTGACGGTTATGGACCGGGACAATATGGACGGGTTCCGTGTGATTTTCGGAGAATCCGATGGTTTTCCGGGATTGACTGTGGATTTGTTCCATGACCTACTTTCCGTTCAGGTACTTTCTATTGGCATTGAAAGAATAAAGGACCTTCTGTTCCCGATGTTGGTTAAAAAATGTGAAGAGAAAGGTTTCCCAATTCGTGGTCTTTATGAGCGAAATGACGTTGCCATCCGACGTTTGGAAGGCATGGAAAGCTATAAAGGCTGGTATGAATTAGAAGGAAAACCGATTCCGGAGTCAGCGGTTGTAGAGATGGAAGAAAACGGAATCATCTACGAGGTTGATGTGGAAAATGGACAGAAAACCGGCTTCTTCCTGGATCAGAAATTTAACCGTGAGGCCGTTGGAAGACTGGCGAAGGGGAAAATCGTTTTAGATTGCTTTACTCATACGGGCTCCTTTGCTATGAACGCAGCGAAAGGCGGCGCGGAGCATGTTACCGCGGTGGATATTTCGGAAACTGCCATTGAAATGGCAAGAAAGAATGCGGAGCGAAACGGTTTAACCGAGGTCATGGATTTCAAAAAGGCAGATGTTTTCGACCTTTTGCCATATCTTTTGGTGAAGAGTGACTATCCGTACGATTTCATTATTTTGGATCCGCCGGCGTTCACGAAATCTAGAAAGACAGTGTCTCGGGCAGAAAAGGGCTATAAAGAAATTAATTTCCGGGCCATGAAACTGCTTCCAAGAGGTGGCTATCTGGCAACTGCTTCCTGCAGTCATTTTATGCCTCATGAGCAGTTTGAACGAATGATTCAGAGCGCGGCGAAAGATGCTGGCGTAGAGTTAAAGCAGATTGAGATGCGGCAACAAGGACCGGATCATCCGATTCTTTGGAATGTACCGGAAACTGATTATCTGAAATTTTATTTGTTCCAGATTATTTAAAATCGAGAAATCAAATGAATAAAAAGACCTGCCTTTTGGCAGGTCTTAATTTTTGTCTTAATATTTGTTATGGACTCTTTCGAAGAAGCACATAAGGTCTTTCACTTCTAAAACCGTTCCATCATCTAAAACCGCTGTTCCGGAAAGTTTTCCGAATACCTGATGCTGGTCGGTTACGATAACCTTTACATCAATTTTGGCTGCACGGTCTAACACCGGAAGGAAGTCCATTTCAAAGCGGCCGTCGGAAGAAGTAATGGTCCAAGGTTTCGTGTAACTGTCTTCTGGGATGTTGAAGGTAACATCATCCAGTTTATGCGCTTTTCCGTCGTAGAAAATAATATTTTCCGATGCAGCTTTTGTGTCGCCGAAGCCGTAACCTAAATTGAAACCGAAATCATGACCTTCCACTTTTCCATTTCCTGAGCCCCAATGCCACATGTTATCGTAGGTCCATACGCCCCGTCCCCAGTCCAAAGTACCGTAGTCTTTTTCTGGGTTGAACGTATAGCGTTTTCCGTCGAATTCCGCCCAGCCTTCTGCCGGCATACAGTTGATTTTCTGGTTGTAGTAGAAGCGGTGGTTCTTTGGCCATGGAGTAGCGATAACCATGGTATCCATTTCTGGTTGATACAACGTAATATCACAGGAGAACGGTTTTCCCTGATAGAATTTGTCAAACTGACAGGTCAGATGACGATGGCGGCTCGTTACTTCCCCAGAGGAATTTTTATCTTCTATTACTTCGAATTTCATGGACAAGCGTTTGTCGTTGTAGGCAGTAATTCCATGAGAAGAATCGGAAGGAAGCTTAAATTTTCCCATAGGAAAGGCATTTAATACGGTTTCCGTATGTTCCCAAGGGGTTTCGTTTAATTCCAGAAGGGAAGCCGACTGAAGACCGATATAGCCATCATCAGAAATAGTCAAGGCTATGGCATATTCGCCGGCCATGATCATATAATAGTCCCATTCTTTAATTCGAAATTTCGGGGCGCGAATGTCTGCCCGGTTATATTCCTGCAAAAGCTGTTTTGACCAGCCTGGCTCTACCAGATTTCCATCCTTCAGTAATTTATGAGTTTCTGTTACTTCGTGGTTTCGCATAATTTTTCCTTTATTCATAAATCGGCTCAAAGTCGCTGCTGACGTGTCCACATAATGGGCAGGTGAAATCTTCTGGAAGAACTGGTCCGTCATAACGATATCCACAGATTTTACATCTCCAACCCACAATTTTCTTTTCTTCTGCTGCCTTTGGAGCTTTTGGTTTCAGGTTCGCCTGATAGTCTGCGTAGGTTAATGGTGGATTTTCGCTTAAAACTTTGGCATCATCGATTTCTGCAATAAATAGAGTATGGCTGCCCAAATCTTTTTCATCCACAACGCGGCAGCTTAATACAGAGCAAGCCTGCCATCCCAGATATGGAATTCCCTTTTCATCAACGGGAGCCTGAATCATACCGAATTTGTCCACATCTCTTCCGGATTGCATGCCAAAATGCTGAATGGTATTAAAAGTGCAGGTGTTATCTAAAATGGAAAGAGTAAACAGTTTACTTTCCTTGATCAGTTCGCAAGTGTAGTTGGCGTTGATACAAGCGATGGCGATACGGGTTGGATTTGATGCAACCTGCATACAGGTATTGGTGATACATCCGTTTACTTTTTCACCGGATTTTGTTGCCAGCATAAAAACGCCATAAGAAAGATTGTAAATTGCTTTTTTGTCCATAGGATCTCCTTGTTTGCCAGTTCCGTAAGCAGAACGTTTTTTGAGAAAAACCGGGTATTATGTTTAATACCCGGTCCTTATTGTATCATTTATTGTTAATTTTAGTAGTTCTCGCAGTTAATTTCGAAGTAAGCCTGTGGATGAGCGCATACTGGGCAAACTTCCGGAGCCTTTGTTCCGACTACGATATGTCCGCAGTTACGGCATTCCCAAACTTTTACTTCGCTCTTTGCAAATACTTCCTGAGCTTCTACGTTGTGAAGAAGAGCTCTGTAACGTTCTTCATGATGTTTCTCGATAGCTGCAACCATACGGAATTTTGCTGCTAATACTGGGAAGCCTTCTTCTTCTGCAGTTTTTGCAAAGCCTTCGTACATGT
>JAZUGA010000163.1:0-3648 GCA_045640945.1 Lachnospiraceae bacterium | reverse complement strand
ATGCACCAACATAACCCATCTTAGCTTCTTCTGCTGTGAACTGACCTGCTGCAATCATTTCATTCAGTTTTAATCCAGCGGAGATACCTGCAAGATATCTGCCTTCGTAAATTGATGCAAATGCATTGTGGTAGTTGCTTAAGCCTTCTGTATGAGCTCTTGTACCTGTTGCATGTGAAAACTGAACTTCTGGGTTCTCTTTTGCAGCTTCGATGATGTATGGCTCATGTCCAAAGCTGTCTGCAAAAATGAAATTACATCCCATTTCTACAAATTCTTCTGCTGCTACCTGAGCTTCTTCGCCCTCAGGAATACCTGTTTTGATGAAGTATGTTTCGCCTTCAACAAGACCAGCTTTATCGCAGGATGCCTTAAAAGCATCGATAAAGTTCTTGTCATAGGTTGAGTTTTCATCATGTAAGCAGATTAAGCCAACTTTTAATGTTGCTGGAGCTGGAGCTGATCCGCTGCCACTTCCTGCTGGAGCTGGAGCTGGTTCTTCACCGCCGCAAGCTGCAAGCATTCCAATAGCAAATACTGCTACGAGAACGAGTGCTAAAACTTTCTTTAAACCTTTCATTTTTCTAGTGCCTCCATTAAGTTTTTAATTAAAAATTTAATATGTTTATTTCCTCAGGCCAAGCCTGTGAAAAACGAGTTATTCCTGAACAAACTGAATGCCTGTTTCAGGGTCCATGCTTGCAATTCTTGCCAGACTTTCTACACGGATTCCGGATTCTCTTAATTTTGCTCCGCCATCCTGGAAAGCCTTTTCAATGGCGATACCGCAGCCGACACACTTTGCACCAGACTGTGAAATCAAATCCATTAATCCTACTAAAGCACAGCCGTTTGCAAGGAAGTCGTCAATAACCAGAACGGAATCTTCTGCAGTCAGGTACTGTTTTTCAATACGTGCCTGATAATCATTTCCATGAGTGAAGGAATGAATGTCCGTACAATAGCAGTCATCGGACAGATTCTTTGTCTGGTTTTTCTTTGCAAATAAAACAGGTACTCCAAAAGCCTGCGCTACCATGCACGCAATCGGAATACCACTGGTTTCAATCGTTAATACTTTTGTTATTTTTTCGTTCTGGAAAAGTTTATGGAACTCTTCTCCCATAAGCTGCATAAAAGGAACATCGATCTGATGATTCAGGAAGGAACCAACCTTCAGAACGTTGCCTGGATATACTTTGCCCTCTTTACAGATTTTTTCTTCTAAAGCCCTCATAATATACTTCCCCAGTGAAAGAACAAATATCGCCAATAAAAAAATCAGAACGTACTGCGTCATCTAATGCCAATTTTGTTAAGCTCTAAATAACCAACACATTCTGAATTTCAGAATTGTCAACCGGTAGTCGTAACTTCGGCGTTACGGTAGAAACTTTTGAGCCTGTGAATACTTAATTTTTCTCACTATTCAAAATTATACTGGCGATATTTAATTATAATATAAAACCATACATTTTGATATCAGCGGCCCAAAACCAGTCCGTAAACATCTAAATATTGATTTGATGATAGCAATGAAACCATTAAAAGTCAATATGATTTCGGCTTTTCAAAAGGTCATTCCCAGCCTTCTGAAATTTCCTTCATTTTTTCCGTTCCCAGGCGGGTTGCACTGCCTTCAAACCAGATATCATCATAGGCTTTTTTCGGAGAATGACCGAACTTTGTTTTGATCCGGCGCCACCAGTAACGGAGGGTGGACGGCAGATTTACAAAGAGAATCATGAACGGTCCCAAAACACAATTCTGTAAGGCATGACCGAACTCATGGTTCTTAATCCGGGTGCTGTCGCTCTTGTCTTTCAGGAAAACAAGCCCCCACTCTGCTCCGCCCCAGTTCTTCTTTCCCAACTCAAAATACCAGCACCAGCCCCACTTATGCGGCTTGTGCCCGGTAAGGAGCATAATCAGGCCTACGAGCAGGCCGGAAAGAGTCTCTAAAGCGCCCCAGGTAAACGATAAAAAATAAAATAATTTCTTGGAAATTTTCATAAGTAGATTATACCAATTTCCTAAAAATAAAAAAAGCCCTTGACCATCCGACAATGAGTAAAATTCTGTCGGTCCGTCAAGGGCTTTTTTCGCATTATTTTGTTGTCAGCAGTTCTTCAATATCACGTCCGGAATAGAAAAGTTCTGTCAGGTGAATAGCCAATTCCTGTTTTCTTCTTTTTATCGTCCTTTCGGACATATGTAATTCTTCTTGCAATACTATCATTGGACAGTCATCAACAAAACTTTTTAAAAGAAATTGCTCCTGATCCGTCAGCTTGGACATATAAAGATTCAGTTTCAGCCTTTCTTTTGTCAAGGTCATCAGCTCATAAATAGACGAGACCAAAGAATCCTGAATTTCCATCAGATACCTGCCTGCATCTTCTAAGGTTGCGTCCATCTGCTGGATAGAGGCATTTACGCTGATATAATCCGCATGGATATTGTTTCTGGAATAAGCAGCAAGCCGATAGATTTCGCTGTTGGAGTCCAGTAACTTATTCAGTTCTACGATCCTTTCGATTTCTTCCTGGATACGGAAATCCTGTGTTCTTATTTTCCGGAAAATATTATCTGGTGTTACGCTTGGAATAATACTACTCATTTGAATTTTCTCCTTTGCTTTTTGCTGTTTGAAAATTCCCCAAGTAATAAAAAGAATCCTGCAATCAATGTTAGATTTTGGCTTTGTCCCTGTCAATGTTTACATTGTTACAGATGTTTTAAATTTGAGATTGTGAAAGATATTGTAAATTAAGAATATGATTTGAAATGAAAGAGGACTGCTTTATTTAAAACTGTCGATGGTTTGATTTTTTATCGAGAATGAAAAGAAAAGAGATGCCGAGTACCACAAAAGCAGCAATTAATACCGCCAGCCAAAGAAGGAAGTTGGCATTATCCCCAGTCACCGGCCGTTTATGGAATATTACGGTCTGCTCCGGGTCATTGAGGTCTTTATGGTCCGCGATGATTACTCCGATTCCTGCTTCGGACAATTCTTCGAAAGCCACAGCCTCTTTGTTTTCCAAGCTTTCTCCCGGGAAACCAAACAAGACTTCGGCCGTTCCCTCAGAGGAGGATGGTGTAAATTCCCGTACTGCTGTCACTTCGTTTCCATCATCGTCTTTCAATGGTTCCCCTGTTTCCTTATCCATAAGAATTCCTGTTATTTGATATTTTCTTCCCGGAATCAGGCCTTTATATGCAACGGTGTCGACCAATTTTATCTCTTCAGAAGCAAAAACTGCTTTTTCTTCCTTTTCTGATGTCAGGCTGGTTTTAATTTGCGGAACAGATACGGTCTGGGAAGCGCTTCCTAGGTCTGCATGGGATACAATTACCAGGTCATTCCACGAAAGCACCTCAAAAGCGACGATATCACTGCCCTCCAGATTACTTCCGTCAAAATGAAATTCCATTTCTATGGTTCCCGAAGGTTCTTCTGCCACAAATTCCTTCGTGGTCTCCGGTATTTCCTCTTCCAAGGCGTTTAAAAGCCGTTCTCCCGTGTTTTTATTCATCAGCCAGCCTGTTAATGTATAGGTTTCCCCCGGCGCTAAATTCGTGAAAGAAACAGTATCAATAAGTGTGATGTCCTCATCGGCATAGGCGTGCTTGCTTTCGGTCTCC
>JAZUGA010000162.1:0-2422 GCA_045640945.1 Lachnospiraceae bacterium | reverse complement strand
ATTCGGTCAATATAGAACTCGCCTAAGAAGTCGGGTTCTGTTTCTGCAACTGGAATGTTGTTTACCAGCAGTTCTACTTTTGCGCCGATTGCAGCTTCTTCAATGCCGTCTTTATCGAAGCACAGAGCGCCCTTTACGAAGCATTTGGTATAGTAATAAAGGTTTTTGTACATGACACGAGGCTTGTTGGAGCCGTCGGTAATTGGCTTCAAGCCTTGTTTTTCTACAATCTGTTCCCACTGGGCATCTTCACAGAATACGGTCTGAAGAGCTCTTAATGGGCAAGCCTGTACACATCTTGGCTCTTTCCATCCATTGTCGATTAAATGAGCACAGCCGGTACATTTCTGGGCACATCCCAGTTCTTCATTCCAGGAAACCATGCCGTAAGGACATGCATCCACGATTCCCTGATCTTTTGCTTTTTTATAGTCAATCAGCATCAAACCGTCGCTTCTCTTAACGAAAACGTCCGGATATTTCTTTGCACATGGTGCATTATCACAATGCTGACACATTCTTGTAACATAAGTTACTTCGGTAAACGGAGCCGTTCCACGCTCAACCATGGTCGGGCAGATCCATTTATTGTCGTGTTTCTGCTGTTCGTCTGTGTAAGGAAGCCACTTGTTTCCAACATGCTCGTCTTTACAAGCTAACATACAGTTAAAACAGCCTACACATTTCTCAAGGTCAACGATCATATGAAACTTTTTCATTATTTCAGCTCTCCTTCCCATTTGCGTACTTCAACAAGACATGAGTTAACAGCCAGTCCATGAGCATGCTTGATAATAAATCTTCCCGGTGTCAGGTTGTTGATGCAGCCCATGATTTCGGTTGTGTCTTCTCCACCTGGGTCGTTCTCCAGAGTAACGTAATCTGCGCAGCTTTCATAGGAATGGCAGATTCCCTGAGGAACTCTTTCGGTAGTTTCCAGACCGCAGAGAACTTTACCTCTGTCGTTGTAAACTTCAATAATATCGCCTTGTTTCAGACCTCGTTCTTCCGCATCCTTCGTATTCATACGGAATACCCAGTATCTGTGACCGTTAATCAGCATACGATGCTCCTGAATGTCGTTGATATTGGTATCCTTCAAATCTCCCATGGTATGGAAGGAATATTTGGAGTGAGGAGAAATCAGCTGTAATTTATATTTTGCATAAGGCTCGCTTCCGACGCCTTCCCAGCTGTGAATATAAGTACAGATTGGAAGTCTCTCCTCGTCGTTCGGATCGTATCTCTTTAAGGTCTGGCACTCGAATTCCAGTAATCCGGAAGGAGTCTGTAAGCCTTCGCCGTAACGTCCGTAATACTCCGATGGCAACGGAGTAAGCTCTGGCGTGTCTTTCTTTCTGCCTTCTGCGAACCAGTTGAAAGCAACCGGATCTCTTCTGTTTTCTGGCAGTGGCGGAACTACATAGTAGCCTTTTTTAATGAATTTACTCCATGGCATAACTCTTGCCATATCCGTAGCCTCGTAATATCTCTTCGCCCAGTCGTACTCCGTATTTCCTTCGGAGTAAACCTGCCATAAACCTAAGCGGTTGGCGATTTCCTGGAAAATATCAAAGTCCGCCTTGCTTTCGCCTAAAGGCTCAATACATTTATGCTGAACAAAAATAACTCGGGAGTTATTCTGCAGATAAGATTTATCAATGTATCCACCGCAGGAAGCAAATTCGCCAATGTCCCAACGCTCGAAGTTGGTGCAGGCCGGAAGGATAATATCTGCAAATCTGGCTTCGCCTTCAAACCATACGCTCTGGTTAACAACAAACTCTAAGTCGCCAGAACGGTACTGTTTCGCATATCTCTTGGAATCTGGCTGTGTTCCCATATGAGAACCGCCGTATTTATAGTACATACGTACTCTTTCATGGCCTGGAGCTGGATAATGAAGGGTTCCAAACTGCTGATGAACCGAATATACGCCCAGTCCATGCCAGGTAACTTCCTGTCCGCCGATAGCTTCCGGCAGAAGGAGTCTCGGAATTGCCTGATACTCGGAGTTAACAGAAGGAGTCTGAGGCATACGGTTGTAAAGAGCAACGCCTGCACCGGATCCAATAAAGTCGCCGGAAAAGCCGCCGTCTGCATAACCTGGGAACCAGAATCTGGTGTCCAGAGGAGTTCCATACTGTAAAGTACCGAAGTTTACGCCTGGTTTTCCTAAGCCCTGCATTGCTACTAAGCAAACACAGACTCTGGCCCATTCCGTACCAAAAGCAGCACGGCCTGCAGAACCAAAACTGGTCATGGAGCCACAAGCCAGATAGGTTTTATGAGTTCCCCAATATCTGGCTAAAGCACGAACAGTTCTTGCAGGAACGCCGGTAATATCTTCCTGCCACTCCGGAGTTTTATCGATTCCATCGGTCTTTCCTAAAACGTATTCTTCCCATTTTTCAAAACCGAA
>JAZUGA010000161.1:0-7518 GCA_045640945.1 Lachnospiraceae bacterium | reverse complement strand
ACATGGGATTCTTCTTTGAGCAGTATCATTGCTTCAGAAAACGTAAAAGTTCAGTATATTTCGGAAGAGGATTTCCGGAATCTGATACAGGAATATCCGCAGATTGCTTTAAACTATATCGCTTTTTTATCGGACCGGATTCGTTTTCTGAATAAAAGGTTAGACACATTCTCTGCGGGAAGCGTGGACAATAAATTGTATGAATATCTGCTTTCCGTTTCGGATGAAAAGGGCGAAGCGATTTTAGACATGGGCATGGCGGAGCTGGCAAGGAGGCTGAAAATCGGCCGCAGCAGTCTTTACCGCTGTATGGACAATTTAGAAGAAGCTGGATTAATCCGGAGAGATAAAAATAAATTCATTTTGAAATAATCAGAAAAATAAATTGTAACAACGAGGCATTTATGAAAAAGGTAATATCTGTAATTCTTTGCAGTTTTCTTATATTGGGACTGGCGGCTTGCGGAACTAAGCAAGAAATGACGGAAGAGGAGTCTTCGGAAAAAATAATTGAATCGGTGCATATGGAAATCGCCTGCCTTAAGGGACCTACGGGTGTAGGTATGGTGAAGCTGATGGAGGATTCCGAGACGGGAAAAGCCAGCAACGATTACTCGTTTATTGTCGCTTCCAGTGCCGATGAAATCAGTGGAAAAATCGTTTCCGGCGATATTAATATTGCGTCCGTCCCGACGAACCTGGCAGTTAAGCTTTATAACAAAACCGACGGCAAAATAAAAATATTGGCAGTGAACACCTTAGGCGTGCTTTCGGTTATCGAGAACGGAAACAGCATTACTTCCTTTGCAGATTTAAAAGGAAAAACGATTTATTCCACGGGGAAAGGGTCCAATCCGGAGTACATTTTACGATACTTGCTGGAGCAGAATGGACTTACGCCAGGAGTTGATGTGCAGATTCAGTTTGTAGCGACTAACGATGAACTAGTGACACTGTTGGTAAGCGGTAATGCAGAGGTAGCCATGGTTCCGGAACCGGCTGCGACAACGGTTTTAACGAAAAGCGAAAGCCTGAACCGAGTGCTTTCCATTAACGAAGAATGGAAAAAAGTACAGGGAGACGGTCTGATGATGGGCTGCATTGTGGCTCTGGATTCTTATGTAGAGGAAAACCCAGGAGCGGTAGAAAACTTCTTGAAGGAATATCAGGCATCGATAAATTTTGCCAAGGAAAATGTAGAAGAAGCAGCAGTTTTTTGCGAAAAATATGAGATTATTCCTGCAGCAAAGATTGCAGAAAAGGCAATCCCAGAGTGCAACCTGACCTATATTACGGGAACAAAAATGCAGGAACAGCTTCTGCCATATTTCGAGGTGCTGATGGATTTTGACCCAACTTCCATCGGCGGAAAACTTCCGGAAAAGGAATTCTTCTTTGGGGCGGAATAAAAGTGGCTGCAAAGAAAAACGGCAGAATAAAGCGTTCATTTAGAAACGACGCAGAATAAAAATAAATGGAACAAAAAAGTATTTGTAAAAATAAAATATGGGACCGGATTTTAAGAATCGGTTTGCCAGTCGTTTTCTGGATTGGGTTATGGGAGGTTTTAAGCCTTCTTGTCAGCGACCGGCTAAAACTGTTTTTGCCAGGACCTGTGGCAGTGTTTCGGAAATGGTTTGAAGTAGGCTTTACTCCTTCCTATCTGGAAATGGCGGGAATGACGGTATTACGGATTTTGGCAGGCTTCCTTTTTGGAATTCTAGTGGGCTTCCTCCTTGGACTTCTGACTTATAATCTGAAAATCATGGATTATATTTTTGCACCGGCAATGAAAGTCATACGGGCGGTGCCGGTTGTCAGCTTTATTATTATTGCATTTCTCTTTGTAGATGTTGACACTCTTCCAATCGTTATCTCGTTCTTGATGGTGGTGCCGTTAATCTGGCAAAGCGTTCATGACAGTCTGAACAACACCAGCAAAGAGTTGGATGCAGTCAGCCGTATGTACAACGTGGGGAAATTCAAGAATCTGGTAAGAGTAAAATTACCACAGATCCTGCCGACATTTTTCTCCAGCTGTGTAAGTGCTTTAGGTTATGCATGGAAGGCGGGAGTGGCAGCAGAAGTATTATGCACACCGATGAAATCTCTGGGGCATATTATTTATTCTGCAAAAGCGGCTTTGAACTTTGACGAAGTATATGCAGCAACCTTGACCGTAGTGCTGTTCAGTATCATAATTGAGGTGCTGTTAAAATATATCTGCAGGAAAGTCCTGGAGAAGGCAGCGTAAAGGAGAAAAAATGAAATTTGTTATGTCGTTCAGCTGTGGAAAAGACAGCACATATGCCCTTCATAAAATGATAGAAGAAGGACATGAACCAGTAGCCCTGATTATCGCCTGCTATAAAGGAACTGGCAGGTCTTTATTTCACGGTTCTGACGAAGCTATGATGGATGCCTATGCAGAAGCGTTGGGAATTCCATGTATCAAAACCTATACGGATGGAAACGACTATTCGGAAAAGTTTGAAGAAGGTCTGGTAAAGGCGAAGGAAATGGGTGCGGAAGCAGCAGTTTTCGGAGACCTAAGTTTGCCAAGCAGTAAAAAATGGAACGAGTCGAGAGCGAAAGGAGCAGGTCTGGAGCCGGTATTTCCTCTTTGGAAACAGGATGCAACCCAGCAGGTAAAGGATGTTATTGCAGCTGGATATAAATGTCTGATTAAAGTGGTGGATTTGGACCTTGCGCCGGAAGAACTTCTGGGAAAATATCTGGATGAAGAAGCAATGAAAGTTCTGGAGGAAAACGACGCAGATGTTTGTGGAGAAAACGGCGAGTATCATACCTTAGTTGTGGACGGTCCGATTTTTAAAAAGCCTCTGAATCTGAAAACTGGGTCCATCGGTCATTCCGGAAGCTGTGCATATTTAGAGACGGAACTGGCTTAGCAAGGCAATTTGAACTATCAATCATATGAATTATCTAATTCCAAATATTCTATTGAATTAGAGAAAATAGAAAAGTATAATATTTACTGTAAGTGTATTTTCGTTATACAAAATTTATAAGAGAAGGAGATTAAAAAAATGGGCGAATATTTATATAACGCTGGACAGAAAAGAAGATATGAAGCTGGCGAAGAGACCAAGGTTTGGGGCCGTGTTCCTTTCGACAAAGCAGAAGTAATTGAAGAAGCTCCATACGAGTTTCATCCAAAATTTGCAGACAAACACTTTTTCACAGCAAGTGATAAAGCAGAATTTGTTCCTGGCGTAGAAGCTAAGATGGTTGACTGGTTCTGGGCAAACATGGAAAAAGGTTACCTTCTTTGGGCTCCTGGTGAGCATCATGGATTCGATTGGATCGTTCCTCCATGCGAAGTTGGTTACGAAGGATCTGTAGAAGGATCTTACGAGTTTGACGCAACAAAACCTATCAAGATTACTCGTCTTGGAATGCAGCATTATCCATACACAGATTGCTATGAGCACTGCTGGCTTTCCTGCTTCTCAGATGATCCGGATGATGGCTTCTTAATTCACATGTATGAAGACTGCCCAGGCGGTATCAAATGGAGAACCATCTCTGTATCCAGCCAGAAGAGAATGGAAGGCATGAAGAAGATGATGGAAATGGCAGCTAAGATGGCAGCAGAAGGCAAACCAATGCCTCCAAGACCAGACATCGCAGGCCATATGGAATATGAATCAGGCAGACTGAAAGATTTCCTTCCACAGTTATACGCTCTTTGGGTAGGACATCCAGATCCATTCGAGAACATGCAGTTCGACTTAACAACAGCTAAGAACGAAGACGGAACATGGAGACATGTTAGCAAAAACCTTCCACCACAGAGATAAGCTGTTACAAAAATTAAAATTAAGGGACTTTGCTTCAGCAAAGTCCCCTTTTGTTATTCAATATATTAGCGGAGCAGTTTAAGAAAAAAACAATTCGATTTCCTCTTTTGCGTTTTCTAAAATTAGCTCTACGTCATTTCCCCAGATGTCCAGTCCTTCCGCTTTAAACCAGATACATTCTTTTATTCCAAACATATTCTGGGCCAGGCATTCCACATAACCGAAGCATATGGCTTCATTGATAATTGGACCGCCGGCGGTAGTAACAAAATAAAGAGACTTTGCTTTGGCATGGCCTACTGGATAGCCTTCCTCGGTGTAATGAAAAGTAATTCCGTTGATAGAGACGGCCTCCAGGTATTGTTTCAATTTTGCTGGATAGGAGAGGTCCCAGTAAGGCGCCGCAATGACAATAGAATCGGCTTCGGTAAATTGCCGGGCAAAGTCAAAGTAAGCATCTTCAAAATTACCGGTATTACAGCACTCCGTCCGCCAGTCCGAAAATGCCGGAGTCATTTCCGGAATATTTGTTTCATATAACTGGATTGTAGAAACCTTTCCTGTAAGCTTCGAAAGTACACGTTCTGCCAATAATCTGGTCCGGGATTCCGGACGGTTTGTTGCGTCAATAAATAAGATATTGTCCATGGTCCACTCCTGATTTCGTTTAAAAATATCAGAAAGTATTATATAATTATTTTGTACCCTGCGAAAGACTTTTTCGTTCGCAGGGCGAAAGAAAAAAGGGTATATTTCGAACGAAAGGACGAACTATAAAATGAGTCAGAATTTAATCGTTCCGCCAGAAGTTACCTATCAGGCGGAAAATGAATATATGCAGCTTGCAATCGAGGAGGCCAGACAGGGAATCTACAACGGTCACGGAGGTCCCTTTGGCAGCATTATCGTAAAAGACGGAGAAATTGTTGGACGAGGACATAATCGGGTCCTTGCGGACAATGATTCTACCTGTCATGGAGAAATTGCAGCAATTCGTGATGCAGAGCAGCATCTGGGAACCTACGATTTAAAAGGAGCTGTCTTATATACGACGGGTGAGCCTTGTCCGATGTGCCTTGCGGCTTGTATGTGGGCCAATATTATCCGTGTGTTTTATGGATGCACCATTGATGATAACGGAGAAATCGGATTCCGCGATGAAGTCTTTGACAATATGTTCGGCGGCAGGGAGGCTTTTGAAGATTATCTGGTGAAAATCGACCGGAAAGCCTGCCTGAAATTATTCGAGGAATATAACAGTTTAAAACACACCTTGTATTAAAGGGAATTTCAGAATGTTGAAAAAGATTGCTGTAGCTCTTGCCTTAATCTTAGTGCTTTGTTGTACCGCTTGTGGAGCGGTTTCCGAAGCTTTGGAGGATTCTGGCGAGAAGGAGCAGATTCAGGAAGAAACTACAACAAAAGAAGAGATAACCACAGTGCCAGCTCCAGAGCCAAAAGACGATATGGAGCTGATTGGTGATGCGATTCTTCTTCGTGGCCAGTATGGCGACCGGGCGGATTCTTCTATTCAGGAAATCTATGACCAGGTGCAAGATCCTTTTCAGGCGGATTTTTGGAGAGAGATTGACCGTTATTGGTCAGAAGATTTGGATGATTTGGAAATAAACTATGAGGAGCTTCCTTACGACCTGTCTTATGGAGATAATCTGGCGATCGTAATTTTAGGCTATGGTCTGAAAAGCGATGGAACCATGAAAGACGAACTGATTGACCGACTGCAGGTCGGTTTGTATTGCGCGTGGCAATATCCGGAGGCTTATGTAATCTGCACCGGTGGCGGTTCGGTACCCGATGCGAAAGAAGCGGATGTAATGGGCCAGTGGCTTTTAGAAGCAGGTCTGGAAGAAGAACGGCTCCTTATTGAAAACGAGTCCATGACCACGGGCCAGAATGCGATAAATACAGGAAGACTTCTTCAGGAGTTTTATCCGGAAATCAATGAAATCGCTTTGGTAACCAGCGACTATCATATTCCGTGGGCACAGATTCTTTTTCAGGCAGAAACGGAAATATTAAGCCAGAAAGGGGGCAGCGAGATTACCGTTGTGGCTCACGCGGCAAACGAAACTGGACGAAAAGTTAATACGGACATGTCAAAGGCAGCAGGTCTTCTGGAAATTTTAGGAGATTCTGCCCGGGCGGCGGAAATCTATCATAAAGATTATTCTTCCGTTCCGGAACTGGATTGATATTTTAATTGCAGAGCCTTTGGTATGACTTTATAATAAACTTAATTGTGAAAAAGATTGTTCAAAATATAACAAAAAGGAGAAACAGCATGAACTATCCAAATTTATTTCAACCGATTAAAATCGGCGATACTTTGTTCCGCAACAGAATTTTTGCAGCACCAATGGGACACCCGGACAATGTTATGGGTAAGTTTTCCGATGATTGCATTGCGTTCTTTGAAAGAAAAGCTATGGGCGGCGCAGCAGCAGTAACTTTAGGCGAGGCTTGCGTTGACAGCGTTTATGGTAAAGGCTATGCAGCAGAAATCAGCCTTGACTCCCGTCAGCCTTTAAGAGGTCTGACCAAAATGGCAGATGCTATCCGTCGTCATGGTGCCATTCCTTCCATCGAGCTTCAGCATCCTGGAATGAAGGCTGTTGCAGGCGTTTATACACCAGGCGTTGGAACTACTTCCGATATCGTATATGGTCCATCCGATGATGAATTTGCAGGCTATCCAGTAAAGGAAATGCCAGAAGAAATCATTTACGAAATCATCGAGAAATTTGCAAACGCAGCAAAATTCTGTAAAGATGCAGGTTTTGGTATGGTTATGGTTCATGCAGGCCATGGCTGGCTGTTAAATCAGTTTATGTGCAGCCGTATCAATCGTCGTACCGATAAATGGGGCGGCAGCATGGAAAACAGAGCTCGCTTCACTATTGAAGTTGTAGATGCAATTCACAAAAAATGTGGCAAGGGCTTCCCAGTAGAAGTTCGTATCAGTGCCGATGAATGTTCTCCTTACGGATATACTGTTGAAGAAGGCGCTGCTTTCGCACAGATGTTAGTAGGCCATGCAGACCTGATTAACTGCAGCGTTGGCTGTGGCGTAGGCCTTCCAGACAGAGCACGTACAACCGTTATTACTTTCCCAAGCATGTACGGCCCAGATGGACAGAATGTGAAATATGCAGCCGCTGTAAAAGAGAAAGTATCCGGCGTTTATATTTCTACCGTTGGTGCTCTCACAGACCCAGCTATGATGGAAGACATTATTGCTTCCGGTAAAGCAGACATTGTAGAAATCGGCCGTGGTCTTACCTGTGACCCGGATCTCCCTTATAAAGCAAGAGATGGCAGAGAAGACGAAATCGTTCGTTGTATGCGTTGCAACGCTTGCTTCTCCAGTGGAATGCAGAAAGGTCATTTCTGGTGTGCATTAAATCCAGCTGCCAACAGAGAACGTGAATTTGCACGTATCACAAAGCCGGCAGATAAGAAAAAAGTTTTAGTTGTCGGCGGTGGTATTGCAGGTATGCAGGTAGCCTTAACGGCAGCAGAAAACGGACATGAGGTTGTTCTTTGCGAAAAAGATGGCGCTTTAGGCGGACACATCCGTTGTGAAGAAAAGCTTCCATTTAAGAAAGACTTAAAAGAATACATCGACCAGCAGATCTGCAAAATTGGAAAAACAGACATCGATGTGCGCTTAAAT
>JAZUGA010000160.1:0-4331 GCA_045640945.1 Lachnospiraceae bacterium | reverse complement strand
GAAAATTCCTTTCGGCATTGGCCAGATTGGTAAATCTTTCCGTAATGAAATTACACCAGGCAACTTTACCTTCCGTACAAGAGAATTTGAACAGATGGAACTGGAATTCTTCTGCGAGCCAGATACTGACCTTGAATGGTTCGATTATTGGAGAAGCTTCTGCGTTAACTGGCTGAAGAACTTAGGACTGAAAGATGAAGAATTAAGACTTCGTGACCATGATCCGGAAGAACTTTCCTTCTACTCAAAAGCTACTACCGATATTGAATTTACCTTCCCGTTCGGCTGGGGCGAACTTTGGGGAATCGCAGACAGAACCAACTACGACTTAAGCCAGCATCAGGAATTCTCCGGTGAACCGATGGAGTACTTTGATGACGAGAAGAATATTAAATATATTCCATACGTTGTTGAGCCTTCTCTGGGTGCTGACCGTGTAGTTCTTGCCTTCCTTTGCAACGCTTATGATGAAGAAGAATTAGAGGGTGGCGATGTTCGTACTGTTATGCGCTTCCATCCAGCTTTAGCACCAGTTAAGATTGCAGTTCTTCCTCTTTCCAAGAAGCTGAATGAGCCTGCAGAAAAGGTATATGCACAGTTATCCAAATACTATAACTGTGATTATGATGACAGAGGAACCATCGGCAAGAGATACAGAAGAGAAGACGAAATCGGAACTCCTTTCTGCATTACTTACGACTTTGATTCCGAAGAAGATGGTTGTGTAACCGTTCGTGACCGTGACACTATGCAGCAGGAAAGAATTAAAATTGCGGATCTGGAAGAGTACTTCAGACATAAATTTGAATTCTAAATATAATATGGATTGAGACTTGTTGGTTCAGCTGCAGGAGCATTCTGCGCTGAACCAACATTTTAGGTAAAAATAAAGCATGAAATTTGTTATTCAGAGAGTAAAAGAAGCCTCCGTAACGATTGCGGGAGAAGTTGTAGGGGAAATTGGAACCGGTTTTATGGTTCTGATCGGTGTCTGTGGCACAGACACGAAAGAAATCGCCGATAAGCTGGTAAAGAAAATGTTAGGTCTCCGGATTTTTGAAGATGAAGAAGGAAAGACAAATCTTTCTTTAGACAGTGTTAAGGGTGATGTCCTTTTAGTGTCCCAGTTTACGCTTTACGCAGATTGTAAAAAGGGAAACCGCCCAAGCTTTATTGATGCGGGGGACCCGATTCAGGCAGAAGCTTTATATGACTACATCGTTGCTTCTGTAAAAAAACAGAAACCGGAGATGAAAGTTGCTACGGGACAGTTCGGAGCAGATATGCTGGTTCATATAGAAAATGATGGACCATTTACGATTATTCTGGATTCCAGGGATTTGTAAAATGGAAAAGGACGGTAACCAGAAAAAACTGAATTACGGAAAAAGAAAAGTGATTATTTCCGCAGTGGTCCTTTTGGCTGTTGTAATAATAATCCTTTTTATTTTTATACCAAATCCGAAAACTGGTTCCAACAAAGAAGCCATTTCCCAGCTTTTTCAGGAAAAAGAAGAAGTGGTCATTGACTGTTTGGGAGATTCCATTACTTTCGGCTTATATAAAGATGTGATCACGCCGGATTTTCAAAGCAAGCCTACTTATCCGGAAAGTCTGGAGCAGAATCTGAATAAAAAATTGCAGGAAATAGGAATTCCTACCACGGTCCGGACCGTCAACGACGGTATTAGCGGAGACGTAATAACGAAAGAAACCTATCAGAGAATTGTCTGCAGTCCGGATATTGTAGTCATTTTATATTCGGGCAATAATTTTAATTTTCACTACCCTTACAAGGGAACTTTAGAGGCCAATATAACGACTTTGCGAGAGGATGGGAAAATACTGTATCTGGTCAACTATCCACTTCATCCGGACTCAAAGTTTTATGAGCCGTTTCATGATGCAAATGCTTACATCGAAAAAACCGCACATAAGCTGTCGGTACCATGGATGGATATGAATCAGTATTTCAATGAATTAGTAAGCAGCGGGACTTATACGAGAGAAGAAATATTCAGCCAGGACAAGGTCCATCTCTCTCCTTTGGGATACCGTCTTCTGGGAGAGAAAGTATCAGAAATAATTTTTGACGATATTACGAAATAGAATCTGAGGTAAGAATATGCCAGGTTTGGGAACCATTATTAATACAGCAGCAATTATTGTAGGTGGAATTATTGGCCTGTTTTTTGGCAAGCTGATTCCGGAGCGGATGCAGAACGCTCTCATGGTGGGAAATGGTGTCTGCGTTATTTTCGTTGGCGCTGCTGGTGCGATTTCTAAAATGCTGGTTTTAAATGAGGGAGGCTTTGACACCCAGAAATCCCTCCTTTTGATTTTAGCCATTATCTGTGGCATTGTTGTTGGAGAATTGCTTAATCTGGAAAAACAGATTGAACGGTTTGGCGACTGGCTGAAAAAGAAAACGAAAAGCACGAAAGATAATGGCTTTACGGATGCTTTTCTTACCGCTTCCTGTACGGTATGCATCGGGGCTATGGCGGTTATGGGATCTATCAATGATGCCATCTTCCATGATTATTCGGTCTTGATCATGAAAGCCATTCTGGACTTTTTCATTATCTGTGTTATGACCTGTACCTTAGGTAAGGGGGCAATTTTTGCAGCAATTCCTGTAGCTGTTTTCCAGGGTTTTATTACTTTGATTGCTCATTTTATTCAGCCGGTTTTAACGGATCTGGCCCTCACAGACCTGTCTCTGGTTGGAAATGTCCTTATTTTCTGTGTTGGATTGAATCTGATCCGTGATAAAAAAATCTCGGTAGCAAATATGCTTCCAGCCATCATTTTCGCTGTGGCATTTTCGTTTATCCCCGGATTAAATTGATATACGAATTTTCTATAAGTTTTTTGGAAAAAATGAGGGTAAAACCCTTACATTTTCTAAATAAAGGTGATACAATACCTCTTGGGTAAAGGCATTATAGGAGAAAGAGAGGATATTGTGTTTCAAGTTGGTCAATTAATAGTGTACGGCAACACTGGCGTTTGCAGGGTGGAGAAGATAGGTCCCCCTGATTTGGTTGGTGCTGCAGAAGGCGTTGATTATTACACATTATCTCCATATTATTCTCAAAATAGCCGAATCTTCACTCCTTGCAATAACGACAAGGTTGTTATGCGTCCTGTTATTTCTAAACGAGAAGCCAGACAATTGGTTAATGACATCCCTGATATAGAACTTCTTAGTATTGTCGACGAGAAATCCCGTGAGGAACGTTATAAAGAAACGATGAAGAGCTGCGATTGCAGGGAATTCATCAGCATTATCAAAACGATCCATGAAAGAAAGCTGAAACGCTTAGCAGAAGGTAAAAAGGTTACGGCTAGCGATGAAAAATATTTCAGTATGGCGGAAGATAAGCTGTACGGTGAATTGGCAATAGCTCTTGAGATGGATAAGATTTCCGTAAAAGAGTTTATTAAAGAAAAAGTGGAAGGTTAAGTCGGTCTTTCATGTTTTTGTTGACATGAAACGTCGCTGGTGATAAACTTCGTGGAAATTAAATAAGACAAACCTATGAAGTGGAAGAAAAACCAATAGCGCGCCTATAGAGAGCAGAGGATGGTGGAAGCTTTGCGGAAAGCGGGTCGGACATATGGGCCACTGAGGGCGAGGGGAAAAAACTTTTAGTTCTAGTATCTGAGACGTATGGCGGCGTTAACGCCAGAAAATGTGTTGGCATTTTCGATTTGAGTGGGTCTATATTGGCCAATTAAGGTGGTACCGCAGATTATGTCTGTCCTTATGTTTGTAGGGGCAGACTTATTTTTTTGATAAAGAGTGCTATGGCACTAAAATAAATTATCCAAAGGGAGGAAAAGAATATGATGAATGATGGAAGTAAACAAAGAGAAATCGACAAGAGGACGATTCCTTATAAGCTAATTCTTGAAGAGAGAGAACTCCCTAAGTACTGGTATAATGTCCGGGCAGATATGACAAAGAAACCGGCTCCGTTGTTGGACCCGGAAACTATGAAACCGATTACCGAAGAAGCTTTGAGAAAAGTATTCTGTGACGAGCTGGTAAAACAGGAATTGGATGACACCACAAGATTGATTCCGATTCCTAGAGAAATTTTGGATTTCTATAAAATGTATCGTCCGGCTCCATTGATTCGTGCTTACTGTCTGGAAGAAAAATTAGGTACTCCGGCTAAGATTTATTATAAGTTTGAAGGAAACAACACCAGTGGCAGCCATAAATTAAATTCTGCCATTGCTCAGGCTTATTATGCTAAGAACCAGGGGCTGAAAGGTGTTACTACAGAAACTGGTGCCGGTCAGTGGGGAACTGCCCTTGC
>JAZUGA010000159.1:0-8938 GCA_045640945.1 Lachnospiraceae bacterium | reverse complement strand
CATTATTTTGGCAGATGCTATGCTGCTTGTTTTCTCAGCAGATGCACAGAGAGCAAATGTTCCTTACAACACAGCTTCTATCAAGATTGCAAATGGACTGAATATTTCAACTCTCGACCTTATTGTATTTGGAATCAGTTTGGCAACAATCGTTGTACTTTCTATATTCCTTAAGAAAACATTCCTTGGACGTTCCATTCGTGCAACCTCTGACGATTTAGAAGCTGCATCATTGATGGGTGTAAACGTAAACCGTACTTATGCAATTGCTATGGGTATTGCAATGGCAACTGCTGCAATCGCCGGTATGTGCGTAAGTATGAAATGGGTATTCTATCCAAGTAGTGGTGGCAACTATCTGCTTACCGCTTTTGGTGTTGTAGTTATTGGTGGTATGGGATCTATTCCTGGCACAATGATTGCCGGATTGATCTTAGGTCTGGCACAGGTTATTGGCGGCGCAAACTACGGTCAGTTAATCGCTTATGTTCTGATGGTATTATTCCTTGCAGTACGTCCACAAGGCCTGTTCAGCAAATAGAAGGGAGGAGAGAATTATGGAAAATAAAGGAATCGCCCTTCGTAAACCTGTTAAAATTTTAGATGGTCTTCCAATGCTTATTATCTGCATTGTTGTTTTTATTGCACTTTACGTTTTAGGCATAACAAAGACTTTCTCAAATAATACCATGCGTTATCTGTTAAAGATTTTCCTTTACATTACCATGGGTGAAATGTGGAACTTAATGAGTGGTTTCACTGGCATGACCAGCTTAGGCCAGCAGGTATTCGTTGGTATTGCAGGTTATTCTGTAGCAGTATTTACAAGTACTTTAAAGATGTCCATGTGGATGGGCCTGTTAGTAGGCGCTGTTATCGGTGTTCTCTTTGCCTTTCTTCTTTCTTTCATCTTATTCCGAATGAGAGGCATGTACTTTGCTGTTGCTACCTGGCTGATTGCAGAGGCTGTAAGACTCTGGTTTAACAGCTGGCGTTATGTAAAACAGGGCGCTGGTATGACCATTGCTACAAAACAGATCCCTAAAGTAGGACAGTTATACATTTATGCACTGACCCTTTGCATCATTGCATTGCTTGTAGTATATCTCCTGCTTCGTACAAAGACCGGTCTTGGTTTAACTGCCATGAGAGACGATGCAGATGCATCCAGCTCCGTAGGTGTTAACATTTTCAAGTCCAAACTGCTTTGCTACCTGATCTGTTCTTTATTCATCGCATTAGCAGGTGGTCTGTTTGCACTTCAGAAAGGATCCGTCCTTCCATCTTCATCCTTCAGCATTGACTGGACAGTAGCGATGGTATTCATCGTTATCATCGGTGGTGTAGGAACTATGGGTGGTCCTATTTTAGGCGGTATCATTTACGTTATTCTTTCTGAGTTCCTGGCTCACTTCCCAGGTTGGTCAAATATTATCTTAGGTGCTATCGCAATCCTGGTAATTATTTTCCTTCCAGATGGAATTCTTGGAACATTACAGAAGAAGCTGAACTTCGAAATCTTCTCACAGAAGAGACTGTCTGAACCTAAAAAAGGGAAAGGTCTGAAGGAAAAAGCAAACATGGCATAAGTCATAATAAAACTGAATCTTAAAAGATTAAGGGAACCGGGAAACCGGTTCCCTTGTTGTTTCATGAAACCCACGCAATAAATGCGTGGCTTTTTGCACAAATAAAAAACACAAATAAATTAGCACTCACCTATTGACAGTGCTAATAATTCTGTTATAATGCAGATATAACAGATATAAAAAATATATCAAAGAGCACAAGACAAGCAGATATTGCAAGTTAAAAATAGTAACAAAAACAGAGGGACCGGAAGGTCCAAGAACAGAAAGATAACTTTAGGAGGTAATAGATATGTATTTAGCAAGAAGAGATAATTTTTGGGATGACTTTTTTAAAAACCCATTTGCAGGAGCTGTTGATCAGGTAAATAGTTCCAGACTTATGAAAACGGATGTAAGAGAAAAGGAAAACAATTTTGAAGTTTTAATGGATCTTCCTGGTGTACCTAAGGAAAATATCCAGATTGAGTTAAAAGACGGTTATTTGACCGTTTCCGCTAAGAAAACTGCAGTAACCGAAGAACAGAGCAACGACGGAAAATTCATCCGTAAAGAGCGTTTTGAGGGCTCTGCAAAGAGAAGCTTCTATGTAGGGGAATATGCCAACGAGCAGAACATCTCCGCTTCTTATACCGATGGAGTATTGCAGATCAATATTCCGAAAGAACCGGAAATTATTCCGGAGCAGCCGAAATACATTACCATTGACTAATCGTAGTTTCACTTATGTTTCGTCAGTTTGACTGACAAAATTCATAGTTTTTTCTTCTTCCTTTTTTGAAGTAAAGGGCACGCATGCGTGCCCTTTATTGTTTGTATTTCAAGTAATAATGAGCGAAATCTTGTTTTCAGTGAACTGATATGCGCGAAAAACGAATTTGAGAGCACTAAATGACTCAAATTACCTAAAAAAGGTCACTGAAAATGAAAAATCGTTCATTTTTTATTTGTTGATGATTCCGGAACAAAAATGAAAATGTCGTGAATGAATTGTCCCGTTATTTATCTTTTATGCTTGATTATTAAGAGATTAGTTAGTAAAATAACTTTCGTGCTTAATGCACAGCGGGGTGTGGCTCAGCTTGGTAGAGCGCTTGCTTCGGGAGCAAGAGGTCGCGCGTTCAAATCGCGTCACCCCGATTTTTTTATGCCTTTCTATCGGGTAAGTTTCTTCATCCATTTGTATTTGCGGAAGTGGATGAAAGTAGGAAGGCATTTGAAAATCTGATCCGACTGAACGACTACAACTACCCATTCTACCGGCCATTTCCACCAGAAAGCAGCCATAAAACTCAGAGGCATTACAATCAGCCAGGTGGAAATCAGATTCATGGCCATGGTGAATTTTGTATCGCCACCACCCTGAATTACACCGAAACTTACCGGCATCTGATAACTCATTCCAACCATGATCACTGCCATAATCAGAATCAGTCTTCCTGCCAGTTCCATGGCATTATCATTTAAGTTATATAAGGTCAGCAGAGGATTCTTTAAGAGAACCAGAGCGATTCCTAAAACCAGACCGATTAATACGTCGATAACGGAAAGAGTACGTCCGTCGGCTTTGATCCGGTCCATTTCTCCACGTCCGATAGACTGTCCGATCATTACGGCGCTGGTGGAACTCATAGCGACAACAATAACCTTCAGGTATTGATAGAAGGTAGTTGCAACAGAGTTTGCGGCGATAGCATCCGGGCTCAAATGTCCTAAAATGGCCGTCTGCATTGGAACGGAAACGCCCCAGAGAACCGAAGCACACATAATCGGAATATATACTTTGATATAGTCTTTCCACAGCAGTTTGTCATTGCCAAAAAGCCATGCGAAAGATAATTTGCTTTTTCTGTTTCCGGAAGCTTCCATCTCGTCCGCGGACTGCTTGAACAGACACAATTTATTGTCTTTGAAAATCAGATAAAAGATTACGATCAGCAATTCTAATACACGGGCAACTAAGGTACCGATCGCAGCACCTACAATACCCATTTCCGGAAAACCGAACTTACCAAAAATTAGGCAGTAGTTGATTCCAACGTTTACAATCAGCGATACAATGGAAATGTAGAAGGAAATATTAACTGTTCCTACAGCTCTTAAAGCAGCCATAAGAATGTTGGTGATGATGTAGAGCAGGAAGGTCCACATGATCAGGAGAAGGTATTTGGTTCCTTCGGAAATAATGTCCGCTTCGTCTGTGAAAATCCGAACCAATCCGGAAGGAATGGCTGCGGAAATTACAACCAGAACGATACCAACAGCTACACCAATTTTTAAAGTGATACCAGTCAATTTCTTGATCGGCTCTACCTTTTTCGCTCCCCAGTACTGGGCAGCTAAAGCTACAAGAGCATTGCCGAAAGAAAGAGCAAACTGCTGGACAATAAAAAAGACCTGGTTAACGGTTGCAGCACCGCTTAATGATGCCTGTGAATAGCTTCCTAACATAATGTTATCAGCCATGTTTACAGAGTATGCAACGATGTTCTGCAGTGCTACAAAAGCAAGCATGGTAAATAGCGATTTATAGAAAGTCTTATCCTTTGTGAAAAAAGAAACTTTTTCCATAATCTGCCTCCAGTGAATAAGTATTCATAGATATAATATACATCATATTAATCAAAAAATGTTGCTTTTTCTACTATCATATTTACCAAAATAATGGTATTATAACATCGACTTTTTATGTGGTTTAAGCAACACGGCGTTGCAAAACACCGAAAGGAGAAACTCGTTCATGGCAAAAGAAGATTTGCGTGTTATTAAGACTTTAGACAGCATTGACAAGTCTCTTTTAGAGAACCTGAAAACGATGCCGTTTAATAAAATTACAGTGGAAGCTTTATGCAATCAGGCGCGAATTAACCGGACCACATTTTATAAACATTACAGTGATAAATATGAACTTCTGGATAATTATCTTTCCAGGATTTTAGAGGAGTTCCGTGCGGCCAACAACGTGATATTTGTTGATGCTGAACCGGAAACCATTAACGAAGATTTATATAGAATTCCGTTCCAGGAAACGGTAGAGTTTATTATTTCCAAAAAAGATATTTATGAAATCCTTTGGACCGCACAGATTGACCGTAATATTTTCGATGAAATGATTGAAGTCATCGCGGAATGTATTATTAAACGTAAAATTGAGCAGAATCCGGAAATCAGCACCGACAGCGAGAAATTCTTCAAGGCCTCCCTTTTTGCAAATTTATTTGCTTACAATAATCTGGTTTCTATCCGTTGGTGGCTGGCAAACGATTTTGTAATTAGTAAGAAGGACTATTATCAGCTGTATGACAATATGATGCGTCAGGGCATTTTCAAAGTATTCAAGGACGAACTGTAAAAGGAAAGAAGTCTTAGAATATTGTGGCAGACGTTCTCATAAAGCACGGAAGTGATGAACTAGTTAAGATTCATAGGCTTGGATGGAGAATAGAAAAAGAAAGAAAGTACAATATAATAGCCGCTATGCAAAAAGAAGAAAAAAAGCTTTGAGGAAGAAGCTGATGGCGGCAGGGATATGTCTTGTAATAGTTGCAGCGGTTGTTTTCCTTCTTGTTTCTATCGGGAATGAGAATGAAACGAAAAAAACAGAGGAACCAAACGCTGTTGAGACGGAAATAGAGACCGAAAAAATAACGGAAAAAGAAACGGAAAAAACGACGGAAACGGAACCGGAAAAGAAGGCGGATTCCGGGGACGGAACTATTGAAAGTAAAAATGGAAAGACTTTGTATCTGACTTTCGATGATGGACCAAGTGAAAATACCGATGAAATTCTGGATATTCTGGATCAGTATGGTGTAAAGGCTACATTCTTTGTTCTGGCTATAGAAGGAGAAGAGGAACGCTATAAAGAAATTTTAGAGCGGGGACATGAAATCGGGGTCCATTCCACCTACCATGATTACGATATTTTATACGCGAATCTGGATGCTTTCATCGATGATGTCAGCTCCTGCCGGAACTTTATAGAAGCGACCACGGGACATAAATTGTTCCTATACCGATTTCCGGGAGGAACCAACAATGAAGTGCATTCCGTACCGATCAGCAGCTGCATCGATTATCTGGAAAGTGCAGGGCTGAAGCATTTTGACTGGAACGTATCTTCCGGAGATGCAGCAGGTGTTACGGTAGATAAAGAAGAAATCAAGAATAATATTTTTGAGCAGGTGCGTGGAAGCGATAATGAGACCATGGTTGTGCTGATGCATGACTCTATTGCCAAAACAACTACGGTGGAAGCTTTAAGAGAATATCTTCCGGTACTGATAGAGGAAGGCTTCGGATTTTCCAAGATTACTCCGGATACGCCGGAAATCACTTTTACCCCATACGATTAAGAAAAAACCGATGACTCGGTAAAGAAATAGATAATAAACATAAGAGGACAACATTATGAAAAAGTATAACAGAATCATGCTCAAGTTAAGCGGAGAAGCCCTGGCAGCGGAAGAAGGCGGATATAACGAAGCGGAAATCGGCCGTATTGCTGCTCAGGTAAAAGAAATCACAGATAGCGGATGCAACGTAGGTATCGTTATCGGTGGTGGCAACATCTGGAGAGGAAAGAGCAATCTGCAGATTGACCGTCCAAAGTCGGACTCCATTGGTATGCTGGCAACCGTAATGAACTGTATCTATGTTTCCGAACATTTCCGTGCAGCAGGAATTCAGACTGCAATCTTTACTCCATGGCTTTGCTCCACTTTTACTGAGCTGTTCAGTAAAGATAAAGCAAACGAATATTTCGCGGAAGGCAGAGTATGCTTCTTTGCAGGCGGAACCGGACATCCATATTTCTCTACCGATACTGGCGTTGTATTAAGAGCTATGGAAATGGATGCAGAAGTTATTCTGGCAGCAAAGAATATTGATGGCGTATATGACAGCGATCCGGCAAAGAATCCGGATGCAAAGAAATTTGATAAGATTTCCATCCACGAAGTTGTAGAACGCAAATTAGGCGTTATTGACCTGACTGCATCCGCCCTTTTAGATGAGCATCAGATTCCGATGAGAATTTTCGCCCTTCAGGAAGAAAATTCTATCGTCAATGCTTTGACGGATGATAAGTTCAATGGCACAGACGTAACGATTAATGAGTAATTCACCGGTTTACCGGATCAACTGAAAATAAAGTATAAAATAATATAAAGGAGAAACAAAATGAACGAAAGACTGGAAAAATATGAAGAGAAAATGTTAAAGACTCTTGATAATCTGGAAGAAGAATATCAGGGAATTCGTGCAGGAAGAGCTAATCCACACATTTTAGACAGAATTACTGTTGATTATTACGGAACCCCAACTCCTCTTCAGCAGGTAGGAAACATTTCCGTACCAGACCCGAAGTGCATCGTTATCTCACCATGGGAAGCAAAAATGGTTAAAGAGATTGAAAGAGCAATTAATGCATCTGATATCGGTATTAACCCAACCAACGATGGAAAGAGCATCCGTCTTGTATTCCCGGACCTTACAGAGGAACGCCGTAAAGATTTAGTAAAAGACGTTAAGAAAAAAGGCGAAGAATCTAAGGTAGCTATCCGTAACATCCGCCGTGATGGTATTGATGCTTTTAAGAAAATTGCAAAAGCAGGCGAAGTTTCTGAAGACGAAGGAAAAGACCTGGAAGACGAAATGCAGAAACTTACCGATAAGTACATTGCAGAAATCGACAAGAAAGTTGACGCAAAATCAAAAGAATTAATGACCGTTTAATTTCACTGATTCTTCAAGAGAACGCAGCATAATAAATCAAAAATTTCAGGAAAGTTTTTCATGAATATAGAAGATTTAAAAATACCGGAACATGTAGCGATAATAATGGATGGAAACGGCAGGTGGGCGAAGAAAAGACACATGCCGAGAACTTTTGGTCATGCTCAGGGTGCGAAAGTCCTTGAGCAGACCTTAGAAGATGCGGATTCTTTAGGGATCAAGTATCTTACGGTTTATGCCTTTTCCACCGAGAACTGGGCCAGACCTTTAGAAGAAGTCCAGGTCATCATGAACCTGTTCCGGGATTACCTTATCAGTGCAGTAGATAAATGTAACCGTAACAATGTCCGTTGCCGCGTCATCGGAGAACGCAGCAAATTAGATGCAGACATTATTGAGGCAATCAACAATCTGGAAGAAAAAACAAAAAACAACACCGGTATTACGTTCATTGTAGCAATAAACTATGGTTCCAGAGACGAAATTACCAGAGGAATAAAGAAACTGGCGGAAAAGGTAAAGGCAGGAGAATTATCTCCAGAAGAAATCGACGGAGAAATGATTTCTCAGAGTCTGGATACGGCAGATTTTCCGGATCCGGACCTTTTGATCCGTACCAGTGGCGAAGAACGACTTTCCAACTTCCTTATGTGGCAGCTGGCTTACACAGAGTTCTATTTTACGGAAGTTCCGTGGCCGGATTTCGATAAAAATGAACTGATTAAGGCTATTGAAAAATATTCCGGCCGTGACCGCAGATACGGCAATATTAAATAATTCAGGTAGGTTGTGTAAATGACTGACGATAAAAACAGAAAATTATTATCAAATAAATCCTTCTGGCTCAGGGTAGCCAGCGCAGTAGTCGGCGGCGCGCTTTTAATTGCCTGCTTTATTTTAGGCTACTACGTATTATGGGCTTTTTTACTGATTGTTTCCCTTATTGGTTTGTATGAAATGAATCGGGCTTTGGAACTTCATTGGGGCGTATTTGCCTGGGCAGGCTATGTTGTCACCATCCTATATTACGTTTTACTGATCACGCTGAATTCCATCAATTTCGTCTTGGTATTATTTGGCATCTTGCTGGTTGTGGATTTGGCTGTATTCGTGTTTACCTATCCGAGATACCGTCTGGATCAGGTGTTTGCAGGATTCTTTGAAGTAATGTATGTAGGAATTGCCCTGTCATTCATTTATCTGTTAAGAATTTATCCTCCATCAGGCGCATACCTGGTATGGCTGATTCCTATTTCTGCATGGGGCAGCGACATTTTCGCATATCTGATTGGAATGAAATTTGGAAAGACTCCTTTAGTTCCGAATCTGAGCCCGAAGAAGTCCGTAGAGGGAGCTATCGCAGGAGTAGTTGGCGCGGCTGTAATGGCTTTAGTATATGCCTTCATTATCCGTCCTTATATTCCGGATGTGCATCTTTCTGTATTTATTTTCCCTGTAATTTCCATTTTTGGCGCAGCTGCAGGCCAGATCGGTGACTTAGCGGCGTCGGCAATTAAGAGAAAGGTCGGAATAAAGGATTATGGTAAATTAATACCTGGACATGGTGGCGTTTTAGACCGTTTTGACAGTGTCATCATGGTTGCTCCGATTAT
>JAZUGA010000158.1:0-9381 GCA_045640945.1 Lachnospiraceae bacterium | reverse complement strand
CCTCACTGATGATCGGCTTCCAATCACCGGATCCATTACTGATTTCACGAACGCACATATCACTTTGTTTTACGGTCGTGCTGTACTGAATGGAAGTCCGGAGTGCGTTTCCAATAGAAAGACCTACCTGAAGAGGTTTCTTAATCTCGGTAACATGATCGATACTGCAGGTCTTTTGGTTATTGGAAGAAGTATATTCATATTCACTTGTTGCTTCATAGATATGGTTCTCATTAAAGCTTGCATTGCTTCCTGCAGAGAATACTTCCAGCATGAGATCTAATCCGGTTCGATCGGAGAGGCTGGTAAATACGCTCTTGTCAATTCGCATCGTACCATGAACATGTCGCATCTTTCCGGCCGGAATGTCATCATACTTCGCAAGAGCCCGATTGTCATACGGGAACATGGTTATGACGCCGTTTGGATATTCATCCCACTTCATCTGAAGAGGTTCATCCTCTGTTGCCTGAAGAGCACGGATGTCTTCATCCCATCCTACGATAAGGGAAGAATAATCTTCCGAAATTGCCAACGGAACAATGTCTCCGTCCGCATTTTCATATTTCATCTGAACAAATACGTCCTGCGCCGTTTCTGCGCCACGGTTGGTTACATAAAAATCAGTGGAAAGATCAATGTAATTGTCTCCGATTTCTCCTATCGTGATTTCTGCATTCTCGATTGCAAGTTCTGGCTTGTTCCCAATATCTAGGAGAGATGAACTCTTTGCACTAAATGGCTCTCCGCCTTGAGAAACAATATATTCCGCATCTTCACTGATAAACATATAGAAGCTTGTGCCATCCGTAAGTCCCTCAGAAAGCGGTTCACTGCAAACATCAAGTGTTACCGTATTTCCGGAAGGAATCATGGACTTGATGCTCCATTCATTAATCTTGGTTGAAAGACCGGTCAGATTGTTAATTGCATAAAGGCCGACTGTCACCGGATTTGCAGAAGATCCTCGGATTGCCGTTGTGCCGGTATTTGTAAATTTGAGGGTACCTGAAATCACGCTTCCTGCGGTAAAGGTCTGGTCGTCAATCTTGAAGGAAGTATTTCCAATTGCCTGGATGCCACTTCCAAAGTAGATTGCATAAAAGCCTTTTCCAAAATCTTCAGCCGTGGTTACATAAGTAATCGTTTCTTCTGAATCCAGCTTCCGGACCGTTTCATCCTTTAAAGTCCGGTAAGTTCCATCAGTAATTAGAAGCAGCTGGGTCCGGTAGGTAGCTTCTTCTGCCTGTGTATTATTTTCATTTTCCCCACTCTTATCCGTGTCAATTACTCTTACTTTTGAAGGAATCAACTGAATATTCGAGAAAGTAAAATCATCATATGCGCCCTTTTCGTTTGCTCCGGCTTCTGAATTGACATAAGCATTATAATCAGCATTCGAAGTGTCTTTTCCCAGGAATGCTTTTTCCATATCATCCGCATTGAGATTATATTTTGCTGCATTCTCATAAACCGACATATGGTTCATGGCTAAGATATTTCCCTTACCCCATGTTCCGGCAGTTTTATCCCACCAGGAGCTGTAAATTGCATTGTTTGTCGTTGCATTCACCGACGCAATATATGCCATGGCAAGGTTTCCATCTGCATCGGAACTGATGGTAACTTTCGTTCCCTGGTCCGATGAGAATATCGGCCGGATTTCCACTTTCTTTCCGGCTGCAATACCCGAAAGCGCATCAGAATCTACAAGATATACATCCCCACTCAATTCAAATACAAAAATCTGTTTTGCTCCATTGCCATCCAGGTCTGCCATAAGGAACTTAAGGTTCGCAATATATGGATCTGCAGACAGTTCTTTTAATGCACCATTTTCATAAAGTCCGTCTTGCAGACTACGGCTTTCCATATTATCTTCTTCACATTTATCAAAATCGATGATCGTACGGAGAAGCGACGGGGTATCAAATCCCTTTTCGTCCACAACCTGAGCATACATACGGGTAATCTTTGCCGCTTCGGTATCGCTGTCAAAGTTCTCTATAATTGTTTTTCCGTCTTTATCAAAGTAAACGGTCTGTTCTGTTGTATAAATGGCAAGAGTCTTCCCATTTGCTGCTCCCAGCTGGAGATTTGTAATGGTTTCTCCTTTTCCAAGGGTATATCTTTCCTGTGAACCATTTTCTGCAACAACTAAATTACTGGTATCTCCATAAAGAGCAATCCTTGCTGCATCGGATTGATACCGGAAAACGTATCCTGCCTTTTCCGCGTCGTTACATTTTCCGCTGTCGAGCTGCTCGTCTGTTACTCCATATACTGCTTTCAGGTAGTCCCGAAGCATGTTCTTGGTTTTCTCTGCATTTACATCCGATTGTGTTTCTCCGTAAACTGTAAGATTTCCAGAGGACTTTGGAGTAAACCGGAAGCTTTCGCCCTCTCCACTTATGATTTTTGCATTACCAAAACCAGTATTCGTAGAAAGGTCGATTACGGACTGTTTCACTACCGTATGCTGACCTTCTTCTTCAATTGTTACCGGATCATTCGCAGTAAAATGTTTATCATAACTTACATAACTTACAGTAAGATTGCTTCCTGCAACCGAATATGAAAAGTCTAAATCTCCAGTAGGTTTTCCTTCCGCATCTCCGCTATCTACAAAGATATAAGGCACAGCCGCAGAGGCATTCAGAGGATTTGCAAGACCTTGCTCGTCTCCGGTTGCTACTACTTTACTAAGTACGATGCGCTGCTGATTGAAAGCATTATCTGCACAATCCGGATCTTTTATTGTGTAAAGAAGATAGGTTTCTCCATTTACATTTAAAGCCTGATAATCGCTGCCGATATCCATATGATCTGCCAGCTTAAAGGCATCGGTACTGCTGCCATATCCGGAAAGTTCAAATTTTACATTTTCATCCGTTGGAATATAAGCATTTAATGGGCCGCCTTCATTCTGGAAAGCAGAATACATACTTTGATCTCCGGCTCCGATTTTCGGTGCTTTCATCTGAACCGAAATCAGATTGTCGTTTGAAGCCTGAAGCATGCTTCCTTGCGTCATTCCTCCTGCAACCCAGTATTTGGTATGATTCCAGGAATCATTTGGTGTCGCTCTGGACCCTTCAAAATATCCTCCAATGGCATCAATTGTAAATTCAAACAGGAAGAATTTCAGCCGGACGCCTACGCCTCCGCCCACGATATAATAGGTTGGACCGAACATATCCCAGTTGTCTGTTTCTGGATTATATCCGCCTAACTTAAATACAATCTTGAAGTTAAATTTCAGGAATACCTCAAATTTACATACTTCTATACCTACACCAAAACCAAATTCCAGATTTAAGCCCGCAGATACTGCTACTCCGTTGAAGTATGCCTTCTGCTTCTGGAAATCCATAGCAAAAGGATTCTGAATCTGCACTCCATCCTGACGGGCAACAAGGCAGACATAAACAGTTTTTCCATAATCACGCAGCTGGACATCAGTTCCTTTCTTACCATCTGAGGTCAGGGTTCCTGCCGTCAGCTTATGGTCTCCCTCAAAGTTGGACTTACTGTCCGAAACAGCCATATTTACTTTGCCGTCCAGATTCATACTGAATCCATTGGCAACGCTCATATCCAACCGGAAAATCATCTCCTGTCCAGTATTCAGGGAATATGTATTGGTACCTGTGCTATAGGAACTTCCGGAAATGACTTCCATTGGCCCTTTTTCTTTTTTCACTGACGCTGTCTTAATTTCTGCTTCGGCGCCTACCGATCCTGAAATCCGGAGGAACATATAGAAAATCGGACATGCAGGGAAACGGCTCTTGATTTCAAAAGAGGCAACGCCAACAAAACCAACTGTTCCTTTTACAATTCCCCAATCGCCTTTAATTCCATCATATTCCAGTAAAACAGCTCCCTTTACAATTACTGTAAAGGAAATTTTCTTCGAGCGGTTCAGACCATTCTTAGCATCTTTAAGGCTTTCATCATCAAATAAGGAACCTCCATTTAAAGCCTTTGAAACAGGTCCCCAAACATCACCGAAAGACAAGCTCTTTCCAGTTCCCTCAAGCAATTTCGTCAGCGGCGTTCTTGTCATGGTGTTTGGCTGATTAAAGTCGGTAACTGTTACATCTGGATCTTCTACTACAATCGTTTTTTCTCCACTTTCTTCCAGATGATAACGATCTGTGTAGGTTGTTGTATTTTTATAGGTTTTCTCGTTCGTTTCACTATCATAAACAACCTCATGTACTACGGTCTTCTTTGCAAAGGAGACTGGGTCTCCTTCAATACGGACCATTTCAGATGGTTCCTCTACGGTTCGGGTCTGTGTATAATATTCTTTTCCATCCTCACCTTTACGTTTGGTTGTCACATCTTTAATCTTATTGCCATCGGTATCAATTCCTTCTGCAACGTCATTTCCGTCTTCATCTTTATGACGTGTGCTGGACCATTTATCGCCACCCGTCCATTGAGCTACCGGGATACCATAAGAAATCAGCATCTGGTTTCCACCAAAAGTAGATACATCTACTCCAAGAGCATCAAATGAGAATGTTGGAAGATTAATATTGGTATCAATATCCGATCCATAGCCGATGGACGCTACACTTTTCGAATTATAATCCAGTTCCGGACTGTCAACGCCCTGAAGCTGGCCAGTCAAATCGCCATCCGGAATTACAACAAAATCGCCCAAGGTTGCCGATTCCGGATTTACATCATTATGTGTCTTGATTTCCCTGGTTTCCTGAACACAAAGGAAATATGTTGTATTGTTGATAAAAGCTCCCAGATAATCATTCGCATCAGCTACAGATTTTGAATTTCCGTTATAATCCTTTACAAGGATTTCTTCTGGAGAATCATAATCCATGCGCATATTTCCACAATATTCCGGAATATCCAATGCTTTGGAAGCACCACCTTCTGTTGTGACTGTGGAGCCCGTTAAGGAGGTAAGGTCACCTCCTAAAGGAATATCTACAGTAGAAAGTTTCGTAGCAGCAGGACCATAAATTGGATGTCCCTCCGATGTGTCTGGGATATCGATGATCTCCCAACCAGTTTTTGATTCTTCAGACTTCACATTTGCTTTGGAAGCACCTGCCTGAATAATACGGTAGCTTTTCTGCTCCGAAGTCAGCTGTGCAAGAGAATCGGCGTCAGTGAGAGAAGTTATGAACGCCGGAAGAATCTGGGCAGTTACTCCATCATCTTCCCCATATACAGCTCTTGGGGTCAGGTTGTAGAAAACCTTCAGGAAATACTGATGGATATTTCCATTCGCATCCACTTCCGGCATAAGATATTTCTGGTTGATATTTCCTGAAACAATACCATAGTCTTTGTCACCAGATTCTTCATCCAGAACAAAATATCCAATATTTTCATCAAAATATCCGTCAATCCGTCCATTTCCGTTTCCATCAAAGAAAAGCTGGCTATGAGAAATCGTTGCCTCCATAATGTTACTTTCTTCAATACTATCTTCATCGTAAATGGTGAATGTCAGCTTAGTGGAAGAAAGATCCTTCATTTCCAGAAAGATTTCTTCATTTCCCTTGTACAGTTTTCCATTAAAGATGACCAGATCAGTTTCATCCAAACCAAAGTTTATGGATTGCAAATCCGTAACTCCAAACGCGGAATCTGGAGTGATGGTTTTGACACCAGAAGAATCTAACGTTCTGCCAAAAGGCATTGTTTTCTGTGTCTGAGTGAAATATGGTGCCTTGTCATTGTGTGCAGAATAATTGAAGGTGATTTCGGCATCACTTCCATCTTTATTTTTCTTAAGTTTATCGTAAGCAGCACTTACATCCTGGTAATCTGTGCTGGTATTTCCGTATTGGTCTTTCTTAATCGACGGTTTAATGTTAATAACAACATCCTGACGTCTTTCCACGATTACATTGATGGCATAATTCTCTTTCAGGTCTGCTTCCGTCATGCCATCCCAGAGCCAGGTTACATAATATGCATTCGTTTCCCCTTCTCTTTCGATTTTACAAGGAACTTTTGTTCCATCTGCTTTTGAAATATAAATGGCACAATCATCAGAAGCTCCTTTGTATGGAGAATATGTTGCTGTATTATTCAGTTCTACCCGAAGTTTAGATCCTACATAAAGAGCGCCGCCTGTAGTAACACCACTTTCGCCCTGTACTAAGGTTACTGAAGGTCTTAAATGTTTATAAACTTCGGTATCAGAATCTAAGAGTGCATAGTCTCCATGTGTGTCTTCATCATTCGCTGTGTAAATATTCAGGCCGATGGTTCCGGTCTTTGCAAATACACGTCTTGTAAAGCTCAGCCTTTCCATCCGGTAAATCGAAGAACCATTTGCATATTGCTTTTCGCTTACCGAGCTGTTTCTTACTTCGGAAGCAGAACCGCTCTTATTCAGCACCAATGCCATGCTGATATCAAAAGATCCTGGTTTGAAAGCAAAATCCATACTTAAGGATTTTGAACGTGTAAGAGAAATATTTTTATTATCATCAAAAGGCTGAGGGTCATGATTAGTCTGCACTGAATTTGAAGATTCATCTTTATAATTGACGTTCATCTTCGTAAACGGCATGACATAACGGCAATTCGATGCTGACAGCCTTTTATCACCGTCCCAACGGGCAACTCCCACGGTAGGAAGATATACTCTGGATTCTACTTTACTGAAAAGCAATGATGCATCTTCAATCTTTAGGGTCGTAGGAGAAATCGTGGAATCGTTATGGGACATCTGAACAGAATTTCCATAGGTTCCTCCGCTTAAAGAGAATCCATATTTATTATTTTTATCTACGGATTTACTGTTAGTCTCAAATTCCGGAGTAGTAAAGCTGTTGCGGTAGCCTACAACATCTTCTGCAGAATTGCTGGCTCCAACTGGTGTCTCCTTATCTTTCCAATAAGCCGCAGTACTGTCGTATAAACTATCCCGGCGAAGCTGAATAGCATCCGGATAGGTATAACTGTTCATCCTGGAAGTATCTACATAAACACCATCAATTGTTTCAAAGTCATCTTTTTTTTCTTCAATTTCCAAGCCGGCATTTTCCGGAATCACGGTACTTTCCGCCTCAGAAACTTTTGCAGAATTATCTTCTCCTGTAGTTTTTCCAAGAACGGAAGCTAGATTCAATCCAGCTTCATGAATTAAAGCCTCTCCACTACTTGTCAGACTTACTGTGCAGACGGTATTTTCCGTAAAGGTACACTTACTCTCTGTTCCGCCGCCCTTGATATCCGAAAGCTCTACCGTAAAAGTCAATTCCTGGTCTCTTTTTTTCTCAGCTACAAGAGGAATCGCAATTTCTGCACTTGCGTCCTCTCCACCAAGAACCAGGTCGCCTTCGGTAACTGCATACTGCTTTCCTTCTTTTGCTGTTCCTTCGATGGTTTTGTAATGGACGGTTGTGATATAGCTTAAATCGCCAGTTCTTTCTACCGGGATTTTTATTTTTCCTGCATCCTGGTCAACGGAAAAGGAGGTAAACTTAAATCCGATCTTAGAAGCTTCAATCTTGTCAAAATCGTCATCATTTACGGTTAATGTCAGGGAATTGCAAAGACTGCTGTTTTCTCCGCCAATACATTCCGTTATTGCAAAAATTCCGAGTTCAGACTGTTCCGGAAGCTCATCATTTTTTGTTGTGATTTTTATATTTTTCACCCACTCGCCTTCGGCAAAAGTAAGTTTAAATTCAAATCCTCCATACTCCTCTTCGGTTTCTAAAGGAAGATATACCGGGTCTTCCTGATATGGGCAATCTTCCGGAATTGTCTTTGCGTCATCTTCTTCCGGATCATATGTGTTTTTTGTCACTAGAGTTGGGGAACAATAATATGTTTCCTCCTGCATATAAATGCAGCGGTAATCAAAAAGGAATTCGCCCTGATCATTCAATACATCTTCAAGAGCGATACGTAAAGTACCTTGCTCCGCTTCATCAATATTTCGGAAAGCTCCGTCCTCGTCCCTGTATTGCCACCGATAGACATCTGCCTCCATTGCATTTCCCTCATCATCACAAAGCGTAATGATTCCGACGCTTTCATTCTCACTGTCTGCCGTAAGAGACAGATTGACTCCCTCCGGTGCAGGCATCAAAGAAGGCATACCCAAAGCTTGATACTGGGCAATGGTCTGAGCCGCTTCATACTCTATCTGAATATCATCTCTGGCCGATACCGCATTCTCAAAAGAATAGGATCCGTCTTCCTTTGCAAATACAGACGGAGAAAAGCTGATAACGGCAGTTACACGCCCCTCCGTTCCACCTAAACGGTACACAGGAATAATAAGTTCTTCGCTTCCTTCCTTCGTTTCCACCTCATTGTCCGCAAATGCAAAAGTTCCGTAAGGATACATTTCATCCCAGGAATCCTGGTATTCAAGTTCCTCTCCATCCACGTTAAGACGGATATCTTTTTGGCTTACCGTTTCTTCCGGATAATAAGCCATAACTGGCATTACAAATGAAGTAACGGTTACTGCAAAGATTAATATAAAAGCCAAAGTTTTCTTCAGTAATTTTTTGTTCATAAGTCCTCCTGATAGAAACCGATAAATAGCAATTCTATTATATCATAAAAAAAGCTGGAACGAAGTATTTCATTCCAGCTTTTCAAGTTTAATGCTATAAATTATTTATGCGATTCTTCCGTGACAGTTCTTATATTTTTTACCGCTTCCGCATGGACAAGGATCGTTCGGATAAACCTTCTTATCAGCACGCTTTTTAGGTGCCTTAGCAAGTGAATCATCCTTATTTGTTGCTAAAGGCTGTGCCACCTGCTCACGTTTAACTTCCTGCTGGATAGTAATGTGAAGCATTGTACGAACTGTATCTTCCTGAATACCTGCGATCATATCATCGAACATGTCATATCCGGCCATCTTATATTCAACAACCGGGTCTCTCTGACCGTAAGCCTGAAGTCCGATACCCTGACGGAGCTGATCCATATCATCAATGTGATCCATCCAGTGTCTGTCAATGACTCTTAATAAAACTACACGCTCAACTTCACGCAAGTGCTCTTCTACTGGGAATTCAGCCTCTTTTGCAGCGTAAAGTTCATGTCCTTTATTTATCAGGTATTCCCTGAATTCTTCCCTGGTATAGGTGCCATTCATCTGCTCTTCGGTAAGACGTATCTGTTCAATAAAGATAGGCATCCACATTTCATTAAGGCTTACCATATCCCATTCTTCAGGTTTTGTTCCTTCAGCAATTCCAGCATCTACAATGTGGTTAATTGTTGCGTCAATCATAGTATAAACAGACTCACGCATAGATTCGCCGTTAAGAACTCTTAATCTTTCAGCATAAATAATCTCACGCTGTTCATTCATTACTTCGTCATATTCAAGTAAGTTCTTTCTGATACCAAAGT
>JAZUGA010000157.1:0-1752 GCA_045640945.1 Lachnospiraceae bacterium | reverse complement strand
CCGCTTTTGACCAAATTACTGAAAGTATTGCTCCTTTCTAATCCGTGGACCTTTGTGATGTATGCAGCCATTTGCTTCGTGGCATTTGCGGTGATTTACGTGGTGATATATACTTTAACTGAAAGAACCTACTACAAAATTGTTCATAATGAGGACTGAAAATGTATCGCATCTTGTTAGTGGAAGACGACTTCGCTTTAGCCGAAGACATGAAAAAACAAATAGAGAGCTGGGGAAACAGCGTAGAGCTGGTCAAAGAATTCAATGACGTAATGAAGTCATTTTTGGACTATCAGCCCCAGCTGGTGCTCTTAGATATAATGCTCCCGTTTTACAACGGTTACCATTGGTGCAGTGAAATCCGAAAGGTTTCCACTGTACCTGTGGTTTTTATTTCTTCTGCTTCCGATAATATGAACATCGTTATGGCCATTAACATGGGCGGCGATGACTTTATTGCGAAGCCGGTAGACCCTATGGTCTTGACGGCGAAGGTCCAGGCCGTGTTGCGCCGTACCTACGAATTGGCAGACAGCGCTCCTTTCATGGAATTCCATGGAGCCGTTTTAAACTTAAATGACGGAAGCGTAGAGTATGAAGGAAAACGAATTGAGCTGACGAAAAATGAATTCCGCATCTTGCAGACCTTATTGGAGAATAAGGGGAAAATCGTCAGCAGAGATTTACTGATGACGAACCTGTGGCAAGATGACTGCTACGTGGAAGAAAATACACTGACCGTAAATGTGGCCCGTTTGAGAAAGAAATTGGATGAGGAAGGCTTGACGGAGGTTATTACCACAAAGCCGGGCAGCGGATATCTTATTGAGTAGTTTGAAAATGCCGAGAAGAACATGAAAAGTAATCGTAGCAAAAGCGTATTTAAGAACTGCATAAAGAAAAGCAGAGCCGTGATCATTGCCTATCTGGTAATGGCTGCGGTTATTTTGGCAGTCTTTTTGCTATATGAACTTCCTTTGGAACCGGGATTTTATGTGATTGCCATTCTGGTGTTTATTGGTCTGGTTTCCTTTTTTATTTTTTACTTATCGGAGACCCGGAAGGCGGCGAAACGAGAACGGATTCGGAATGGGATTTTGACGGAATGGATGAATTTTCCGGACCCTACGTCCTTAGAAGAAAAAGATTATCAGGAAATGGTGCGGGCCCTAGGAAGTAAGATTGAGGAACTGACAGCGGCCTTTGATAGGGAACGCCAGGACATGACGGACTATTACACGACCTGGGTTCATCAAATCAAAACACCAATTTCCGTTATGCGAATGAAGCTGGCGGAACAGGACACGAAAGAAAACCATGAGCTTTCCATCGAACTGTTCCGTATTGAGCAATATGTGGAAATGGTATTGCAATACATCCGGCTGAATAGCGAGACCAACGACTTGGTAGTAAAAGAGTACTCGGTAGATGATTTGGTACGGGAAAGCATCCGAAAATTTGCGCCACAGTTTATTCACCGGAAATTGTCCTTAAACTTTCAGGAATCTCATCAGAGAATCGTTACCGATAAGAAATGGTTTTCCTGCATGCTGGAGCAGATTTTTTCCAATGCCGTGAAGTACACTCCGGAAGGCGGCGTTTTTATCTACACCGAAGGGGAGACCTTATGTATCCGGGATACGGGAATTGGTATTTCGGCGGAAGATCTGCCGAGAATATTTGAGAAAGGCTACACCGGCATTAATGGACGAATGGAGAAAAAATCCAGCGGGTTGGGATTGTATTTATGCA
>JAZUGA010000156.1:0-8387 GCA_045640945.1 Lachnospiraceae bacterium | reverse complement strand
TTTATGTTTTCAAGATACTGCGCCGCCGCTTTGTCCGCAGTTTCAAATACGCCGTTCAAAGTCAGCATCGCTTCCGCAAGAGTTCCCGCATTCCGGATGTCAACAGTTCGGTCAGCCAGGAGTTCTTCCAGTTCTGCCACCCTGGCCTGAAGTTCTTCTTTCTGTTGTTCCTGCTGAACCAGCAGCTCCAGCAGATCCCGTCTGCTGAGTTTCTGCAATTCTTTGGCTGTCATCCGTTTTTGGTCTCCTTGCTGCCGGACTTCTCACCGTAGTAGGCGAGCTTCCCAACGAACACCATGCTCTGCGTTTGAACCGCTTCTAATAGTAGGAAGTACTTACTAACATTACCTTTAAAAATATGTGCAGGTCTTCATCAGATCACACACCTGCACTCCGGCAAATAATATTTAAAAATCAAAAATAGCACTAGCGCCCACAGTTAGCCTAGTCTACGTTAAAAATTCTACAACATCTTGTGTTTACATTCAATAGTCTGATGAAAAAAACAGGCAAAAAAAGTTCCATAAATACCTGTTTTCAGCAAGTATTTTTTGTGTATTTTTTCCCCCACTCTAAGTCATGAATTTTGGTATATAATTCTTCCCTTGCAGTTCAGGGAAATATGTTACAATACTATAAAATTATTTTGCAGAGGCGTATTTATGTATACATTAAAATATTGTTTTACCCATCAAAAAATGGGATGGTTAAAAGTCATTCTTTTCGCCATTATTGCAGCTATCATAACCGTTGCCTGCAATGAGATTCCTTTCCTAAAAGGCACCTCTTTTCAGAACATCGCCATCGGTTACGAATGCTGGATTCTTTTTGCTTTATTTATCATCGTAAATTGCACCAGATGGTGGGAAGCAGCATTAAAAACTTTCCTTTTCTTCCTGATCAGCCAGCCTTTGATTTTCCTTATCGAAGTTCCTTTTGAGAGCATGGGCTGGGGCGTTTTCATGTACTATCCGAGATGGTTCTATATCACCCTGCTGACTCTGCCGGGCGCAATCATTGCTTACCAGATAAGAAGAGAAGATTGGATTTCGGTTCTCGTTCTTTCCATCGCTGCTGGCGGTTTAGGATATATTGCGTCTGCCTATTTCTGGGGCATGGTTCATAATTTCCCGCGCAACCTGATCAGCGTACTGTTCTGCATCCTTCTTGCGGCCTTTCTGTCTTTTGCCCTTATGCCGAAGCATCGCAAGCTCATTCCTTTCGTTATATGCATTATCGTTTTCGTAGTGCTGATCGTTATTGGAAAGCCAAATGACAAAGCCACTATGGATTTGCCTGCAGGCCAATGGGAATATACTCTTTCCGACGATTCCATTGCCGAAATTCAGGTGGATGAAAGCGGTCATGTATCCATTACCGGAAAGCAGGATGGAACTACCATCGTAACTTTCCGAAATGCCGGCGGCGAAATCATCGAATACGCCATCACCTATAGTCCTGGAGGCATTCTCCTACAGGAAATTGACTGATTGCAGTTTTAATCTATTGATTTGAAAGCACTAAACGCCATATGTTTTTATTCAATCAATTCCTATTATAGATTTTAACGAAGGCATCAAGTATGTACGGGCGGCGAAGGCCCGCTCTGCGAAAATTCCAGGGCATGTACGCCTCGCGGAGTTTCGTCCTGCGAAAATTCCAGGGCATGTACGGAAATACGAAAAACAATCAATGGAAATCGGCCTTCTTGCGTACACAGCTTAGCTTTTTCGCTGAGGGGAAGAACCGAGAACGTACACGGCTTAGCTTTTTCGCTGAAAAAGAAAAAAGGGCGTGTGAAATTTTTTTCACACGCCCTCTGTTTGTTTTTTCAATATTTTTATTTTACCCACTGGTATGGTTTTGGATCTTCCATACCCAAAGTAGCAAATAATACTTCTATCATTCTTACCGCGCATTCTTCCGCCTTTTCTCTTGGAAGATCGCCGGATTCTAAGGCTGCCATAACGTTTGCAACATCCGTTTTTCCTGCAGGCATGATTAAATCATTTCCTGCGATAGCGCATTTGTATGCGGTCGCACTTCCGTTAATGGTTGTGGTCCAGTCGGTCATGACAATTCCCTTGAAGTCCCACTCTTCTCTCAGAGCCACGGTCAAAGTGTCTGCATTATTTGCTGCAGAAACACCGTTGATCAGATTGTAAGAAGACATAATGCACATCGGCTGGGATTCTTTTACCGTAATTTCAAATCCACGCAAATAAATTTCTCTCAGCGCGCGCTCCGACAGAATACTGTTGGAGAAGAAGCGGTTGTCCTCCTGATTGTTGCATGCGAAATGCTTCACTGTCGTTCCTACGCCCGGAATGGACTGAACGCCCTTGGTCATGGATGCGCCCATTTTTCCAGCTACTACCGGCTCCTCGGAATAATGCTCAAAGTTTCTTCCGCAGAGAGGGTTTCGATGAATATTCATGCCCGGTGCCAGCCACCAAGCAATCTTATATTCTTCCATCTCTTTGCCAACAGCCTGGCCTACCTCTTCTACCAGGTCCAGATTCCAGGTCTGAGCCAGCAAGGTTCCTACCGGGAAAGCGGTGGTGTACATATAGTAAGTCGTTGCGTTTTCTCTATGATATTCCTTTGCAAGGAAGCCGCCCTGAATTGCGCTGACCGTTCCCTGTCCATAAATCTTTCCCGTAGCATTGTCTGCATCGTAATGGGTAATGACGCGAAGGCCTGCCGGACCGTCTGCCATGGAAATAGCAGGAACACCATATTTTTCGGTAAAGCGGCAGCTGGTTTCTCCCGCTGCGCCTGGAACGAACATTCCCGTCTCTACCAGCTGATTTTCTACCACATGATCCTGTCCCTTTGTAATCTCGCCCATTAAAATCGCAGTCAGCTCTTCATAGCTCATCTGTGCCGCAATTTCTTTTGCCTTTTCATGATATGGGCTTTCCGGAAGTCGTTCTTTTACTTCCGCTTTCGGCGCATAAGCCAAAGCAGGAAGTCCGTTCTCTTTTGCTGCTGCCAGCCACTGTCCTCTCGCCTCTTCAATTACCTTTCCGTCCGGACGGATTTCATTCAGTTCCGTCTGCAGAGGAGAAATATGTTTTACTTCTTCGAGAACAATATCTTCTGCTACTTCCAGAACGCCGACTGGTGTTACGCAGCCGCATGGAGCGCCCATCAGCAGAATGTAGGAGCCAGCTTCTACCACCCATGCGGAACGTTCCTGCAGAAAAGCTGCAACGGTTTTCGCATCAAAGGAAATCGTAAGCGTCTGTTCCTGGCCTGGAGCCAAAAGATTGGTTTTCTTAAATCCAACTAATTTCTTTAATTCTTTTCCATCGGCGCCTTGTGGGCAGGAAGCGAATAACGGAACTACATGTTTTCCGGCAACATCTCCCGTATTTGTTACGGTCACTTTTACGGAAACGGTATTGCCGTCCACCGTAACGTCTCCCGCTTTCCGGTCAAAGCTTGTATAAGAAAGACCGTAGCCGAACGGATATAAAGGCTCTACGCCGAAGCTGTCGAAATATCGATAGCCCACGTAAATTCCTTCTTCATATTTTTCATTGGTTGTATCGCCGTTTACATAGCTGAAGGTCTGGGCATTCGGAAAGTCCTCATAACGCTTTGCCCAGGTCGTTGCCAGTCTGCCGGACGGACAAACCTTTCCCGTCAGAATGTCTGCAATAACATGACCTGCTTCCATGCCCGGCTGAGATACATACACAATGGAATTTACATTTTCATTTTCCTGAAGGGAGGCAATGTCCACCTGACCACCGGCGTTAACCAGCACAATCAGATTCTTGCAGTTCTTTGCCAGGTAATCTAACTGGTCTTTTTCCTTCGCTGTCAGATACCATTCTCCTTCAGCCAGTGGACGGTCTTTGCCTTCCCCAGCCTGACGACTGATCAGATAAACAGCCGCATCTGCTGCAAGCACATCTGCTTCCTTCACATCAATAATGTCCACTGGTGCTACTTTTGTTTCTGCCATAACTTTAAGGAAGTTCATCGTGTCGCCAGCAGAAAAGTTTGCCAGTTTCTCATGAATCCGGTCTCTCCATTCCAGACGGGCTTTTACAAAAGCATCCATATTGTCCTGAACATCGCCTTCATTAATTACGGTAAAGCCCGCAGCTTTTAATCCTTCCAGGAAGGAAACTACTCTGCGCTCATTTACATCGCCGGAGCCGCTTCCGCCTTTCATGATTTTCTGGATGCCGTTGCCATAAATGGCAATTTTCTCATCTGCAGAAATCGGAAGAGAGTTCTCGTTCTTTAACAGAACAACACCTTCCCCTGCTGCCCTTCTGGATAATTCCTGATGTTTTATTTCACGCGGCAGAATTTCGTTTGTGGTAACGCCGCTAAAAGTACGTGTTTTAACGCCCATGTTTTTCTCCTTAAAGTTAGAAACAGCACCCTGAAGCAGGGTGCCGTTTCGCAAAATTAAACTAAATTATTTTTTATAGAATTCGCGTGATACTTCATGCATAACTTCATTAACCATATCTCTCTTCCAGATAGCTTTCTGATCGTTTGGATCTGGAATGATAAAGGAAGCCATGAAACAGAAGCCGCCGCCTGGTGCGTAGGTGTTTGCTACGTCCCAAACGATTTCCCGAATCTGCTCTTCGTTTAAGTCCGCCTGGAAGGTGGAAGAAGAGTTGATGCAGCCTGCCATTACGAACTTGCTGCCGTATTTTTCCTTAATAGCTACTAAGTCGTTGCAGTTCTGAGCTGGGTTCCATACATTAACGCCAAGTACGTTAACCATATCGTCTACGAAGCATTCGCATTTTCCGCAGTTATGGAAGCTTACGAACATATCTCTGTCATGAGCGATGTCGGATAATCTCTTATAATGTGGAAGTAAGAATTTATCGTACATTTCAACGGAAATGAAAGGATTTCCCCATGCAGCGGTATCGTCTACTAAAGACATGATATCCGGCTGATAGTAATCGATAGAACGATTTACAACTTCTACATAGAAATCGCTTAAGTACTGGAATAATTCTTCGCATTCTTCTGGTTCTTCATATAATGCGCAAAGGCCCTCAGTGAAGCCCATGAATGCCATTAAGTGCTGGAAGTAACCAGTTCCTGCTACGCCGTACTGTACAGCCTGTTTGGAACGGTCGATGTTTGCTTTCTCTAAATCTTTCTTTGCCATCTGCTCGAAATCGATTTCGTCAAGATTTGGAGCTTTGATTACATCACGCCATTTTGTGATGTCGTCAAGAATGAAGTCCCATGTCTTAGGAATCATAGCGCCGCCAGCTTCTTTGCTGGTTACATGCTCAACGCCCCAGATGTCCTTATGGTCTCCATTTGGATCCATAGCTTTCATTAAGAAAGATGGTGATGCGCCAGCGGTTGCGCGTTCCCATTTGTAGGAAGGATCTGCTGCCATGTGCGGAATCCACTCAGGAACTTCGCCACGTAAACACATAAAATAGTTTTCTTTCTCTGTTAACTGTGCCATTGTTAACTCTCCTTGTTTTTTATTTGTAGAATTCTTTACTGATTTCAAACATTACTTTGTTGATGGTATCTTTCTTCCACTGCATGTATTTGTCTGTCTTATCATCGATCAGTAAGAATACCTGGAAGAAGAAGCCGCCGCCTGGTGCGTACTTATTAGCTACATCCCAAAGAATGTCGCGAATCTTTTCTTCGGTTAAGTCGTCTGCTACGAATGTAGAAGAACCATTGATACATCCGGAAAGAATCAGTCTGTTACCGAATTTTGCTTTGATACCAGCAAGGTCGTTGCAGTTCTGTGCAGGGTCCCATGCATTGATACCAACGGTGTTAACCATATCATCTAAGAAGATTTCGCATTTTCCGCAGTTATGGTAAGTAATCGGAAGATCTCTTTCCTTAGCGTAATCGGTAAGTCTTGCATAACGAGGTACGAAGAATTTCTGGAACATGTTCAGGGATACGAAAGGATTTCCCCATGCTGCTGTATCATCACCGATAGACATTACGTCTGGTTTGTATAAATCAATAGTTTTTTCAATAACCTGGCAGTAGAAATCTGTTAAGTAATCGAAAAGTGCTTCACATTCTTCTGGTTCTTCTGACAGAGCGCAAAGGCCTTCTGTGAATCCCATGAATGCCATTAAGTTCTGGAAGATTCCGCCGCCGCCAGCGCCGTAGGTAACTGCCTGATTCTCGCGGTCTACCGGCATTCTTTCCATATCTTTCTTTGCCATCATTTCCCAGTCAATGCCTTCCAGTGATGGAGCTTTAATAACATCATGCCATTTTGTGATGTCGTCAAGGATGAAGTCCCATGTCTTAGGGATCATTCCGCCTGCTGCTTCTTTACTGGTAATATACTCAACGCCCCAAATATCTCTGTGGTCGCCGTTTGGATCCATAGCTCTCATCATGAAGGATGGTGATGCTCCACCAGTAGGTCCTTTAATAGCAGGGTCCATAGTAATAACCGGAATCCATTCCGGCTGTTCGCCTCTAATGCAACGTAAATAGTTCTCTTTTTCTGTTAACTGTGCCATAGTTTTTCTCCCTTCCTTTTTTTAGGTATGAAATATCTTTTCCCAGATAAAATGTTACCATACGGACTGTTATAAGTAAATCAAAAAAGACCGCTGGTTTCCCAGCGGTCTTGATTGTTATTTCGGTAGAAATTATTTCTTGTAGAACTCGTGTCCAACTTCGTCCATAGCTTTGTTAACAGTGTTCTTTCTCCAAATATCGAATTCGTTTGTTTCATCTGGAATGATGAAGTGACTCTGGAAGAAGAAGCCGCCGCCTGGTGCGTACTGGTTAGCTACATCCCAAACAATGTCATAAATCTTTTCTTCTGTTAAGTCTTTAACTTCGAAGGTTGTAGAACCGTTGATACATCCGGACATGATCAGGTTGTTACCGAATTTCTTCTTGATTGCTGCTAAGTCGTTGCAGTTCTGAGCTGGGTCCCAAACCTTAACACCAACGATGTTAACCATATCGTCCATGAAGCTTTCGCATTTGCCACAGTTATGATATGTAACGAAAAGACCTCTGTCTTTTGCATACTGTGTAAATCTAGCATAACGTGGAACGAAGAACTGCTGGAACATTTCTAATGATACGAAAGGATTTCCCCATGCAGCAGTATCGTCTGTCAGCTGGATTGCGTCTGGTTTGTAAAGATCAACAGTGTGATCCATAACTTCACAATAGAAATCTGTGATGTAATCGAACAGTGCTTCGCACTCTTCTGGTTCATCGAATAATGCGCAAAGGCCTTCTGTGAATCCCATGAATGCCATTAATGCCTGGAAAAGTCCTGAGCCGCCTGCTGAGTAAGTAACGATCTGGTTCTCACGGTCTGGTTTGAACATTTCAAGGTCTTTCTTTGCCATCATTTCCCAATCAAATCCGCTAAGATCTGGAGCTTTGATAACATCATGCCATTTTGTGATATCGTCTAATAAGAAGTCCCATGTTTTAGGGATCATTCCGCCTGCTGCTTCTTTACTTGTGATGTATTCAACACCCCAAATATCTTTGTGGTCTCCACCTGGGAACATATGTGACATTAAGAATGATGGTGATGCTCCAGTGGTAGGTCCTTTAATTCCACGTTCCATCGTGATATGTGGAATCCATTCTGGCTGTTCGCCACGAACTGCCATTAAATAGTTCTCGCGCTCTGTTAACTGTGCCATAGTAATTCTCCTTAATTATTTCTTGTAGAATTCTTTACTGATTTCATCCATAACGTTGAATACAGTATCTCTTCTCCAGATATCATACTGATTTGTCTCATCAGGAATGATGAAGCTTGCCTGGAAGAAGAAGCCGCCGCCTGGTGCGTATTTGTTAGCTACATCCCAAAGGATCTCACGGATTCTGTCTTCTGTTAAGTCGTCAGCTACGAATGTAGAAGAACCGTTGATACATCCGGACATGATCAGTCTGTTGCCATATTTGTTCTTAAGAGCCATCAGGTCGTTGCAGTCCTGAGCTGGATCCCATACAGTAACGCCAACTTTTTCAATCATATCTGGCATGAAGCTTTCGCATTTACCGCAGTTATGATATGTAACGAAAAGACCTCTGTCTTTTGCAAACTGTGTAAATCTGCTGTAACGAGGAACGAAATATCTCTGGAACATTGGAAGAGATACAAAAGGATTTCCCCATGCAGCTGTATCGTCTGTCAGCTGGATTGCATCTGGTTTGTAGTAATCGATGCAGTTTTCCATAATTGTGCAGTAGAAGTCTGTGAAGTAATCGAATAATGCTTCGCACTCTTCTGGTTCTTCGGATAATGCGCAAAGACCTTCTGTGAATCCCATGAATGCCATTAATGCCTGGAAAATACCAGTGCCGCCAGTCATGTAAACAACAACTTTGTTCTCACGGTCTACCTTGAACATTTC
>JAZUGA010000155.1:0-12090 GCA_045640945.1 Lachnospiraceae bacterium | reverse complement strand
GGAAAGTGCATCGTGCTTGCACGAATGCACTTGACGACCGCAGCGCAGTCCCGCAGGGACCTGCATAAGCGACAAGGACAATACATCAAGCATGCTGGAATGTATCAGACGACCGCAGTGCAGTCCCGCAGGGACCTGCATAAGCCTCTAATCAAATCATATACGTTCGGATAATCTGGCGCACGATGAAGGAATCAATTCCCATGCCATCTTTTTCGTCCGCAGTAAGAATAAGATTTATGCCAGGGATAAAACCGGCGTTAATATAATTTTTTATTTTCTCAATCGCTCGCTTCATATACTCCTGATTTGACATCAAGCCCAAATGTTCCCAGATTATATGCTTTCCATTCATTGTATATATTTCAAAATCCGGCCGATATGTTTTCCCGTTTATGAATAAGATATTTTCATATCGATACGGAACGCCTTCCGCAAACAAGGAATTGGCGATAATGCATTCCGATTTGCTGCGCACATAATGTCCTTGGGCAGTCCGTATAATCAGGCCCTCCTCGCGAAAATCATGCTGATCATATGGCGCCTGCGCCCAGCTTTTTTGTTCCGGCGTTCCTTTGAAAATTTTAGGTGAAACCATTGTTGAAATGGCTGGATTTTCTTCGAGGAACTTCAAGGGCGATGCTATATCTTTCCGGACATGGAAGTAAGCCTGCAAAGCAGCAATTTCATTCTCCGCATACTTTTTAAAATGAGTCAGATAGGCCTTCTGCGCAAGCTGACTGATGAATTCCGTTTCCGACTTTCTTATGTATGTCTGCTTCTCATCCTTATAGCAATAAAATTCAAAACGATTATTGTTTGAGTGCACCACCAGCCTTCCCTCTGGCATTTGAGCCAGCCCTTTGTTACATCTGGTTAAATTCTTCTCTAATTCCTGCAAATAATTTGCAGCCTGTTCGTAGAACTCCATATGTCCTCCATTAATATATTCTCCTTGAAATGATGCTTGAAATTGATTATTTACCGTGAATACGATTACGAATATTTAAGATGTTTGGGAAATCATAATAATCGGAATGTGCCTTTTATGGAAACAGCTAGCGTCGCAAGAGTTTATTTATAGGAACAATCGCAAAAAGTCACATAAGATTTTTAATGAAGAAATGATCATCTAAAAGTATATATGTCAACATTTTTGAATTCAACGTTTACATAATTGAAAATAAAAAATTCCTTCCAAAGTCATTTACCCTGATTGATTTAGGCAAAACGCCATACATTTTCATGAGTTTCAATCGCTTTGTACGGGTAAACACCGTACAGTCAGAGCGTTTTCTATATATATTTATGGGTTTTTATTATAAAAAACGGGTTGAAATGAGATTTATGGCGCAAAAAACCATACAAACCAATTGAAAATCAATAAAAATATGGTTATTCAATGACCTCTGACATCGCTTCAGAGAGTTTCGACATCAAATTTTCCATGATATGCCGGCGGGGCTTTCATAATGCACCAACGGGGCTTCCATAATGCACCAACGGGGCTTTCACAATGCACCAACGGGGCTTTCATAATGCACCGGCGGGACAGAGTAGATTTGTCATCGTGTCATATGTTTTATGTCATTATGGCATAGTTTTCGTGTTGTTTCGGCATTTTTTGTTTTATATTTTGCCATTTTATCGTTTATATTTGTCATTTTGGCACTCATTCTATGGCGGTATGACATTTATTTTGTGTCACAATGACACATTTTATGTGTCATAACGGCATTTTCTGTCTTTTTTCCTGCCATTTTCGCCCTTTTCTGGCATATTTCCAGCTCATAGCTGCCGATTTTTGTCACGTGAGCAATTATTTTATGTCGATCTGGCAAGTTATGTATGTCGTTCTGGCATTTATTTTTCAAATATTTCCATTATTTTACTATCTTTTTGTCATATAGCTATTATTTTTATGACATTATGACACACATTATATGTCGTTACGGCATAATTCACATGCCACAATGGCATGTTTTCCGGTCATTCCGAACCTTTCCCAGCGTTTTTCCAGCATACGATTCCAAGTTTCTGTCATAATGACATTATTTTACTGTCATTTCGTCAATTTTCTTTCATTTTTCTTAATTTTCTTATTGACTATTTCGTCTATTTGTCATATTATTTATGTCAGAACGGCACGTTTGTATTGTCAATTTGGCAAAAATGTTTTCGAAGCGGTTTTATCAGCCCCAATAACAGCCAAATATGTCAGATAATCCGTTCAATAAAATTTTCACAGAAGATTTCAAAAAGGAGTCCGTTATGTCAAAATTCGCAGAATTTTTAAAGAAACAGGACATTGTATTTTCAGCAAAACGTTACTTTGTTGACGCCCTTGGAGCTATGGCTCAAGGTCTTTTTGCTTCTCTTCTTATTGGTACGATTTTAAAGACTCTTGGAGAACAGTGTCATTTTGATTTATTAGTAACTATCGGTGCTTTTGCCACCGCAATCATGGGACCTGCTATGGCAGTAGCTATCGGAAAAGCCCTGAACGCTCCTCCTTTAGTTTTATTCTCTTTAGTAGCAGTTGGCTGGGCCGCATGCGAATGTGGCGGAGCCGGCGGTCCTTTAGCTGTTTATTTCATCGTTCTTATCGCCACAGAATTCGGCAAATTAGTGTCTAAAACTACTCCAGTGGATATTATTGTGACTCCTCTGGTAACCATCTTTATTGGCGGTCTTTTGAGCGTATTTGCGGCACCTTATATCGGCATGGCAGCTTCCTCTGTTGGAAACGCAATTATGTGGGCTACCGAACTTCAGCCTTTCTTAATGGGAATGCTGGTTTCCGCAATCGTCGGTATCGCTCTTACCCTTCCAATCAGCTCTGCTGCAATCTGTGCAGCTTTAGGCCTTACCGGTCTGGCTGGCGGCGCTGCTCTTGCAGGCTGCTGCGCACAGATGGTTGGATTTGCAGTTATCAGTTTTAGAGAAAATAAATGGGGCGGCCTTCTCGCGCAGGGAATCGGTACAAGCATGCTCCAGATGGGAAATATCGTAAAGAATCCAAGAATCTGGATTCCGGCAATTGTAGCTTCTTTAGTAAATGGGCCAATCGCGACCTGTCTCTTCCGTCTTCAGATGAACGGCGCAGCTGTTTCTTCCGGAATGGGCACCTGCGGATTTGTTGGCCAGATCGGTGTTTACACCGGTTGGATAAATGACATTGCAAACGGTGCTAAGGGCGGCATCACCGCAATGGATTGGATTGGATTAATCGTTATCAGCATTATCGTTCCAGCAGTAGTTTCCTGGTTAGTTTCTACTCTCCTCCGCAAGGTTGGCTGGATCAAAGAGGGAGACATGAAGTTATCCCTGTAGAACTGGTAGTTTTTATTTGAGGCCTGTGGTGTCTGGCGTCGTGAACTTTTAAAATTTTAAACCCTTTAAATGCCCAAACCCTTTTTCAAGTTCACGTTGTCAGACACCTTCAGAAAAAAGTTATGAAGTATTCAAAAGACGAAATTATCAAAATAGTAAAAGAAGAAAATATTAAATTTATCCGTCTACAGTTTACGGATATTTTTGGCGCTATGAAGAATGTTTCCATTACTCCGAGCCAGCTGGAAAAAGCCTTAGACAACAGTCTTCGTTTTGACGGCTCCTCTATTGACGGCTTCGTCCGTATTGAAGAATCGGATATGGAACTCCATCCAGACCTGGATTCCTTTGCAATCCATCCATGGGGGCAGGAACATGGAAAAGTAGCCCGCCTGATCTGTGATGTCTGCAGAATAAATGGCGAGCCTTTTGAAGGAGACCCCAGATATATTCTCCGTAAAGCCATCGCCCACGCCGCTTCTTTAGGTTATGAATTAAATGTAGGTCCGGAATGCGAATTTTATCTATTAAAAACCAATGAGCGGGGTGTTCCGACTTTCGAATCTTATGATACGAATGGTTACTTTGACTTAGGTCCAAACGACCTGGGAGAAGAAGCCCGTAAAGACATTGTCCTGGCTTTAGAAGACTTAGGATTTGTCATCGAGGCGTCTCATCATGAATGCGGTCCGGCGCAGCACGAAATCGACTTCAAATATCAGGAAGCCCTTCATGCCGCTGACAGCATCATGACCTTTAAATACGCTGTAAAAACAATTTCTGAAAAGCATCATCTGTATGCTACTTTTATGCCAAAACCGATATATGGTCAGGCTGGAAACGGCATGCATTTAAATATGTCCCTGAGTAAAAATGGGAAAAACATTTTTATCAACGAAAAAGATAAAAACGGCTTAAGCAAAGAAGCTTATTCCTTCATGGCCGGCATTATGCATCATATTGAAGGCATTGCCATCGTAACAAACCCTCTTGTAAATTCTTACAAGCGTCTTGTACCGGACTTTGAAGCTCCTGTATATATCGCCTGGTCTGCCCAGAACCGCTCTCCTCTGATCCGTGTTCCTAGCAGCCGTGGCCAAAGTACCAGAATCGAGCTCCGCAGCCCGGATCCATCTGCAAATCCATATCTGGCTCTGGCCTTATGTCTGGAAGCAGGTCTGGAAGGAATTGAAAATGGCTTGACCCCTCCTCCATCCATTGATAAAAATATCTTTGAGATGAGTAAAAGGGAGCTGACCAGAAGCGGTATCAAAAAGCTTCCGGCAAATCTTTTTGAAGCTTTGAATAAAGTTCAGAAAGATAAATTTGTAGCAGACGTATTAGGCGCTCATATCTATGACAGATATATCGAAGCGAAGAAACGTGAATGGAACGAATACAGTCTGCGTGTATCTGACTGGGAAATCGAAACTTATCTTTCAAAATATTAAAAGGAGTTAGCATGCCATACGCTTATGTAGACGGCAGTTATAACATTGCTACCAAACGTTTCGGCTACGGCGTTGTCTTTTTTACCGGTGGTATGAAAGAAGACGGCGAGCCGGAATATTTTACGTTGTCCAAAGGTTTTTCTGAGCCGGAGCTGGCAGAAATGCGAAATGTGGCCGGGGAAATCATGGGAGCTGCCCAGGCCATGAAGTCCGCCAGAGCCAGGGGCTATAAAGAAATCACTATTTATCACGACTACGAAGGCATTGCCAAATGGTGTACTGGGGAATGGAAGACGAAAAAAACCTGGACAAAAAAATACAAAGCTTTTTACGATGAAATCAGTAAAGATATTACGGTTCAGTTTAAAAAAGTGGAAGCTCATTCCGGAAACAAGTATAATGATCTTGCGGACAAATTAGCAAAGGAGGCCGTGGGAAATCTATGAAAAAGAATCTGATGAAGCGTTACGTAATCGCTGTTTTGATATTAGCGCTGGCCGGTGTCCTGATGGCTTGCAGCTGTGGTGGCAAGAAGCCGGAAGAACCAGAAAGTGAATCTGCCTCTCTTCCAAGGCAGACGCAGAAGCAGACTACTACTGCTGCTCCTACAACGACCGCGGAAGAAACTACTACCGCCACGGAAGCTGATACTGAAGAGGAAGAAACTTACTGGTACAGTAACTACTCCATCGATGTAAACTTAGCATACTGCACGGTAACTGTTTACGAAAATAACAGCGACGGAAGCCGTACTCCGATAAATGTCATGGCCTGCTCCTGCGGACGGGAAGGCTGTGAAACTCCTACAGGAACTTTCTACACCAGCGACAAATACGATTGGGGCTGGATGGTAGATGGTTCGGTTGCACAATATGTAACCCGTTTTAACGGAAGCATTCTCTTCCACGCCGTTCCTTCCTGGAGTCCGGAGCCTGGCAATATGGAAATCGGCGAATATAATAAATTAGGAAGCCCTGCTTCTTTAGGCTGTATCCGTCTTTGTGTAGCAGACGCGGCCTGGATTTACTGGAACATGCCTTGGGGAACGGAAGTAAACGTATTCTATGACTGGGACAGTGCCGGACCTTGGGGAAAACCTTCTTCCTATAAAATTCCAGACGACATTGCTCCATTAAATCAGTGGGACCCAACAGATCCAGTAGATTGGAATCCATGGCATGGATATTATATTAATATTTCAACAGAAACAATCACTCTTCCTGCTGGAAGCAACGACGATGATCTGTACAGCAATGTTTCTATTACCGACAGCCTCGGAAACGATGTAAAACATTACGCCTACATTAATTTTGAAGGCGATTACAGCGCTCCAGGCAGCTACAATGCCTACGCATCCATTTCCTTAGGAAATGCTTATAAAGAAGCTTATATTCCGGTTGAGATTACGGAATAATCTATAAACTCGTGAGGTAACAATGGCAAAACAGCGCAAGCGTAAACTTTCAAAGAAAAAACAACGGGAATACCGCAGAATCCGAATTGCAACATATATCGCACTCCTTATTCTGATTGCAATCATTGTTGTAATCGTTGTTTCCTGCAACAAGAAAAAATCAGAAAAGCCTGCAGAAACATCTCCGATTGAAACTACGACGGCTGCGGACGATATCCCAAAAGAATATGTGGAGCCAACCTATCGCAGAGACGATATTGAAATCACCGACGACTGGGCAACGGTTGGCGACAGCACGGACTACTCTCTTTACGTTAACACTGCTTTAAACGCAACGACTCTCTATAAAGTAGACGGCGACGAATATACTCCGCTTCGTGTCATGGCTTGTTCCACCGGCCGCAGAGATGGTCACGAAACTCCGGAAGGCACTTTCTATTTAGGAGAATGGATCATCGGACCGGATTGTGAGTGGTGCTACATGGCAGATGGAACGGAAGGTCTCTACGCATACCGTATCATCGATGGAATCAACAACGATATCATGTTCCATTCTGTTCCTTTCTGGGAAACAGACCACGGAACCATCGAATATGAAGAATATAACAAGTTAGGCAACTATGCTTCCATGGGCTGCATCCGTATGTCCATCGCTGACGTAAGATACTTAGGTCAGCTCTGTGCAGGCGGTACCGAGGTTTACATCTATTACGATGAAAACGAAGTATTACCGATGGAGAAACCAGTTCCTCTGTTCATTCCTCCTACTGTTGAGGAAGTCCGTGGATGGGACCCGACAGACCCTGTAAGCGATAATCCATGGCATACCTACACTTTCACTATGGAAGTTCCGAACAGTATTGATGTAGAAAAAGGTTCGGAGTATTCAGAGGCCCTGGTACTGAACCAAGCCAGCGCGACCGACTGCTACGGAAATGACGTGTCCGAATACATCAAAGTATCCGGCAATGTAGATACTTCCTCGAAAGGTAAATATTGCGTTACCGTTTCCCTGGATTTAGGCCAGTATCATGGAACGAAAGATGTTGTTGTCGTTGTTAAATAAAGTTTCCGAAAAACATCAAATGCATTCCTGAAATCAAACAGAAAAGAAGCCTGCTGCAATCGCAGCAGGCTTTATTTTTATCACAAATTCTATCATACAACACAGCAAGGCCGTCACCGGTCTTCTCGGAAGTACGATAGTCCCAGACTCTCTGGCGGTTGATTTTCCCTCTTGTTTCGAACGGAAGTAATGATCAGAATGATGATGGTTGCCAGATATGGAATAATCTTGTACAGTTCCTTGTTTGCCAGGTTTACACCAGTAGGAATGTAGTTATGAAGGATGAACAGTCCACCGAAAATGATGGAAGCCCAAATGGAATGACCTGGACGCCAGATGGTGAAGATTACCAGCGCAAGAGCTAACCATCCTCTGTCACCGAAAGCATCGTTGGACCAGATACCGCTTGCATATCCCATAACGTAGAACAGACCGCCTAATCCAGAAACCATAGCTCCAATACAGGTAGCAAAATATTTATACTTCACTACGTTGATACCAGCAGCATCTGCTGTTGCCGGGCTTTCACCAACGGAACGAAGGTTCAAACCAACTCTGGTTTTTGAAATAATCAAAGCTGCAAGAATGGCAAAAAGTACAGCAACATATACCATGGTGCTGTAGGAGAATAAGATTTCGCCAACAGCTCCCAACTTTGACGCACCTGGTAAGGTGGCACTAAAAAGTTTACTGGTTCTGGAAAGAACGATGGATGGAACGTCTGCACCTGAAATTTTAATCAGGGAGCCTCCAAAGAAGTTTCCAATACCTACACCAAAAGTAGTCAGGGCTAAACCGGTAACGTTCTGGTTCGCACGTAAAGTTACGGTAAGGAAGCTGTAAATCAGGCCCATCAGTAAAGAACCGATAAGCGTGCACATCAACGGAATGAAAATGCCTAAAAAAGCATTCATATTCTCGCCAACTGCATTCTCGTAGAAGAAAGCACCGATAACTCCGCAAATACCGCCTACATACATAATACCTGGAGTTCCCAGATTTAAGTTTCCGCTCTTCTCGGTAATGGTCTCACCAACGCATCCATACATCAGTGGAACGCCTTGAACAACCGCACGTGGAATAAATTGAACTAAGAAGCTAAACATTATGCCACCTCCTTATTCTGTTTCTTTCTGAAGGAAATCTGATAGTTCAGGAAGAACTCACATCCAATGATGAAGAACAGGATGAGTCCGGTTAAGATGGAGCCAAAGGAATCATTTAATCCGAAAATTGTCGTGATTTCTTTTGCGCCTTTATCCAGGAATACCAGAATAAAACTTGTAAGTATCATAAAGAATGGATTGAATTTGCCCAGCCACGCTACCATAACTCCGGTAAATCCTCTTCCCGCAGAAAGAGACGTTGTCAGAGTATGGCTTACGCCGCCAACCAATAAGAATCCAACCAAACCACAGATAGCACCGGAAAGGGCTGCCGTTCTGAGAATAACTTTTCGAACTTTAATTCCGATATATTTTGCTGTGGATTCGCTTTCACCTACAACGGAAATCTCATAGCCATGTTTCGTATACTTCATGTAAACATAGAGCGCCACGGTCAGAAGAACTGCCACGATAATGATGATCATGTACTTCTGATTGAAAATGGTAGGAAGCCATCCAGCACGGGAAGCCTGGTTAATAATACCAATGTTGCTGGAGCCTTTTGGGTTTTCCCATACTACAACGAAGAACGCGACAATCTGGGTCGCTATGTAGTTCATCATCAACGTGAACAAGGTCTCGTTGGTATTAAATCTCGCTTTAAAGAATCCAGGAATGCTAGCCCAGATGGTACCTGCAATAATAGCTGCGACCAGCATCAGCAGTACAACTACAATGTTCGGAAGCTTTCCGCCTAAAAGAATCATTACAGCTGCTGAGCCTAAGCAGCCCATTAAAACCTGTCCGTCTCCGCCCAGGTTCCAGAACTTCATACGGAATGCAGGCGCCAACGCCAAAGAAGTACAAAGCATAATTGCCAGTTCTTCCAGCATGTTCCATACCTTCTTTGTAGTACCGAAATTACCCTTAATCATCGTAGCGTAAATGCTGATCGGGTTTTCTCCTACCAGAAGCAGCGTAATAACGCCGCAAAGGATCAATGCAAGTACAACCGCGATTACGCGGATTGCCCAGGAACGATACCATGGCAATTCTTTTCTTCTGGTAATATGAATCAGAGGAACTTTATTCATAAATATCTCCTCCTCCCACTTTTGTCATCATCAGGCCTACGGTAGCTTTGTCTGCGTCTTTTCCGTCCAGAATGCCACTGACTTTTCCGCCGCAAAGAACCAGAATCTTATCACATAATTCCAAAAGCACGTCCAGGTCCTCGCCAACGTAAACTACAGCTACTCCTGATTTTTTCTGTTTATTAATCAAGTCATAAATCGTATAAGAGGAATTGATGTCCAGGCCTCGTACGGCGTATGCCGTAAGCAGAACCTTCGGAGCGTTTGCAATTTCTCTTCCTACAAGAATCTTCTGTACATTTCCACCCGATAATTTGCGGACCGGAGTAGCTACGTTCGGTGTATTTACATCCAGTTCCTCAACTACCTGTTCAGCTAATTTGTGTGGAGACTTTCTGTCCGTAAAGATTCCTTTTCCACTTCGGAAAGAACGAAGCATCATATTGTCGGAAAGGTCCATGTTTCCAACAAGTCCCATGCCAAGTCGATCTTCCGGAACGAAAGACAGGGAAACGCCCATATTCGCGATTTCCATTGGATCTTTTCCGATAAGATTATCGCGAGCGCCTTCTTCATCTACATACTCAATGGTTCCTTTTTCTACAGGCTGGAGTCCTGCAATGGCTTCCAGGAGCTCTTTCTGGCCGCTGCCGGCAATACCTGCAATACCTAAAACTTCTCCGCTATTCGCATCGAAGCTGACATCATCAATTTTAACGATTCCGTCTTTATCACGGATTGTTAAGTTCTTAACGCTGATTCTAACTTTTGGGTCAACCGGTTCCGGACGTTCGATATTCAAAGAAACCGTATGTCCAACCATAGCATCGGTCAGGATCTGTGCAGAAGCTTGCTTGGTCTCATAGTCACAGATATATTTTCCTTTACGCAGAATCGCTACTCTGTCCGAAATATCCAGCACCTCATGCATTTTGTGAGTAATGATGATGATGGTCTTTCCGTCCGCTTTCATGTTTCGGAGAACCTTAAACAGTTTATCCGTCTCCTGAGGAGTCAGAACGGCAGTAGGCTCATCCAGAATCAGAATATCTGCGCCACGATAAAGAACCTTAACGATTTCTACGGTCTGTTTCTGAGATACAGACATGTTGTAGATTTTCTGGTTTGGATCAACTTCGAATCCATACTTCTCACAAATGTCATTGATTTTCTGAGCAGTCTGCTTCAGATTCAGTTTTCCTTCGTTCGAAAGACCCAGCGTTATATTTTCCGCAGCAGTCATAACATCAATCAATTTGAAATGCTGATGAATCATGCCGATACCTAAATCAAACGCATCTTTCGGATCATTAATAGATACAGGCTTTCCATTTACAAATATTTCGCCTTCATCCGGAAAATAAATGCCGGAAATCATGTTCATTAAGGTTGTCTTACCGCTTCCGTTTTCGCCTAATAACGCAAGAATTTCGCCTTTATAGGCGTCCATGGAAACATCATCGTTGGCAACAACCTTGTCACCGAATCTTTTCGTAATGTGTCTTAATTGTAGTACTGGTATTTTCTCGTTCAAGATTCTTACTCCTTTAAATCTTGTGTTTTGTTCTTATGAGGGAACACAAAGCCTTTTATATTTTCTCATAAAAGCAACATTGGGAGGCCCCCAAAAAGGGCCTCCCAAAAATTAATGAATCTAATTACAGAATGTTAATTCCATCGATGTCGATATCGAAGTATGGAGCGCTGCGGAATTCTGATTCATGGAAGAATCCATCAGCAATAACTTCTGTTTCAGGTGCGAAGTCACCCATATCATCTACGTCTGCAAGGTAAGATGTAAGAGCCTGTCCGCCAACTGTGAATGCTGCGCAGTCAAATACGTGACGTGTGCCTGCAATCAGTTCCTGTTTAGCTGCTTCAACAGTTTCAACTGTTCCTGCTGCTGCTACAGCTTCGTTGAAGTCTGTCAGAACAACGCTGCCTGTTTCGATAGTTCCTGTCCAGTCAGCATCAATAGCTTTGCCGTTCTTTACGCAATCAAATGCATAATCAAAGTATGGGCTCCAGTCGATTCTGGAAGATACGATGAATGTGTTAGGGCAAGCGGAAATTGTGGATCCATTGTAGGATACGTCAGGAACGCCTGCAGATTCGCATGCAGATGGAGCTCCCCAGGAGTCAGCATGCTGGCTGATCAGTTTGCAGCCGCCTTTGATAAGGTTGTCAGCGCATTCTTTTTCAGCTGTCTCATCATACCATGAGTTTGTGAATAAAACGTCCATTGTTACTGTTGGGCAAACACTCTTTGCGCCAAGGTAGAAGGATGTGTAACCAGATTTAACTTCTGCGTATGGATATGCACCAACATAACCCATCTTTGCTTCTTCTGCTGTGAACTGACCAGCTTCGATCATTTCATTCAGTTTTAATCCAGCTGCGATACCTGCAAGATATCTGCCTTCGTAAATTGATGCAAATGCATTGTGGTAGTTGCTTAAGCCTTCTGTATGAGCTCTTGTACCAGTTGCATGTGAGAACTGAACATCTGGGTTCTCTTTTGCAGCTCCGATGATGTATGGCTCATGTCCAAAGCTATCTGCAAAAATGAAATTACATCCCATTTCTGCAAATTCTGCTGCTGCTACCTGAGCTTCTGCGCCCTCAG
>JAZUGA010000154.1:0-3056 GCA_045640945.1 Lachnospiraceae bacterium | reverse complement strand
GTATCCTGCAGGCCTTTGCCCTATCGGGAACCATACCGTTTAAAGTCGGATTCGTAATTATCGTCGGGGTTTACTTAGGTGACTGTATCACAACCGGTATTGTCTGCTACATCGGTGCACAGACCGACGCAAAGAGAGTCGGCATTGTAAACATCCTTTACAACTTATGTGAGACTATCGTCGTGCTTCTGGTTGTAACGGTTCTGCATGAGTTTGGACTGTTTACGAATCTTTGGAATGCACCAATGTCTCCGGGAACCATCGCCAATTCCAACACCGTCTTCAACATGGGCTGCGGTATTGTGCTGATGCCGATAATCGGACTCTTAGAAAAGCTGGCCTGCAAAATCGTGAAAGACAAACCAAAACCTGCTGGCAAATATGATGAAACTCTTGCTGAGCTGAATCCGGTATTCTTCTCTACTCCTGCCTTGGCTTTCAAGAGCTGCTACGACGTTCTTACCGCAATGATTAATGCAGCTTCCTCAAACATTCATAAAGCCTTGAGCCTTTTCGATAAATTTGACCGACAAGTGTTAGAGGAAATCGATGTGGAAGAAGAATATATTGACCAGATGACCGACAGCGTCTGCAATTATCTGATGCAGCTGTCGCCTTATGTTAAGGAAGATTTGCACATTGCGATTCTGGATGAATACAATAAGCTGGCAACTCAGTTCGAGCGGTTGGGTGACCATGCTTCCAATATTTCCGAAGCCGCTTTGAACATGCATGAAAATAAAGCGCAGTTTACGGAAGATGCCAAGAAAGAAATCGGCGTTATTAAAAAACTGTTAGATGAAATTCTGGAACTGACCTTCCAGGCTTTTGAAAAGCGTGATATTGATGCGGCAAAAAGCATCGAGCCTTTAGAGGATGTTATGGATGACCTGGTAAACGCCCTTCATGACAACCACATTACCCGATTGAGAGTCGGTCTTTGCTCCAGCCAGAACGGAATTTACTTCCTGGACGTTTTATCCAATCTGGAACGTATTTCCGACACTTGCTCCAACATTGGTATTTCTGTAGTTGCCCGTGTAAATCCGGAAATGGCTTCTCTGGCCCATACTTACGTAACTTCCCTTCATCAGGGAACGGATGCAGCTTTCAACAGTGCTTACCAGGAAGCTCATAGCCGATATTTTAGCCAGCTGGAAAAAGAAGTATATCTGGACAAGATTCTGGATGCAGAAACCGCAAATGCGTAATATAAAACGAATTTAACATTACACAAAAACGGTTGCAGATTATCTATTCTGCAACCGTTTCTTCATATCTTAGTGGGTAAAAGTGATGGCTTATCTTAGGCAAAGCTATCCATACTTTTTCACCCCTGCTGTTCCAATTCTTCTTCCGTTTCCAAAATCTGATTCAGTAAATCTTCCGATAAACTTTCAGCCGCTTCGATTTCCTTTTGGATTTCCATCAGCTTTTCGTAGTCGGAAGAAAGTTCCGGATTCGCTAACTGTTCCTTTAATTCTTCAATATGGGCATCGTTGGCCTCCAACTGTTCATTCAGCTTCTGAATCTTCCGTTCGATTCTCGCACGGATTTTTCCAGGGTTCTTTACCGGTGCAGGAGTCGCAGACGCATCTTCCGCATTTTTATCCGAATCCGTTTTTCCCAATCCAGAAGATTTGGCGCCTTCCTTCTTTGCCGCAACGAGAGCTTCGATCTTATTTCTCTCCTGCAGATATTCTCTATACGTGCAGTTGTACTGAATGACATCGTTGTCGGTGAAATCCAAAATTCCCGTCGCAATCTGATCAATAAAATACCGGTCATGGGAAACGAAAAGCACCGTTCCAGTATAGGTCTTCAGCATCTGCTCCAAAGACTCCTTGCCCAGAATATCCATATGGTTAGTCGGCTCATCTAAGATCAGCAGGTTTGGTCTGGTATAGAACATTTTACATAAAGCCAGACGAACTCTTTCGCCTCCGGAAAGTTGTCCCAGTTCTTTTTCTACTTCTTCCTGAGAAAAAGCAAAGGCACCTAAGGTGCTGCGTACTTCATTGTTGGTCAGTTTCGGATACATTTCCCAGAAGTTATCTAAAACGGTCTGATTTGGATCTTCGTCATTCACCACCGCATACTGCTGGTCGAAATATCCAAGGTCCACATTATTTCCAATAATAAAGTCTCCGCCTAAAGCCGGAACCAGTCCCATAATGGTTTTCAGAAGAGTGGACTTTCCTTTTCCGTTTTCGCCGATAATAGCCAGCCGTTCTCCCCGCATCAGCTTAAAGGACACTTCGCTTAATTCATGGTCATAACCGATTTTCAGTTTCTTTACATTTAGAACTTCCGAATAGCTTACCTGATATGGAGAGAAATATGCCTTAAAGGTCGTCGTATCAAACTTTCTCGGCTTTTCAATCAATACCATGTGCTCAATGGCTTTCTTTTTGGATCTGGCTGCCGTAACTTTTGTCGGCGTATTTTTCCATTTTTCAATCCACTCATTAAGGCGTTTGATTTCTGCCTGCTGAGCTTCATAATCTTTTTCCTGCTTTGCCAGGGCTTCTTCTTTCTGCCGTACAAAAGCAGAATAATTGCCTGCATAGCGGGTAATGTGATGATATTCGATTTCATAAGTAACCGTAGTCACCCGGTCCAGGAAGGCCCGGTCATGGGATACGATGACTACTGCGTTTTTATAATTCTTCAAATAACCTTCCAACCACTCGATGGTTGGCAGGTCCAGATGGTTCGTCGGCTCGTCTAACAACAAAATATCCGGCTTGCTAAGAAGCAGTTTGATAAAAGCAATTTTCGTCTGCTGTCCACCGGAAAAAGTTCCAATCGGACGTTGTAAGTCTTCTAAATCAAAGCCGAACTTCTGGAACATGATTTCCATTTCCCGCTCGCAAGAATCCCCCTCTAGAGCTTCATTCTGCTTCTGCAGGTTGCTATATTCATTTAATAAGCGGTCGCTATCCTCACCGGCAAATTCCAGACTCTGCTCGATTTCTGTCATTCTGCGGCGGACAGCAAATACTTCCGAAAATACTTTCTTGATTTCATCTTCTACGGAAATTTCCGTATCCGGA
>JAZUGA010000153.1:0-1628 GCA_045640945.1 Lachnospiraceae bacterium | reverse complement strand
ACGGTTTTTGCCGGAACGCTTTTCGCTACGATTGCTTTCCAGTCAATTCCGTCGATTCCCAGCTGTTTTACTAAAGCGCCTAAAAGAACGATATTCTGTGCTTTTACATTTCCCAGTTCTTCTGCAACTTTTGCAGCTTCTACTACGATAACCTTTGGAGCTACTGATTTTAACTGCTCAATGGCATCTGTAGGATATTCTGATTCCCCGGTTAGTACTGGCATTGGATAAATCTCACGAGTATCGGTTACGATAACGCCGCCTTCCTTCAGATATGGAAGAGCTCTTAAAGCTTCCAGTTTTTCGAAAGAAACGATTACGTCTGCTTCACCGTCGCCGATGATTGGAGAATAAACTTTCTCGCCATATTTAATCTGAGTTACTACCGTACCGCCACGCTGGCTCATACCGTGAATTTCGCTCATCTTTACGTCAAATCCATTTTCGATTAATCCTTTGGAAAGGATAGATGATGTAGTGATGGTTCCCTGTCCACCAACGCCTACTAAAATGATACTTTTGTTCATATTATTCACCTACTTTCTCAATTGCGCCAAGTTTGCACTGCTGCATGCAAAGTGTACACTGGTTGCAGTTATCAACATCCGCGATAACCGCTTTCTTATTTACTGCATCATAAGCCATACTTGGGCAGCCGATCTTCAGGCAAAGCTTGCATCCAACACACTTGTCTGGGTTAACTTTTACATGTTTTCCTGCATTTGCCTTGATAACTTCTTTCAGAAGAGCGCAAGGTCTCTTTGTGATGATTACGAAAGGTCCTTCTGCTTCATAAGCAGCTTTCAGAGCTTCGTCTGCTGCTGCCTGATCCATTGGATCAAATACTCTTAAGTGAGCATCGTCAATGCCACAAGCTCTTACTAAACCTTCAATATCAATAGCCGGAGTATCGTAACCCATCAGGTTCTTGGTTGTTCCAGGATTCTGCTGATGTCCGGTCATTGCAGTAATGGAATTGTCCAGAATAACTGCTACTACATTTGATTCCGAAGCTACGATGTCAATCAGAGAAGTCAGTCCGGAATGGAAGAAGGTGGAATCGCCTAATTCACCGATTGCTTTTCTGGTGTCTCCCTGAGCCTTCAGAGCTCTGGAAATACCTACCAGAGTTGAAAAACCGCCACCCATGCAGATAGAACAATCAAATCCGTTCAATGGAGGGTTCACTGCTAATGCATAGCATCCGATATCGCCCATGGATACAAACTTGTCACTATGTTTTCCTAATGCAAAATAGAATCCTCTGTGAGGACATCCAGCGCAAAGTACTGGAGGACGAGCAGGAATATTTGCATTTTCTACTGTGTAGGTGAATTTTTCTGCTGCATCCGTTAAAGCATCGCTTACAACTTTTGTATTAAATTCGCCCTGGATGGTCAGTTTTTCTTTTCCGATTACATGACCAAAGCCTAATGCCTTAACAGCGTTCTCAATGTAAGGTTCGCCTTCTTCTACTACATAAAGAGTTTTATATTTTGCAGCGAACTCAGCCAGCATCTTATCTGGCAGAGGGAAGGTCAGGCCTAATTTCAAAACAGAAGCGGTATTGCCGAATACTTCTTTTACATACTGGTAAGAAATACCAGAAGTAATAATACCGATTTCAG
>JAZUGA010000152.1:0-1512 GCA_045640945.1 Lachnospiraceae bacterium | reverse complement strand
TGGCCCACAGAACGACATGGCTACGATCCGACTTTCTGTTAAAGTATTTTTCTGTTTGCGTTCTTCAGGTTCTGCAATCTGAGATTTTACACGGCCATGTTTATCAAATGGATTTGCATCAGCACCAGTATAACCTTCAATTTCAAAATCAAGCTCACCAGCACTTTCAGAATCGAGTTCAAAGTCAGAACTACCATTAAGCTTACTGTCTGTATCCGGAATACTAAAGTCAGACATTACGCTTCCGGCAACTTCATCAATGTTAAAGCCGCCCATTTCAGATGTATCAAATACTTCTGGAGTACCGCCTTCTGCACCAGCATCAACGCCTGCATCTCCTGCAGCATCATCACCACCACCGATTATTCCTGAAAGGTCAATCGAGCTTGGATCAAAGTCTCCGTCAGAAGGACCAGCATCAGATCCCGAATCAGCTCCGGCACCTGCATCAAAAGGTTCATCCATTCCAGTCGTATCAAATTCTGCACCGCCATCTGCCGGCGCATCCATTCCAGTCGTATCAAATTCTGAAACCCCATCGGCTGGCGCATCAATTCCACCAAAATCACCACCGAACGGATTATCAAGGCCTTCTGTATCTATTGCATCAAATCCAAAACCACCAGAAGTAGGAACTTCATCAGAAACAGAATCATCAGAAGAAGCTTCTGCAACAGGTGCTTCAGGTTCTGTAAAATCTACATCACCCGAAATATTAAAATCATTTAATGATGGTTCTGCATTAAAATCTTCAGATTCATTCGGAGCTTCTTCTGTTTCTGGAACAGGAGCAGGCTCTTCTTCCAATGCATCACTTTTCAAAGGTTTTCTGCCGTCACCCGGAACTTCGAGAAATTCATCAGGAATGTCGGCGTTCATATCAATTTCGCCGCCAGAGAAAGCAAACTCATCAGGCTCTTCTTCAGGAACAGCATCAACCGGAACTTCAGGAGCTGGAGCCGGTTCTGGTTCTGCAACAGGTTCTGGTTCTGCAGCAGGTTCTGGTTCTGCAAAATCTGCAGACGGCATTTTCAAAAGATCATCAAGACTCATGTCTTCGATCGAAGGCGGTTCCGGTTCTTTTGGAGGAGCCGGTGGTGCTTCAAATGCGCTTAGGTCCGGGATATCATCACCTGAGCCAAGGTCAGGAGTTAAAATGCTTGAGAGATCAGGTACATCGCCACCAGGAACAGGTCCGGCACCTGAGAGTAAAGATTCGAGTTCACTTTCTGCCTGAGATAAAGCTGCCTGTTCTTCTGCCTGGGCAGCAAGTTCTTCATCGCTAGGTCCTTCTCCTTCTTTTTCTGGAAGTCCTAAAACGAAATCTTCTGAGTCATCTATATCTTGAACGGAAGGTGGTATTGCAGCAACGACAGGCTTTTCACCACGCTCGGCGCGCAGTTTTGACTCGTTGCCTAACCTGAGTACATCTTCGCTTAATTTTCTTAATTGACTTAAACCCGGCATAAATTAATTATTTCTTTCCCCAAATCAACGAAACCATAGAAAGCT
>JAZUGA010000151.1:0-4800 GCA_045640945.1 Lachnospiraceae bacterium | reverse complement strand
ATCCAAAGGAAGGCCTTTGCTTTTCGCAAACATGACCACACGTTTTGCGTTTTTGGTATATTTCTCCACAATTGGCTCAAAATCCGTTGCTTGTTCCGGAAGAACGAATTCCGAAGCGCCTAAAATCAAAGAACCCTGGCCGAAAATAGAAAGAAGGCTCCACTTTTTGTCAGAAGAGAAAGGAATCGTAAGATTCTCGTTTCGAATTTCCAAATGCTCTTTTTCGATTTCAAAGAAGCTTCGAATTGCATCCAAAGTTGTGTTCTCATCATCGATAGACAATGCGAACCGTTTTATATCCTCATAGATAGCGCTATTTTCGCTCTCTTCTTTATTAATTTCATTTCCATGAAGGTCCAGAATGGTTTCCACTTTCATGCTGCCTTCTGTAATAGTACCGGTTTTATCCAGACACAGTACATCAACTCGGGCCAGATTCTCCACGCTGTATAAATCCTGCACCAAAGTATGATGAACAGAAAGTCTTACAACGCTGACTGCCAGAACCATGGTAACAATCAGAACCAGACCTCCTGGAACCATAGCCGAAACGGCGGCAACGGTATGCACCATAGCCTCGGTAAAACTCTGCTCTACATGGAAAAAGTTGTTCCATACGAAAAGACCTGCCAACGGAATAATTAAAATAGCAAGGACTCTTACGATGGATTTCACCGATTTCATAATGACAGAATTGGATTTTTTCAGATATTTCGCACCCAGAGTAATCTTATTTACAAAGTTTTCTTCTCCGATATGCTCTACTTCCGCCATAACTTTTCCGGAAATCAAAAAGCTGCCGGACAACAGATGGTCCCCCGCTTTTTTATAGATTGGGGTGCTTTCTCCGGTAATCAGGCTTTCGTTTACCTGGCATTCTCCATCTAAAACTACAGCGTCGGCACAGATTTGATAGCCATTCTTCAACTGCATAATGTCGCCTAAAAGAATGTCTTTTACCGGTACTTCCTTTAATTCTCCGCTACGTAATACATGAGCCTTCGGAGCGGACAACAAAGAAAGTTTTTCAATAGTCTTCTTCGCGCGGATTTCCTGTAAACAACTTAAGCCAAAGTTCCAGATAACTACCAGAAAGAACAAGGCATTCTTCCAGGAGCCAACAATGATAATACAAGTTACTAAAATTGCATTTACAAGATTAAATAAGGAAAACAGATTGTCTTTTACAATCTGTTTGTAAGATTTCGTTTTCACGTCAAGGTCTCCGTTTACGAGACCCTGACGGATTTTTTCTTTGATTTGTTCTTCCGATAAACCACGGGTCAGTTTTATATTTAGTTCTTCATTCAGGTTTTCGTTCATTCCGAGATATTCCTGTTTTTATCTATTTTTATTTCAACAAGAAGTATTTTCGTCTTGTCCACTTTCTTCGCAGTCAAAGTACAGTTCTGAACCGTTACTTTTTCGCCCTCTTCCGGAATCCGTTCTAACTGCTCGATCAGAAGTCCGCCGATGGAATCGTAGTCTTCCGATTCAAATTCCGTTCCGATTTCCTCGTTAACATCGTCCAGGCTTAACTGACCCTGTACTTCATAAATGTCCTCACTGGTTTTTACGATTTCCAGGTCTTCATCATCGTCGTATTCGTCCTTAATATCACCAACGATTTCCTCTAACAGGTCCTCTAAAGTAATAATACCTGTTGTGTCGCCATATTCATCCAAAACAAACATGAATCCGGCTCTTTCCTTCTTCATTTCTACAAGAAGCTCGGACAGGTGCTTGCCTTCATAGGTATATCCCGTTTCACGAAGAAGATTCTTTACTTTAAAGTCTTCCGGTTCCATATCAATCAGGTCCTTAATATTGATCATGCCTACGAAACTTTCTCTTTCGTCATCATAAACCGGAAAACGGGTATAATGGGTTTCCTTAAAGACTTTTATTAATTCATCATAATCGGAATCAATGTCTACCGCCGTAACATGGATTTTCGGAACCATGACTTCTTTTACCGTCGTGTCCGTGAAATCGTAAACATTGTTAATGATGTCTTTTTCTTCGTTAGTTGTAACGCCCTCTTCATGGCTTACTTCTACGATGGAACGAATCTCATTTTCTGTATAAGATTCCGGATGTTCTTCTTTTTTTACGCCAAAGAGAATCAGCACGCCTTTTGCCAGGAAATTAATTGCTGCCGCAATCGGTGTGAATATTACCATCAGCACATGAATAATTGGCGCAAAGGCCAGACCCATTTTTTCTGCCCGATAGGTAGCCATGGTCTTCGGTGCAATTTCTCCGAAAATCAGAACTAAGAGGGTTAAAATACCAGTTCCGAGGCTAACAAAGGCGGAACTGAAAAGCTTCTGTACTACGACGGTTGTTATAGCAGAAGCGGTAAGATTTACGATATTATTGCAAATCAAAATAACGCTGAGCATTTTGTCCTTGTTATCCAAAACTTTTTCAAGGACTGCAGCGTTTTTAACACCCTCATCGACTAAAGATTTTAGCCGATGAGGAGTGATGGTTGTCAGTGCTGTTTCTGAAGATGAAAAGAATGCAGAAAGCACTAAAAGAATAACAATAATTATTATTTGAAAGGTAATCATTTAATTACGATATTAACAATTCTTCCCGGAACATAAATTTCTTTAACGATATTTCCAGTTAGTTTGTCGCCTAAAGCCTCCTTCGCTTTGGTGATAGCATCTTCCTTGCTGCATTCAGCAGGAATGGTGATTGTGACTTTGACTTTACCGTTGATCTGAACGCCGATTTCGATTTCATCGTCTTTGCAAAGTTCTTCATCATAGGTTGGCCATCCATATTTTGCATCGAATACGCTATCTTCATATCCGTATGCCTGCCACATTTCTTCTGCAACATGAGGAGCGAATGGAGCTAATAACTTAATATAGCTTTCGATGGTTTCTTTATCAATTCCGCCGCTCTCTTTTGCAAGTTCTGCTAATTTGTTGTTATATTCCATGAAACCGCTGATTACAGTATTTAAGCTGAAGGATTCCAGTCTCTTTGTAATGTCGCGGACCAGTTTGTTGCGGAGTTTGATCATGGCAGGAGTAGCTTCTACGCCAGCTTCCAGACTGGTCATAGCTAAGTTGTAGAATCTGCCTAAGAATCTGTAAACGCCGTCAATACCTCTTTCATCCCATTCGCTGTCTAACTCTGGTGGGCCAACGAAAAGTTCGTAAATTCTCAAGGAATCGCATCCGTAATCTCTTACCAGATCATCTGGAGAAACAACGTTTCCTTTGGATTTACTCATCTTGATACCGTTCTTACCGGTAATCATGCCCTGGTTGAACAGTTTCTTAACTGGCTCGTTAAAGTCTACAACACCGATATCATTTAAGAATTTTGTATAGAATCTGGAATAAAGCAGATGCAGAACTGCATGCTCAACACCACCAATATACATATCAACTGGAAGGTATTTGTCTGCTTTTTCACGGTCTACTAATTTTTCTTTGTTGTGTGGATCCACATATCTTAAGAAATACCAGGAAGATCCTGCCCACTGAGGCATAGTGTTCGTTTCTCTCTTTGCAGGTTTTCCGCAGCATGGACATGTAGTATTTACCCACTCGTCAATAGCTGCCAGTGGAGATTCACCAGTGCCGGTAGGTTCATATTTTTCAACTTCCGGAAGAAGTAATGGTAACTGATCTTCTGGAACAGGTACGCAGCCGCAGTCTGGGCAATGGATAATCGGAATCGGCTCGCCCCAGTAACGCTGACGGGAGAATACCCAGTCACGAAGCTTGTAGTTTACTTTCTTCTTTCCTAAGCCTCTGCTTTCGATTTCATCCGGAGCAGACAGTTTCAGTTCGTCGGATTTTCTTCCGTTCCATTCGCCGGAGTTAATAACGATACCAGACTGTGTATAAGCTTTCTCTAATGGCTGGATTTCCTGTCCGTCCGGGCTGATAACCTGAATAATAGGAAGGTTGAATTTTGTAGCAAATTCAAAGTCTCTGTCATCATGAGCAGGGACGCACATGATAGCACCAGTTCCGTAATCAGCCAGTACATAGTCTGCTAACCAGATAGGAACCTTCGCACCATTCAGAGGATTGATCGCATAGCTTCCGGTAAATACGCCGGTCTTTTCTTTGTCCTGAAGACGGTCAACAGAGGACTTCATAGAGGTTTTAAAGATATAATCTTCAACTTCTTTTCTGTTTTCTTCTGTTGCTAAGTCTGCAGCGCCTGCATACTCAGGTGCTAAAACCATGAAGGTAGCTCCGTAAAGAGTATCCGGACGGGTTGTATAAACGGTGATGGCCTTATCGGTTCCATCTACCTTAAATTCGATTTCTGCACCGGTGGATTTTCCAATCCATTCGGTCTGCATCTTAATAACCTTCTCCGGCCAATCCAGTGTATTTAAATCTTCAAGAAGTCGGTCTGCATAAGCAGTAATTTTCAGCATCCACTGTCTTAAGTTTTTCTTTGTTACTTCAGCGCCACATCTCTCGCACTTGCCATCAACAACTTCTTCGTTGGCAAGACCGGTCTTACAGCTTGGACACCAGTTAATTGGCATTTCCTTTTCGTAAGCAAGACCTTTTTTGAACATCTGAACGAAAATCCACTGGGTCCATTTATAGAAGTCTGGGTCTGTAGTATTTACTTCACGGTCCCAGTCATAAATAGCTGCGATCTGGTTCATCTGTCTCTTGATGTTGGAAATGTTGTCTGCAGTAGTGATTGCAGGATGGATTCCCATCTTGATTGCATAGTTTTCTGCAGGAAGACCGAAAGCATCCCATCCCATAGGATGAATCAGGTAGTAGCCCTGCATTAATTTAT
>JAZUGA010000150.1:0-2337 GCA_045640945.1 Lachnospiraceae bacterium | reverse complement strand
AAAACAATAAAAACATCCAGCAGTAATTAAAATACTTTCTCACAACAAAAGCGGCGTTTTTCTTCGCCGCTTTTTATTTCCTCCAGATTTCTTTATTCATCCGGTTTAATACATTCTTTTTATCACCGCTCCATAAAGGGGCAATCAGCAGTTTTTTCGGTCCGTCTCCCGTTAATCTATGGACTACCATTTCCTCCGGGATTTCCGCTACGCAAGCCTTTAAAATGTCCATATAAGCATCCAGACTTAATACTTCGAACTTTCCCGCTTCGTAATCTTCTGCCAGGTCTGTTCCTTTTAACACATGCAACAGCTGAAGCTTAATTCCGGAGCTTTTATGCTGTACCACGTATTTCACCGTTTCCACCATATCTTCTTTCGTTTCTCCCGGGAGGCCTAAGATTACATGGGTTACCGTATGAATACCCAGCTCATTCAGTTTTGAAACCGCCTCTTCATATTCCCGGTTTTCATAGGCTCTACGGATATATTGGACGGTTTTTTCATGAATACTCTGAAGGCCCAGTTCCACGATTACCGGTTTCCTTTCCGTTAATTCTTTCAGGACCTCCAAAGCTTCTTCTCCCAGGCAATCCGGCCGGGTGGCAATATCAATGGCAGCAATATCTTCTCTTTCTGCTACCGGCAAAAAGATTTCACGAAGTCTCTCTGCACTGCCATAGGTATTCGTAAAAGCCTGAAAATATGCAATGTAACGGCTGCCCTTGTACTTTTTCGCAACCTGCCTTTTCGCATTTTCGATTTGCTCATGAATAGAAGTTCCCAGCGGTTGAGCAAAATCTCCGCTGCCTCCTTCCGAGCAGAAAATACAGCCTCTCGTTCCCTTGGTCCCATCCCTGTTTGGACAGGAAAAGCCGGCATTCAGACTGATCTTATATAGTTTTTCGCCGAAATTCTTCTGGCAATAATCGTTAAAAGAAATCATTTCTTTTTCAAAGGACCGGGAAATTCCCGGTCCTTTTCATCCTTTAATAATCTGACTGCAATTTTAATAATTACAGGCCAAGATATTTCTTTCTGGAGTATTCGTATAATTCCTCGCGGAATACTCTGCAGTCTAATGCTTCTCTGAAGCCCATGCCCAGTAAGGATGGTTTTCCAGGTTTGCAGAAGAAATCGAAGAATTCTCTAGCTGCTTCTACTGCTGCTGCATCATCGTTTACATCGAAAGGATGTGGCCATGCCTGGAAGCAAAGCTTATCGCCAAACTCTGTGTAAAGTTTACGAACGTCGTTGATGTTCATCATTTCCCAACCATCAATGCCAGCTTCTACGAAGATATGTACTCTGTCTTCGATCTTGCCGCAGGAGTGGATGGTAATATATCTGCCTTTGCTATGAATATGATCTACGAAATCTTTCATGAATGGGAAGAACATGTCATAAGCTGTGCTCTCTGCAAAGAACGGAGCCTTCTGTGCGCCCCAGTCATCATGTACGGTGAAGCCATCGATTCCAGGGAAGTATTCACAAATCTTATCAACTAACTTGATACCCATGTTTGTCATTTCGCCAAACAGGTCTTTAACAGCATCCTGCTGATCTGGGTCAATCAGAGCCATAGCAGCATTTTCGAAATCCATAAGAGAAATCAGTCTCTCAAACCAGAAGCCGTTTAAGAAAGTAAAGATTCTTGAGAATCTAGGGTCCATCTTATAATCTTTTGCAGCTGCTTCCCAATCCCATTTGTCAACATCCGGAATAGAGATTTTGTCTCTCCACTCGTTGGCATCGGTGAATGTAGGATTTCCGCCAGGAGTGATAGATCCGCCAGCACTCTCAACCCATTTCCATGGTACGCCGAAGAAGTCAACTGCGTCATGGCCATGAGGTCTGGAAAGATTCTCGTTGTAATCTTTCAGCTGAAGGCTTGTAGTATCACGAATAGAAGCTGTGAACCAAGGGTCTTTGTCAAAGTAATGAGCATTCATGTTTTCTCTGTAGGAAACAGGAGTGTCCATAAGTGGGATATCTCCAGAGCCAAAAAAGCCAGGTTTGGTATCCACGGTCAGTAATTCTCTTTTACTGTATGCAGGTTTTTTCTGTAAACCGTTCATAAAATAAAATCCTCCTCTATGTTTATGTTAATTTTTTATCCAAGATAGCTCTGTACTTCCTTCAAAAGAGCTGGAATTTCCAGATGCTGTGGGCAAATATCCATACAAGCACCGCACTCGATGCAATCACCGATATTTGCGCAGGATCTGTCATAGTTTCTCTTCTGAGAAGCAGGGTTACGATATTTCTTTCCAGCGTTATACAGGCTGAAAGCGGAAGGAATGGCAATATTCTGTGGACATCCAGCTACGCAGTAAC
>JAZUGA010000149.1:0-3734 GCA_045640945.1 Lachnospiraceae bacterium | reverse complement strand
CTACGGACATTATCGTAGCGATGGGTAGCGTTAGCGGAACTGTATGCGAAGTTGTTGATTGGCTTCGCAGCCTGGGACGCAAGGTAGGTTATGTACAGGTTCATTTATATCGTCCGGTTTCTATTCAGCATTTCCTGAATGCTCTTCCAAAGAGCACCCAGCGCATTGCGGTATTAGACCGTACCAAAGAACCGGGAGCAGCCGGAGAACCTCTTTACCAGGACATTTGTACTGCTTTGATGAAGAGTGACCGCAAGATTTCGGTTATCGGCGGACGTTATGGACTGAGCTCCAAAGATACCGATCCTTCCCAGATAGCAGCGGTATTTAATAACCTTGCGTCCGAGAATCCTCTGAATGGTTTCACCATCGGTATTAACGATGATGTTACCCATTTAAGCTTGGAAAACGCAAAGATGGATGGCTTTAATCCGGGCAACATTATGTTGGTTAAGTTCTGGGGCCTTGGTGGCGATGGAACTGTCGGCGCAAACCATAATACCGTTCAGATTCTGGGCGATTGTGCCAATATGTATTCTCAGGCATATTTCCAGTATGACGCAAAGAAATCTTTCGGTGTTACCAAGTCTCACCTGAAGTTTTCACCAGAACCGATTCGTGGCTCTTACTATGTAAAATCTGCAGACTTTGTGGCATGTCACAATCAGAGCTTTATCAGCCAGTTTGATATCGTGGATGAAATCAAGCCGGGTGGAATTTTCCTGCTGAACTGTGATTTACCAGATGAAGAACTGGAATCCATCATTCCTGGAAAAGCAAGAAGACTGATTGCTCAGAATGATATTAAGTTCTATACCATTAACGCTACAAAGATTGCAGACGAGTTAGGATTGGGAAGCCATACCAATACCGTACTTCAGGCCGCATTTTTCGCTTTGACTAATCTGATTCCGTTAGAGGAAGCTTTAGGTGAAATGAAAAAAGCTGCGCGAGCTACTTATGCAGCAAAAGGCGAAGAAGTAATTCAGAAAAATATTGATGCCATTGACGCTGGAGCAAACGCTCTTCACAGAGTAGAAATTCCAGCTTCTTGGATGAACGCAGAAGATGACCCTGCTCCGGATGAGTCTGCACTTCCGGAAGTAGTAAGAAAGATTCTCTTCCCAGTAAACCGCCAGAAGGGTGATGACATTCCAGTCAGCACGTTCATTGGCCGTGAGGACGGTGTAATTGAATTCGGTCTTACTGCTTATGAGAAGAGAGGAATCGCCGTACATATTCCAAACTGGGATGCAGAAAAATGCCTTCAGTGCAACCTTTGCTCCTTTGTTTGTCCGCATGCTGCCATTCGTCCATACCTCTTAAACGAAGAGGAAGTAAAGAATGCTCCGGAAGGCTACTTGGTAGTACCTGCGAAGGGAGCAGAGGAACTGTATTTTACGGTTAAAGTTTCAACTTACGATTGCACGGGCTGTGGAAGCTGCGCCAGCGTATGTCCGAAGGAAGGCGCTCTTACCATGGAACCTGCAAATCTTAAGGAAGAAGATAAAGTGGCATGGGAGTATGGCCTTCATCTTTCCGATAAAGGCGATATATTCAACCTGTACTCCATCAAAGGCAGCCAGTTTAAGCAGCCTCTGGTAGAATTCTCAGCAGCATGTGCAGGTTGTGGAGAGACTCCTTATGCAAAATTGTTAACTCAGCTGTTTGGCGACCGTATTTATTGGGCAAACGGAACCGGATGCTCCCAGGCTTGGGGCGCACCAATGCCACAGATTCCTTATACCAAAGATAAAAATGGCAGAGGCCCGGCATGGACCAACAGCTTATTTGAAAATAACGCAGAGCTGACTTTAGGTATGTACCTGTCCGTATCCCAGCAGAGAGATGCCCAGAAAGCCAGAATCCTTCAGCTGATTGAAACGGCTCAGGGCGAGCTGAAAGAAGCTTGCATCAAGTTCATCGATGCTTTTGATAACTTTGAAGAATCCAGAAAAACTGCAGACGCAGTCATCGAACTTCTGGAAAGCGAAGTTGGCAAAGGAAATGCGCTTATCGATGAAATCTATGACAATAAAGACTACATGGCAAAGAAGACCTTCTGGATGTATGGCGGCGATGGCTGGGCATACGATATCGGATTTGGCGCTTTAGACCATGTAATTGCAACGGGACTGAATATTAACTGCTTCGTAATTGATACAGAAGTATATTCCAACACCGGTGGCCAGAGCTCGAAAGCGACTCCTCTTGGCGCAGTTGCACAGTTTGCATCTGCGGGCAAGGGCACCGGCAAGAAAGACTTAGGCGCTATCATGATGAGCTATGGAAATGTATATGTGGCGCAGGTTGCCATGGGCGCAAATCCAAACCAGCTGATCAAGGTCTTAAAAGAAGCCGAAGAATTTGACGGACCTTCAGTAATCGTTGCTTACACTCCATGTACGGCTCACGGAATTAAATCCGGAATGTGTGCAGTACAGCAGGAGATGAAGAAAGCGGTTCAGAGCGGATATTTCAATCTGTATCATTATGATCCAAGATTGGAGCATCCAATGAAAGTGGACAGTGCGCAGCCGACTCTTTCCTATCAGGAATTCTTAAGCGGAGAAGTTCGTTACGAATCCTTGAAGGGAACCTTCCCGGATCGGGCAGAAAAACTGTTCGGCGAAGCGGAAGAAGCAGCGAAGCGGAAATACGAGAAATATAAGAAATTAGAACTGCAGTAAAGCGGATGTTACGGTTTTATGTAACGAGAACCGTAGACATAGCAAATTTAAGCGATGTAACGAGAACCGTAGACGTTGCAAATTTAAGCGACACGAGAAATAACCAACGAGCCCTGAAAAGAACAATCTTTTCAGGGCTGTTTTTTATTTAGGGGAAAAACGCAGTCGCACATTTTTCAAAACCGATTTATAATAAAACTAAAGGAAACCATAAGTTGAGGAATTAGAAAAATGAATCGACCGATAACGACTTTATTTATGTTAATGTCCGTGGATGGAAAAATCAGCACCGGTTCTACGGATGAATTGGATTTTGATAAAGATTTGCCAAATATAGCAGGCGTTGAAGCGGGACTGCATCAATATTATGAGATTGAGCAGACGACGGACCTTTGGTCTTTTAATACCGGAAGAGTACAGGCAAAAGTGGGTGTAAACACAAAGGAGCTGCCAGCAAAAACGCCGGTGTCTTTTGTACTGCTGGATAACCATCATCTGACGGAGCATGGCATCCGTTATTTCTGCGCCCGGTCTCAACAGGTGGTACTGATTACTTCGAATGAGGAACATCCTGCTTTTCATGTGGAAGAAGAGAATCTACATATTATTTATGGAGAAACTTTGGCAGGGGCCCTTGTCCGGTTAAAAAAAGAATATGGCTGTGAACGACTGACGGTTCAGTCCGGCGGTACCGTGAATGAGATATTTCTGCGTAACAAACTGATTGACTATGTGGATATCGTTGTAACTCCCGTATTAATCGGTGGAAAAGAAACGCCGACGTTGATTGATGGAAAATCCTTCCAGTCGGCAGATGAGTTATCAGGAGTAGGTGTTCTGGAATTGGTGGAATGCAATGTGCTGCAGGACTCCTATATCCGGTTACGATATAAAGTAGTAGATTGATAAATCATAATTTGCAGAAATCTTGTTGGCTCATTAAATCAGAATTAATATTCTTATACCGAACGAGGAACTGTCCCGCAGGGACATGCATAAGCAACGAGGGAAATGCGAAAAAGTCAGGCTATGTACGGTGATGGC
>JAZUGA010000148.1:0-3177 GCA_045640945.1 Lachnospiraceae bacterium | reverse complement strand
AAAGCAAGGTGCTTAAGTCGCCTTGCTTTGCTGTTTTCGTGGTTTTATAAAAATGGAGAGGTCTTATGGTACCAAAAATATCTGTTATTATTCCAGTTTATAATGCGGAAAAATACTTAAAAGAGTGTCTGGATTCTTTGTTAGGACAGACGTTTACGGAATTTGAAATTATATGTGTGGATGATGGTTCTATCGATAGAAGCCTGGAAATCTTAAAGAAATATGCGGAGCAAGACTCCCGCATTCGAGTATTGACGCAACAGAATAAATACGCTGGCGCAGCACGAAACAAAGGGTTTGAGGTTGCTGCCGGCGAATATGTTTTTTTCTTGGATGCAGATGATTTCTTTGCCCCGGAACTTATGGAACGAACCTGGAAGCGTGCGAAAGAAACGGACGCTGATGTGGTTATGTTTGAAGCAATACAGTTATGGGGAGATCATGATGCAATCTATTATGAAAAATACCCAACTTACATTGAATATAACAAATTCCCGGATAAAGAAGTGTTTTCTGGGGATGATATTCCGGATGAGATTTTTACAACCACGGTTGCGGCTCCATGGACTAGAATTGTTCGCGCAGATTTCTTAAGAAAGAATCATATTTACTTCCAAGAAATCCATAATGAGAATGATTTGTATTATTCCATAATGATGCTGGCTCTTGCGGAAAGAATCTCGTATCTGAAAGACCGATTAGTATATTATCGGAGAGGTCATGGAAATAATATACAATCGTTTTTGGATAAAGACCCGTTTTGCCCAATAGAGGCTTTGGAACAAGCGTATGATGATTTAAATCGCTTAGGAATATATGAGAAATATACCAAGAGCTTTATTAAAAGGAGTTTTCGTTCCCTGAATTTGCACATGAACCGGTTTAAACAGGACGAAACTTTGTACGAGTTCTGTAAGGAATTGGAAAAAGACCATTTTAAAAGAATGGGGCTCACAGAGTATGGACCGGAATATTATAAAAAAACAACGTTATATCCACGTTTTTCCGGAATTCCAAACTATCTGAAAGCTTATGAGATGATTCATAGGGATTTTAATGTGGAACCAGAACTTCTTCATAAAGCAACTTGTGAAAATCCGGTCGTAACGGTGGTTATTCCGGTGTATAACTCAGAGAAATATCTGGAGAAATGTCTTGACAGCGTGTTGTCTCAGCCTTTGGGCTCCGTCGAAATAATATGTATCGATGATTGTTCCAGCGATGGTTCTTTGGATGTTCTTATGAATTTTGCCAAGAAAGAAAGCCGCATTTCGGTATATTCGAACAGGGAGAATATGGGCGTATCCTACAACCGAAATATCGGTATCCAAAATGCATCCGGTCGTTATGTTGTTTTTCTGGACAGCGATGATTCTCTTACAGAAGACGTATTAGGCAAATTGGTTGCTGAGGCAGATAAGGAAAAACTGGACGTTTTATATTGTAGCGGAATTATGGAAGTCAGTGAGACTTTAGAAGACCGTAAGGGCTACAACAACGATAACATGTATAAACGAGCTTCGGTTTCGCCAGATGTTATGCCGGGAGTTGATTTGATGACGGCATTACAAAAAAATGTGGAGTATTTCCCTTCCTGTCTGCCAGCACTGTATAACCGAAAGTATCTTATGGATAACAAGTTGAGCTTTCTCAATGGCTGCTTGCACGAAGATAATGCTTTTACCTTCCAGTGCATGATCCGGGCGGAAAGAGTAGCGGTTGCTCCGGTATATATATACATTCGATATCTTAGGGAAGATTCCATTGTTACGTCACCCGTTGCATTTGACAATGTTTATGGATTGTTCCGCTCTTATCTGGAAATCCAAAAGGATATTTCAAAGGCAGATTTAGATGAAAATCAACAGTGGGCGGCGAATTCTATTAGCAAAGCGGTTCTGACACAAGCCAGAAAACAGGGAGCAGAGCTTTCTGATCAGGAACTTTCTGCTTGGAGAGCCCTTCCGCGGGGACAGCAACCGTTGTTCGTAAGCTTAATTATGGAACCGGCACAAAATGAAAAAAAGATCAATAATCTGACGGATAAAAATAAAGGATTACAAAAACAGCTGAAGGATATTCGCACGTCGATCACTTATCGAATCGCGAAAAAAATTACGTCAATCATCCGAAAAGTAATTCCAAAAAAATAAAATCAATATAACCAACAATTTCCAAAAAAGACTTCATGCAAGGGAGGAAAACAATGAAAAATCTTACATTGGGAAATACAGGAATCGTTACACCGCAGAATGCCTTCGGTGCACTGCCGATTCAAAGAGTTTCAAAGGACTATGCGGTAATGTTGTTAAGAAAAGCCTATGAAAATGGCATGACCTTTTTTGATACAGCAAGAGCTTATACCGACAGCGAAGAAAAGGTTGGCGCAGCTTTTGAAGGTATGAGAGATAAGGTGTACATTGCATCAAAAACTCATGCAACCACTCCGGAAGAATTCAAAAAAGATCTGGCAACTTCCTTGGAACTTCTCAAAACAGATTATTTGGATCTTTATCAGTTCCATTGCGTAGAACGCTGCTACAAACCAGGGGATGGTACGGGAATGTACGAGGCAATGCTGGAGGCAAAAGAAGCGGGAAAGATCCGCCATATCGGAATTACCGCCCATAAAATCGGCATTGCAGAAGAAATTGTGGAAAGCGGATTGTATGAAACTCTCCAGTTCCCATTTTCCTATCTTGCATCGGACCGAGATATTGCCCTTGTAAAAAAATGTGAAGAAAAAGGAATGGGCTTTATCGCTATGAAGGGACTGTCCGGAGGACTCCTTACCAATTCTAAAGCATGCATGGCCTTCATGCTCCAGTATAACGTCCTTCCAATCTGGGGAATTCAAAGAGAAAGCGAACTGGATGAGTGGCTGTCCTTCTTTAAAGAGGAGCCGGAATATACCGAAGAAATAAGCCAGCTTATCGAAGCAGACCGAAAAGAACTTTTAGGCGATTTCTGCAGAGGTTGTGGATATTGCGCTCCTTGTACCGTTGATATTCGAATCAGCGATTGCGCAAGAATGTCCCAGATGATCCGTAGAGCTCCTAGCCAGGGATGGTTATCGGAGTTCTGGCAGGAAGAAATGAAAAAAACAGCAAACTGCGTGGAATGTGGAGAATGCATGACCCGGTGTCCATATGAACTGGATATTCCAAATCTTTTGAA
>JAZUGA010000147.1:0-10462 GCA_045640945.1 Lachnospiraceae bacterium | reverse complement strand
AAAATGTTTATTATTCCAGAATCCGAAAAAGATCCAAAGGAAATCAAAAAGACCATGGTTGCTGCAAAAGTCGGCTGTCTGGTTGGAGCAGCAGCATTTATTGTTTGCTTAGTTTTATGGATTATTCCATATTTAAATGGTTTGAATATGTAATACTAGAATAGGAGAACGTAATGGAAGAATTTATTGAGAAATTAAAACTGATTAAAAAAGGCGTTGATTTTGAGAATGAAACAGAACTCTTTGACGGAGGCTTTCTGGATTCCTTCGATGTAATTCAGATTATCACGATGCTGGATGAGGACTACGAGATCACAGTTCCTCCTTCAGAAATCGTTCCTACAAACTTTAATAGTGCAAAAGCAATGTTTGCAATGATGCAGAGACTTGAGGATGAATAAAGATCTGAGGAATAATAAAAAATGACTCTTACTTCATTATCATTTTTTGCCTTTGTTTTAGCAACCTTGGTGTTATATTACATCATTCCGAAAAAGTTCCGCTGGATTGTGCTTTTAGCAGCCAGCGCTGCTTTTTATGGTATCGTGTGCCTGAAATACATGCCATTTATCGTATTCACAGCTCTTACGACATGGCTGGGTGCTTTGTGGCTGGATAAGGTAGCGAATAAACGCAAGGCAGAATTAAAAGAACATAAAGCAGACTGGGATTCGGATACGAAGAAAGCCTATAAGCACAAAACGCTTATTAACAAAAGATTAATTCTGGCTTTAGTGCTGGTATTAAATTTTGGAATTCTTGCTGTTATTAAATACTTTGATTATATGGCAGAATGGATTTCTGGCATGTTAAAGCTTCCGGCTATTTCTTTAGGCATCCTGCTTCCGCTGGGAATAAGCTTCTATACTTTCCAGTCCATGGGATACATCGTCGATGTATATTGGGGAAAGACTGCTCCAGAAAAGAATTTTGCAAAATTCGCATTATTCGTTTCCTTCTTCCCTCAGATTATTCAGGGACCGATTGCCATTTATGATGATCTGGCAAAACAGTTATATGAAGGCCATGCCCTTCAGTATGAAAATATCAAGAACGGTTTCATACTGATTCTTTGGGGCTTATTTAAGAAGATGGTTATTGCAGACCGTCTGATTGTTATATTGAATGCAATTCTGGATAATCGTCCGGGACTATTTAATTTCTATGGGGCAATTGCTATTTTAGTATATGCTGCCCAGCTTTATATGGATTTCTCCGGAGGCATCGACATTTCCAGAGGTGTTGCCCAGATGCTGGGAATCAATATGGCGGAAAACTTCAAGCGCCCGTTTTTTGCAAGAACGGTTGCTGGCTTCTGGCGTCGGTGGCACATTTCTTTGTGTCATTGGCTGAGAACTTATCTGTTCTATCCAATTGCTGTATCCAAAGCATTTTTACGTTTCGGAAAGTGGATTGGCTCCCATGCGAAAAAAACAGAAAAGGATTTACCGGCGGACAGTCTGTGGGGCGGGTTCACCTTTATTGAACATGCAGGCAGAGTAGTTCCTGGATGTATTGCCACACTGCTTACTTTCCTTATTGTCGGAATGTGGCATGGTGCAAACTGGAAATATGCCGGATATGGTTTATGGAACGGAATCATTATTCTTATTTCCATGCTGCTGGATCCTGTTTTCAAATACGTCCTGAAGAAAACGAAAATCCGTACGCAGACCTTTAGCTGGAGATTATGGCAGATTATTCGTACTTTCGCCATTACTATGGTTGGATTTGCCTTTGATATCGGAAATGATATGAGAGATTCTGCGCGAATGGTCTTAGATTGTCTGAATCCTTTTGGAAGAGCGTCTTCCGTTCCTGCAGAACTGGTTATTAATTTGGATAAATACGATTATTTGATTATTGGAGTTGGCCTGCTGATCGTGTTTGCTGTCAGTCTGTATCAGGAAAGATCGAAAAAGACCGTTCGAGCAGCTATCAACAATCAATCGATTTGGTTTCAATGGATTGTTATGCTTGCGCTTTTGCTTGGCATAGTATTTTTAGGTATGTACGGACCAGGTATTGCGGTCAACGAATTTGTATATATGAACTTCTAAAAATTGGGACATAATAAAAAAATGAAATTAAAACATTGGATAAAAATAATAATATTTGCCGGTCTCAGTATCGCATTGATTGCCTTTCTTTCCTCCATCGTTTGTGTGGGGTATGAAAGAGACACTGTTGGAAATTATGGCTATTATAAAGAACCGGAAGATAGCATCAGTGTTGGCTTAATTGGACCGAGTATGATATTCACTTCTTTTTATTCGCCCCTGGCCTATGAAAAATATGGTTTTACGAGTTTTAGCTTTTCAACTGCTGATATGCCAGGATCCACTTATAAATCGGCCGTACAGGTTCTGCAGAGTCGTCAAAAACCAGATTTATATGTGGTAGATGTATGGGGATTCACTTATGAGAATCAATTAGATACAATAAATTTGAGAAGATGGATTGATACCATACAGGATCCTGAGATTCGAACGCAAACGGTTGAGGAACTGATTCCAGAAGAAGATTGGGACAGCTATAAATTTCCATTAATAAAATATCACTCTAGATGGAAAAATATTAAAAGTTGTCTGAAAGTATTTTTGGATAAGAAACAGATTAATAAAAAAGGCTATTCTGTAACAAAAAATTTCTCCACACATACGACGATTTACAAATATAAGCAGAAAAAATCGAAATATGAAATACCAGAAGAAGGTCTGAAATATTTGGATATATTTCTGGATTACTGTAAGGAAAATGGGATTGAAAATGTATTGTTCGTTCAAAGCATTGATTGTGTGACTTACGAATATCCGGATTCATACTATGAAATGTTAGATAAAATTGATAAAGCCGGATATGACTTTTTAAATATTCACAATGTAGCTGAGGATATTGGCGTAGATCAAAAGCATGACTTTTATAATGCAGGTCATATGAATGTTTTTGGCACACAAAAGAGTACCGATTATCTTTCAAAATATATCGTGGACCATTATGACCTTAATAAAGATTATGCTCCGGAAGTGGTAAAAGAATGGGATAATTGCGCTTCTTATAATGATAAAATAATGAATCATTTAGAGGAACTTACAGAAAACAAAACGGACAAGTATACCTATGCACAAAGAGATTTTTATTGAAAAATCAATAAAAATCAGAAAAAAACCGTAAAAAACCTTATAAAATAAACAATCTTTAGTAATACACATCTTGAATAATTGTTTTTTTCATATTAAAATGTAGAAGGTTATGGAGAATAACCAGGGTGTAATTTCTATTTTTATTGGAGGTATTTATGGGAAAATTTTTAATCAAGAAGACAAATACCGGAACAAAGTTTGATCTTAAAGCAAACAACGGTGAGGTTATTGCTACTTCTCAGGTTTATAAGTCATTAGCAACATGTAAGAATGGTATTGCCAGCGTTATTAAAAATGCTCCTGAAGCAAACATCGAAAACCAGGTTGCAGAAGGCTTTATTAAAGAAAAATGTCCAAAGTTTGAAATTTACAAAGACAAAGCTGAAGAATTCCGCTTCCGTCTGAAAGCTTCAAACGGCCAGATTATTGCTGTTTCCGAAGGATATAAAACTCTTCAGAAATGCAAAAACGGAATTGCTTCTGTAAAGAAGAATTCTGTTGGAGCAAAAATCGTAGAAGAATTATAATATATAATTGCTATTACGGATTTAAGGGGACCGGTTAACCGGTCCCTTTCTTATTTACACTTACAGTATCTGTGATATAATAACTGTGTATGACCAGATTTGGAGAAGAAACACAGTATGCTTAAAAAGTTTATCAGAGATAGTAAGAAATATTATAAATATACAGTAGAGGCCTCGAAAGCTTCCTTAATGGCTGAAGTTGCAAACTCTTATCTGAATTGGATCTGGTGGATCCTTCAGCCGATCTGTTTTACATTTATTTATGCAATCGTTTTTGGTTTAGTATTCAACACCAAAGAAGAATACTTTATTCCGTTTATTGTTATTGGTGTAACCATGTGGGATTTCTTCAATAACATGATGAAAAACAGCGTAAAGATTATCCGTACCAATAAATCCATTGTTTCTAAAGTTTATCTGCCAAAATTCGTCCTTGTATATGTAAGATTGGGCGTTAATGGATTTAAGATGATCATTTCCTTCCTGATTGCAGTTGTAGCGATGATCATTATGGGAGTTCCTGTTTCCTGGAGACTGGTTCTTGTCATTCCGATTCTGATTACGCTGGTTTTATTTAACTTCGCATTTTCATGTTTCCTTATGCACTTTGGCGTATATGTTGCCGATTTGCAGAACATCGTAGATATCGTTTTGAAACTGGTATTTTATGCAACTGGTATTTTCTATAGTGTCAGCAAAAGAATTCCTGCTCCGTGGGGTAAAATTCTTACTTACTGTAACCCAATGGCATATATGATTGATGGTATGCGAGAAGTAATGCTTTATAAGTCCCTTCCTAATTTATGGATGCTGCTGATTTGGTTTGTTATTTCGTTAGGCTTGTCCTTCCTGGGAATTATACTGGTTTATAAAAACGAAAATAGTTACGTTAAATCGATTTAACTGGAGAGAATATGGGCGAAATTGCATTAGAAGTAAAAGATCTTTATATAACCTACAACAGCATGAAGACCTATTCTGTCAAGAAGAATATTCTGAAGCTGAAGGGTAGTGACAAAACAAGAATTGAAGCGGTAAAGGGCGTTTCCTTTGCTTTGGAAAAAGGCAAAATTTTAGGTATCGTAGGCAAGAATGGCAGTGGTAAATCTACTATGCTGAAATCCATTGCGGGCATTTTTGCACCGGACAGCGGAAGCGTAGATCTTCATGGCAACTCAATCTCTTTGATGAGTATTGGTGTTGGTTTTAATAACGAATTATCCGGCCGTGAAAATATCGCTCTTTCTGGAATGCTGCTGGGATTTTCAAAAGAAGAAATTGAAAAGAAGACCCAGGAGATTATTGAATTTTCCGAACTCGGTAAATTTATTGATGCGCCGGTCCGCACTTATTCCAGCGGCATGCATTCCAAATTGGCTTTTTCCATTACGGCGATTCTCGAGACCGATATTATTTTAGTCGATGAAGTATTATCGGTAGGCGATGCCAAATTCAAGAAAAAGAGTTACGCTAAAATGAAAGAACTCATCAACGATGAGAACAGAACTGTCGTTATTGTATCTCATAATATGGACACCTTAAAAAGCTTGTGTGATATTATTTTATGGATCAATGATGGCGATATGGTGATGTATGGTTCAAAGGAAGAGGTCCTTCCAAAGTACGAGGAATACATGAGCTAGGATGGGATATGGACGTTAAGATAGTTATTGCAGCACATAAGCCTTATAGAATGCCGGAAGACCCGATGTATGTTCCTGTTCAGGCTGGCGCAGCTTTTCATGATCCGATTGAAGGCTATCTGGGAGATAATTCCGGAGACAATATGAGCGAAAAGAATCCGCTGTATTGTGAGCTGACCTGTCTTTATTGGGCGTGGAAAAATTTAGATGCAGAGTATTTAGGCTTGGCCCATTACCGCAGACATTTTTCCATCGGTGGTTCTGGAGATAAATGGCAGAAGATACTGACAAAGGTTCAGGCGGAGAATCTGCTCCAGAAAGCAGACGTCGTTCTTCCGCAAAAACGGTTTTACGTTATCGAGACTCTGTATAGCCATTATGCACATTCTCATTATGCAATCGATCTGGATACGACAAAGGCTGTTATTGCGGACATTTGCCCAGAATATTCTCAAGCTTTTGATGATGTAATGAAACGCCGTAGTGCTCATATGTTTAATATGTGCATTATGAGAAGAGAACTGCTGGACGATTATCTTACCTGGATGTTGGGAGTTCTTGCGGAAGTAGAAAACAGACTGGATATTTCAAATTACTCCGATTTTGATAAGCGAGTATTCGGCCGGATTTCTGAATTACTTATGGATGTCTGGGTTACCAAGAATAACATTAAATTCGTAGAAGCCAGCATGATTAATATGGATGGTGAAAATTGGCCAAAAAAAATCGCTTTATTCATTAAGCGCAAATTAGGAATTCATTCAAAAGACTGATAATAATAGTTTCACTACGATGAGGCCGGTATTGCCGGCCTCTTTCCTATAAAAAATGAAATCTTTAAAAACTTTCCGGAATTTCATAAAAGTCCTTTTGGTGGCAGCGATGATCTGCCTTCTTTGTGGCTGCAGTTTCCGAAAAAAAGAAGAGCCGGTGAATCTTCCGGAAGGCTCCTATTTTGAAGTTCACTTTCTGGATGTAGGACAAGGGGACGCATCACTGGTTCTCTGTGATGGGGAAGCCATGCTCATAGACGGTGGAAATGCGGAAGAGTCCAGCTTTATCTACACGTATCTGAAAAATCATGAGATTACTCACTTAAAATATATTATCGGAACTCATCCGGATGCAGACCATATTGGCGGTTTATCCGGCGCATTGAATTATGCAGACGCAGAAATTGCTTACTGTTCCGATTTGGAATATGACACAGCAACTTTTTATAATTTCAAAAAATATCTAACCCAGAACGGAATCACACTGGAAGTTCCAAAGGCTGGCACAGAACTGACTTTAGGTTCAGCTACGGGCATAATTATCGGACCGGTGTCGGAAGAAGCAGAAGGAAATAACAATTCCCTGGTGATTCGTCTGGAGTATGGAAACACATCCTTCCTTTTTACCGGAGACGCAGAATGGCAGGAAGAGAAGGAAATTCTGGATGCTGGTTATGAACTGCGCAGTACCGTTTTAAAGGTAGGTCATCATGGAAGCAGCCATTCTTCTTCCAATGACTTTATAGAGGCTGTATGGCCGGATTATGGCGTTATTTCTGCAGGAAAAGACAATCGTTATGGTCATCCGCACCAGTCTTTGCTGAACCGGATGGAATATAATGACGTGCTGCTTTTTCGCACAGATTTACAAGGGAATATTCTTTGCACCAGTGACGGACAGGAAGTCAGTTTCTCTGTAGAGAAAAATCTGGATGCAGATGTATATGAGGCAACAAATGTTTATATTTCTGAAGACTAAAGGAGCGTGACTAGATGATGAATTTCGGAAAAATAACATATGACGTTCCGGACGAATGGTACCGGAACGTTTATAAGGACGAGAAGAATTGTACTCAGGGCAGCAGATCTTTTTCTATGCTGCATGAGGAAAGGTCAGAGGAATGCTGGCTGTTCCTTCATGGCTATCGGGGCTATCCGGGAGAACTGGTGCGACCGGCGACAGACCTTTATGAAATGGGCTATGACGTGTTTGTTCCACGTCTTCCTGGACACGGAACCTGCGGAAAGGATTTTATCCGTTCTCATGCTTCAGATTGGATGACCTTAGCGGAAAACGCTTTGGCTGACTTGAAAACAAAATATAAAAAAGTTCATCTTTTAGGCCATTCCATGGGAACGGCCATGGCAGCTATTCTTGGCTGCAGCGATGAACAGGTGGGAAAAATCGTATATGTTTCCCTCAGCTTTGAAAACAATCAGATGAAGCAGCCGGCAAGAATTTTCCTGAAAGTGCTTTCTGCTTTTACGCCAAAGGTTCGGTGTAAATGGCATATGAGCAAGCGTTATCATCAGCATTATGAAGGAGCTCCTTGCGACGAGGCTTATTTGGGAGAAGAGTACTGGAAATGGTATTTTACGAAACAGCTTTTGGAATACTATAAGCTGCTGAAGGATGGACTGAAGGCAATCCAGGAATATCCACACGAGCACTTGGTTATTTATCCAATGCAGGACCATGTGATTTCGGAGCCGTCCATCCGCCTTTACAAAGAGGCGGTAGGGGACCGAGCCAACATCGTGGAAGTGGAAAACGGAACCCATTCTGTTCTTTACGATAAAGACCCGGAAGCAGAGGAAAAAGCGGTTCAGGCCATCTTGAAATTTGCAAAACAAAATTAACAAAACGTGTTTATTTTTGATACAATAAAAACGAAATAAAGGGTTAAGGTGGTAGGAACTATGTATTTTACAGATTATGAAGAATTGAATTACAATCTGGGAGCGCTTATCTGTGGCTTTGAAAAAGATGAAGCAAATTTCATTGCCAATCTGTCGAATGCCGCTGCTTTATTGGCCCAGAACCTGCAGGGAATTAACTGGGTAGGCTTCTATCTGGTAAGTGGGGACAAGTTAATGGTAGGACCGTTTCAGGGAAAACCTGCCTGCAGGGAAATCATGATGGGCAAGGGAGTCTGCGGAACTGCCTGGGAAAAAGATGAGTGCCAGTTAGTACCGGATGTGCATGAATTTCCGGGACATATTGCCTGCGATGAAAACTCCAGATCGGAAATTGTAATTCCCCTTCATAAAGACGGAAAAGTAATTGGCGTTTTGGACATTGACAGTCCGGAACTGAACCGCTTCTCCGCAGGAGATGCCTTAGGCCTTTCGGCATTTGCCAAAATAATAGAAAGCGAACTTTAAACATTATTTGTGAGAAATAAAAAGGAGGACAAGATGGGAAAATATTTTGAGAAGTATATTCTTCACCCGATTGAGAAAGAGATTACAGATGCCGATGCAAAGGTAGATTTAGTCCGTTCTGCGGACAATCCAATTATGGACTTTTTCTATGAAAGTGCTTTCTATCGTCATGAGTATGTAATCTGCGATGATATTTACGCACTTCCATACGAAGAAATCTTCTGCTTTGCAAGCACCAATGGTGATCCGGAAAAATTGGGAGCAACTGTAAAAATGGAAATTAATGGACAGCTGTTTGAGACCGACAAAAACACCATGCTGGTTGTTCCTGCTTTAGTTCCACATGGAAAAATCGAAGTTACCAACGTAGAGGTTCCGATTTTCTCTTATGTTGCAGGACGAGGCAGAGAGCATGTAGGTCTTCCAAAAGAAAACTGGAAAACAGAAGATGTTCCTCCAATTGAACAGATGGCTACCTACAACAATGGACCAATCAACGATCCTCCACTTCCACCGGAAGCGAACCAGAAAACTCTGGTAAAAGCTCTTTCCAGATATATTCCTGGCATCGAAATGTTCACCGTATTAAGAAGATTTGAAGAGAGCGGCCCATGGTTCTTCTCCAAAGGCCATATTCATGATGGCGTAGAAGTTTTATGCTATTACGGTTCTGACCCATGGCATCCATACGAATTTGATGGAGAAGTTACCCAGTGGATTGGCGGTGAAAAATTCACCATCAACAAACCTTCCGTATGCTTCTTTGCACCATACGTATATCATTGCCCACTGCAGATTGAAAAGATTAACAAACCTTGTATTTGGCATTCCCTTTCACCTGTTCTCGGTTCTTACAGCAGCAGTACAATCGAAGGCTTAACCTCCGAAGACGGCAACGATATTGAAGTAGTAAAACCTTGGTAAGACAGGAGAGATAATATGGGTAATTTATTTGAAAAATATTTAATTCATCCGATCGAACGTCCAATCACGGATGCCGATGCAAAAGTAGATTTAATCCGTTCACAGGACAATCCAATTATGGACTTCTTCTATGAGAGCGCATTCTATCGCCATGACTGTAAGATCTGCGACACCATTTATGCTCTTCCATATAATGAACTGTTCTGCTTTATGAGCACCAATAATAATGACGATGTTTTGGATGCAACCGTAAAGATGGAAATCAACGGACAGGAAATTATTCTGGACCGTCCATGTTATGTTCAGGTTCCGGCTTATGTTCCTCATGGAAAGATTGAAATATATGATGTTAAGACACCGGTATTTTCTTACATTGCCGGTTTTGGCCGGGAGCATATCAGCACGCCGGAAGCAAACTGGATTCGTGAACCGGAAATCACAATCGATGAAATGGTCCTTTTTAACAATGGCGCCTTAATCAACGACCCTCATAGAAACAACCCTTGCCAGCATTGTGTTTTAGTATGTCTGGCTGGAAAGACCATGAAAGGCGAAATCAGTGGCGTTATGCGTAGATTCGATAAAACCGATGGCTGGTTATATGTCAGCAATGCCCATGCCCATGGTTATCCAGAAGCTTTAGGCTTTTATGGAACCGATGCATGGAATCCATATGAATTAAAAGGAAATTATACTGTTTTTGTTGGTGGACATCCGTTCACCATTGACCGACCGACATTAGGCTTCTTCCCGGCATATGTTCCACATTGTCCAATCAAAGTTGAACATGTAGAGAATCAGAATTTCTGGCATAGCTTTGGTCAGGCCATCGGTTCTTTCAATGCAGCAAAAACCTTAGAACTTACAAATATCAAATACCCAGGTGACGGCGTAGAGCTGAAACAGCCTTGGTAGAAAAGGAGAAGATATGTCCGTTTACACAGTGAATTTTTTATCCAGGGAATTAGGCCTGCATACAAAAGTCAGTGTCATACTTCCAAATGGAGACGTAGACCGGCCGTTTAAGGCGAAAACCCGTGAGGGCGGTCTGTATCAGGTACTTTGGC
>JAZUGA010000146.1:0-11261 GCA_045640945.1 Lachnospiraceae bacterium | reverse complement strand
GGAACAGGAATATTGAATATAAAAACGAAAGATTTTGAGTTCCATTCCAAACCGTTTTGGTCGAAGGCAAGTTCTGCAGAGCCTCTGACTTCTGCATCGGGTCTTGCCTTAGGCGAATCCGATGGATTGGGAACGACGATGGAAGAGGAAATTCATTTACAGGATGATATTAACGGCGATACGCAGTGGCCGTACAATATTTATGGATTTGCCAATGATGCAGACGCTGCGCCAACCTACTTTACCGTTCATTGGGAAGGTTCCGGCGATTATAAGAGCGACAGTGATTATATCTTCTGGGTTGAAGATGGAAAGAGCGTTAAATTTACAGCAACCAACTATGACAATCCAGTCGAGCAAAGTTTCAACATCCCTGCAGATGTACAAAAGCACTTGGATGATGGCGATTGGAGAATTACCGGCGTGCGTGCGGCTTCTGATTCGGTAGTATATAACGTTCCGGTACGTGAGTTTGATCATGATGAAATCCAAAAGGTACAGCTGGCAACGGTTACGGTTACCATTGGAACTGGTTGGGAAACCGTATCCGAACAGCAAGGTGACGAGACCATTACGCAGGAAGTACCGACAGGAACGGTTACGGTTACAAGAGTATTCCTTTATAAAGGAAGCATGAGTCAGCTTCAATATCCAGGAGACGATAACAAACTTCACGACGTTGTATTTGTGAACCAGTTAGATGTTCCAATCAGTGATGCTCTTGGAATGATTTATATTGCAAACCTGGATGGATGGTCTTCTCCATATCATGCTCAGATTGAGGAAGACGTTGTATTAATCCCATCTTCTGCGAAACCAGTAGTAACTTTGGGAACTTTGGATTCTTCAAGCGTTTCCAATGCTTTGGATGCAACCGCAGAAGAAGATAAAGCAAATGGATGGGATGTAAATGATGACTTAAGTGCCCCGGGACTGGTTTACTTTACTTGTGGCGATTTGAGTGGAGATATTGTTCCAGCCGTATGTAGAGGTGGCGGTCTTCCAGATGGAAAACCAGTAAAAATGTTAACTGGTGGCGATGGAAGCTTTGGATTTGAAATCGTTCTGATGGAAGACGGAAGCTTATGGTACGTTAGCGCGGACCGTGCTTATTCGGAGCAAATTATTGAAACAGGTCTTGCGGACAACATGGGCGACATTGCCATTGTTCGGACAGACTATGATGATGAAAATAGATATGCAACTTACACGCTGTTCTGTACGCCAAAGGCAGAGGAGTCTTATGGGGATGAACCAAGTTCACCTCTCCAGAGCGTCGTTTTAGAATGTGACAATGGTTACTACTACGGTGGCGAAGTAACGGACTATGACGTAGATTTGAACGGAGCTCCTATTTTCGCAGGACGAATCATGAACGAAAGTTATTTGTATTGGTTCGAAACCTTTGAGGACGAGGAGACTGGTGAAAACCGTACGGCGGTCCAAGGCATGTGCTATTCACCAAAATATAATATGATGACTTCTCCTTATCGTCTGGGTGTACTGAAAGGCAGCGATGGCACGGCTCCAGAGGGATTTATAGCGGCTAGTGCTCCTCTTTGTAGCCAGGTAATGTCCAATGGTGACATGATTATCACAAAAGCATGGTTGTCCGATGCGGAAGAAGGAGAAACGGATGCCAAAAGCGTGTTATCCACCTATAAAGTAAATGTAGTACGTCGCGTTGCCAATGACCTGATGGGCGCAGGAACAGAAAATCCTGCAGTTTCCGCTGGCCGTGATACCAATATGTTATTCACGATTCTCAACAAAGGAAATGTTCCGATTCTCGGATTTGATTTTAACATTTATCATAAGAATTCCTCTGGGGAAAAAGAACTGGTACAAACTAGTCATGTAGATGTTACGGATCAGTCGAAGAACAAGGTTACTTTCCTGAGAAAGGGATATTCTGCTACTTCTCCTGCGGTATTTACCGGTGAATATTCGGCAAGACGTACCCCAGGACTGTTCGACATGATTAACGGAGACGAATGGAATATTACGAGATTTAATTCCAGCAGAATGAATGGAAGCGGATCCATCTTCGTAAGCATTCCAGCTCTGATGCCAGAGGGAATCCAGACCTACACGATGGTCTTTGCGGTTCCGATGGATTGGGAAAATAAGACAGAAATTACTTGTGAAATCGATAAGACTTACGTTCCAAAATATGTAGCAGATGTCTTCTCCTTAAGCGAAGAAACGGAAACTACCGCGGAAGAGCGATCTCAGATGCCGGTACTGGCAGTAGCAAGATCTATTAACAGTAATGGACTGCTGGCAGCAGGAGAAGGCGCTCCTGCGGATGTGGCCTTAGCTGGAACCATGGAGAACTTCTCCGAGAAGGAACCATCCTCTTTAGCAGGCCAAGGAGGACTTCTTTCCGATGAATACGGAATGCCGATGACCTTTACCTATTCTCCAGCTTTGAAGGATGTAGAATTCGATGCAGTTAACCTTTCGATTAAATGCAGAGTATTTGATAAGAATGGTGAAAAATATGTAACAATCACGGTTACGCAGGAAGGCCAGACCGATAATGTGGCTCCTCGCGGAGTAACCCTTCAGTCCTTCGTGGACGAGGAAGATTATCCAAGCTTTGCTTATACCTTTAAGACTCATCATGATGATGGACAGATGGTATATAGCATGACCTTGCCAGAAAAAACGCTTACCAACGGACGTTGTGCAGATTACGTAAAGGTAACTGTTACGGACACCGTAGAAGACAACGAAGAAGTCACCGAATTCGACGACGTTTGTCTGTTAGAACTGAATGAAAGCTTAAAGATTACCAGCCAGCCAGAGTCCACAACCGTTAAGGAAGGCGAAAATGCAGAGTTTAGCGTAGAAGCAGCAGGAGGTCAGAAACCGTATAAGTACATCTGGCAGAAACTGGAAAATGGTAAATGGGTAGACATCAAAGGCGGTGATGAAGCTACGTTAGTTCTGAAGAAAGTAAAGGACAAAATGGATGGTATGATCATCCGTTGCGTCATTGAAGATGCTGCCGATGGACGAGTTGTTTCCGATTCGGTAACCCTTACGGTAAAAACGGAAGAAAACCCAGTTGTTCCGGATACGGGAGATCATGGCAACACCAGCACATGGATTCTGATTACCGTACTTTCCTTCCTGGCTCTTTATGCCGGTTTGGTACTTGTCACAAAGAAAAGAGAAGATTGATAGAGAGCGTATGGAATTGTTCCGCAACGTGGAACGAGTATCCAAAGAGAAGGAGAACATATGAAGAAAGAGAAAATTAATCCGGAAAGCATGCCGCTGCCACCAGCACCGTATACAAATATTGTTAAAGTTGCCGAAGGAAAAGAGATGATTTTCCTTTCCGGTATCAGTGCTGCAGGAAAAGGCTGCATTGCCGAACAGACTAAGGGAATCGTAGAAAATATTCTTACTGCTTTAAAGGCCGTAGGTGCAGGCCCGGAAAATATCGTAATGACAACGACATATGTTTTGGGAGACTGTCTGGAGGAATTTCTTGCAACCAAAAGCTGTGATATTCTTTTCGATGGCTTAGATAATCCGGCAGATACTCTCGTAGGTGTAGCAAGCCTTGCGGGAATGAAATATGGTGCGATGATCGAAGTCAGCGTAGTAGCTATGAAATAATCTTAAATATGAAATAATTAAAAAACACGCGGGCGAAAGTCCGCGTGTTTTCGTTCTTCTTAAATTTTCCAATTTATTCTGCTTCAATTACCTGAATTGCAACTTCGGCGTTTCTCATACTTTCCGATTCCGTTTTCACATAATCATAGATTCGGACATCTTTCAGCAGAATTTCCCATGCGTTGCGAACGCATTCAATAAATTTTTCATCCAAAGGGGTTCCTTCTGTAATCAAAGGACATTCGTATGGCAGCTGTTGATTGTAGAGAATCAGCTGCAGGTTTCCTTCTACCGTCAGATAAGGCATCAGAGGAAAAGTCCGGCATTGAATCGGCCGCAGCTCTCTTTTGCAGTTGTCCGGACCGGTGCAGCGAACTGCCCAGAAGCTCTTTCCCCAGGATTTCGGGAACAGATATTTTTTGGTATTCAAAGAATACCAGCGAAGCCAGGAATCCTTTTTATCATGAAGAACCTCTTCGCCAGGAAGCATATAAATGTAAAGGGGGCTGTATTGGAAAAAAGGTCCCGGTTTACAGCAAACAGCGCCACATCTCTGCCCGCAGTCGCCGGATAGAGGTGTGGCCTGATCGAATAATTCATATACTTTTTGAAAATCTTCTTTGGAAAGTTTCATTTATCGCTATTGAAAAATAACCTTTATTGCTTTTGGATAATAATTTCAGGTTTACAGCATAATTCCGTTTACAACGGCTCTTACTCTGTGGTGATGATAAAGCTCATCGTTTGGAGCCATGTTGTGCATGTAAGCTACGGAGAATTTGTCTGTTGGGTCAGCTTCTACCCAGATTCCGGAACCGCCGGTCCAGCCGAAGTTGCCTAAATGTCCGTTGTGGCCATATTTCTGTGTCAGCAATGTACGGAAGCCGAAGCCGTAGCCGTAGCCAGCCAGATAATCGTTGGTGAAATCTGCCATCTGAACATCGCCTAAGTGATTTTCATGAAGCATTGCAACGGTGCCTGCGCCTAAGAATTTCTCGCCCTTGTAGGTTCCGCCGTTTGCCAGCATCTGCATGAAAACTGCGAAGTCGTGAGCGCTGATTAAAAGGTTTGGACGAGCGCCAACCGGAACGCTGCCTTCTTCTGCAACAGAGAAGCCAGGAGCAGATTTAAACTGACCATCTTTCTTGAAATAGGTGGTAACGATTTTGTCTCTGTTGCCGTCATTTACCAGAGTGTCTGCATCCTTTAAGCCTAATGGCTCGATGATGCGCTCTTTAAATACCTGTCTTAACGGTTTTCCGGTAAAGGTTTCTACTAAAACGCCGGTGATTTCGGAACCGAAGCCGTACTGCCAATGGCTGCCTGGCTCAAACATAACAGGAACGTTTGCCATTACATGAACTTCCTCTGCAATGGTGCTTGGGCCTTTCTTTAAGAGCTCTGCCATTTCGCGGCTCATAGCAGCCAGCGTAGGAGTAGTAGGGTTTGCAGAAGGAACCATGCAGTAAGGAAGGCCGCACATCATGTCTACGGCGTCACGGATGGTGATTGGTTTCTCCAGTGGCTCTACGTCAACCTGTCCGTTTGGACGAACTACGTACTTCTGGGTATCTTTCCATTCTGGCAGGTAGTAGTACAGAGGGTCGCTGAATAAGAATTCGCCCTCTTCATAAATCATGCCAAGAATGGCATAGGTGAAAAGCTTGGTTGTGGAAGCCTGGCTGAACATGCTGTGCACATCGATTTTCTTGCCTTCTTCAATATTGGAATAGCCAGCCTCGCCATGATAAATCATTTCATCGCCCTGCATGATAGCAACGGCGCAGCCTGGGTTTGTGCCCTGGTCTACAAAACGGTTAATTAAATTGTCTAATTTGGTAAAGTCTTTCATGTCCTTCTCCTTAATTTTATGAAAGTGGTTTGCGGTGGTACGGACGGTTCTTGTCATCCGGCCATCTTCATGTTCTAGGTCAATTATATACATTCCAATAGGCATAGGCAATAACGGAAGAGAGCGAAAAGATAGTAAGGCGTTTCGTGGGAAGGAGCGCCCGAAGATTGAAAAAGAGAAGAATTCGTGATATGGTAGGGGAGATTATTAATGAGATCAAAAATAAAAAATATACACAAACAAAGGAGAAAGATAATGAAAAAAGCTCTCATTACTTTTGCATTAATTGCAGTTCTTGCTCTTGGCTTATGCGCATGTGGAAAAGAGGAACCGGTGGAACCGGAAAGCGTTGAACCCGTAACAAAAGAAGTTACAACTGCAGCAGAAACTACTGTTCCGGAAACGATTACCCCGGAGACAGATCCTTCTGTTTTAACAGATGAGGAGTGCATGAGTATTGCAAAAGAGCGTATTGAAGCACTGAATACAATGAACGCTGTAGAAAGCGGATTTCTTGATGTAGATGATAGTCTTGCATATACCAGCCCAGAAGGCTTTACTTACCATAAAGTAACGGATCCAAAATTCCAGAACTTTGGTGATCTTAATGAATTCTGTCTGGAGAACTTTTCAAAGAACTTTTATAAATCTACTTTCCCAACAATCTATGATCCGTCAAGTGAGACAGTTCCTCAGTTCTTATACCTGCAGGAAGATGACCTTCCAACCGGTCTTTATATGATCGATGGTGGAAAAGGGTACTCATACTATGATCCGGAAGGATATATGACGATTCGTCATAATGAAGAAGACTTTTTCCAGATTGATCTTGATTATGATAATTTTGGAGAAACAGAGACTTTGGATGTTGCTTTCGCATATGAGAATGGTGTTTGGGTAATTGACGAGACCATGGTAGTAAAGAGACCATGAGAATAGAAAGAATTCAATAATAATTCTGCCCCGGGAATTTCCCGGGGCTTTTTGTGTGAAAATATTTACTTTTAACAGAAAAAGCTTTCTGGCGGAAATCAAAATCACAGCGATTCTTTACATCAACGCTCTATCATGATAAACTGTTACTACGATAAACTGTTTTGATAGTTCTTTCGAACAATTAGGAGGAAAAAATGAAAAAAATATTTGCCATCGTACTTAGTGCGTTGATGATTCTTTGCCTTGTTGCCTGTGGAGGAAAAGCAGAAAATGATCAGGAACCAGTTTCTGAAAATACTTCCGATTTTTCTTATATTCAGGACAAGGGAACACTTGTTGTTGGTATCACTGATTTCAATCCAATGGACTTCAGAGGAGAAAACGGTGATTGGATTGGATTTGATGCTGATTTGGCAGCAGCTTTTGCAGAAAGCCTGGGCGTTGATGTTGAGTTTATTGAAATCGAGTGGGATAACAAGATTCTTGAGCTTAACAGCAAGACCATTGACTGTGTATGGAACGGTATGACTCTTACCGATGAAGTAACCAGCGCAATGGAATGCTCAAATGCATATTGCAATAATACACAGGTTGTTGTTCTTCCTGCAGCTGTTGCAAAGGACTACGCCACAGTTGAGAGTATGAAGGATCTGGTTTTCGCTGTTGAAGCTGGCAGTGCTGGTGAAGCGGAGGTTGCAAAATTATCTTATCCGGCTACTCCTGTAAAGGATCAGGCTACTGCATTAATGGAAGTTGCAGCAGGTACCAGCGATGCAGCTGTTATTGATGCTCTGATGGCAGGCGCTATGGTTGGAGAAGGTACTGGCTATGACCAGCTGGTATACACCATCAGCCTTAACGAAGAAGAAGGCGAACAGTATGGCGTTGGCTTCCGTAAAGGCAGCGACCTGGCAGGAATGCTGAATGAGTTCCTGAAACAAAGCTATGCAGATGGTTCTATGATGACCATTGCAGAAACCTATGGTGTTCAGGCATCCATTATTGCTCAGTAAATACAATTAGTACTTTTGCTTAATTTATGGGGCGTTGCAGGGTCTGTAACGCCCCATAACAATCTTTATATAAAAACGAATTTAAGGAAGGATTCTTTCCATGAGTACATTTTTTCAACAGTTCCCCACCGTATTTCAGGCGCTGAATATTGGTTTCCTTCAGACCCTGAAACTGTTTGCGGTTACGTTGGTGGGAGCAATCCCGTTGGGACTTCTCATTTCCTTCGGGTCCATGAGCAAGATTAAGCCGGTCAGTGCAGTATTTCGATTTATTGTATTAATCGTGCGAGGCACGCCATTAATGCTGCAGATGCTGGTAATATATTTCTTTCCGGGACTGGTCTGGGGAAATCCAATTTGGGGAAGCGGTGAAGGCGGACGATTTTTGGCTTCCGCAGTCGCTTTTATTATTAATTACGCATGCTATTTTTCCGAAATCTTCCGAGGCGGAATCCAGGGCGTTCCACAGGGCCAGCAGGAAGCTGGTCAGGTCCTTGGTATGACCAAGAGTCAGATTTTCTTTAAAGTCACTTTACTTCAGATGGTTAAGAGAATCGTTCCGCCGATGTCCAACGAAATTATCACCTTGGTCAAGGACACTTCCCTGGCACGTATTATTGCGCTGCAGGAAATCATCTGGGCCGGTCAGGCTTTTATGAAGGGTTCTCAGGGAATCTCCGGCGAAATATGGCCGCTGTTTTTCACGGGCCTTTATTATCTGGTTTTCAGCGGTATTCTGACGGTACTGCTGAGAAGACTTGAGAAGAAGCTTGACTTCTTCAGTAACTAAGGAGGTTATGTATGGCATTATTGGAAGTCAAGAATCTTAAAAAAACATTTAATGGAAAGAATCAGGTCCTGAAAGGCGTGGATCTGACTCTCGATAAAGGGGAAACTATCGCGATCATAGGTTCTTCCGGAAGTGGTAAGACAACCCTTCTCCGATGCCTTAATTTTCTGCATTCTGCAGATGAGGGGAGCATTACGGTAAATGGCGAGACCTTGTTTGATTCACAGAATGTCACGAAAGAATCGGATGCTGTACTGAGAAGAAAGAGACTGCATTTTGGTCTGGTGTTCCAGAATTTTAATCTGTTTCCACAGTATACAGCGCTCCGGAATGTTACTCTTGCCAGCGAGCTTTTGGCAAAGGAACGTCCGGATTATAAAGAAAACCGCAAGCAGATTCTTCAGGAAATTGAGGAGAATGGAAAGCAGCTTCTGACGAATGTAGGACTAAAGGAAAAGCTGAACAGTTATCCGCATCAGCTTTCCGGCGGCCAGCAACAGCGAGTTGCGATTGCCAGAGCGCTTGCTTTATCACCAGACGTTCTTTGCTTTGACGAGCCGACATCGGCCTTGGACCCAGAGCTTACAGGGGAAGTGCTTCGTGTCATCCGTTCTCTGGCAGAGCAGCATATGACTATGATCATAGTGACACATGAAATGGCATTCGCCAGAGATGTGGCAGACCGTGTAATTTTTATGGATGACGGAGTGGTTGTAGAGGAAGGACCGGCACAGGAAGTGATTGATCATCCAAAAATGGTACGTACACAGCAGTTCCTGGCACGTTATCACGGTTTACAGAACGTGGAAGGAGAATAGAAGATCTTTACAAAACAGACGAAATAATTCGTGTATTTCCAAAGGATTTGATGAAATAAGCATCCCGCAAGTATTGAAACTTGCGGGATTTTTTTTGCGGCATTCTTTCCCGCATAACTGAAGCGGTCCCGCTTCGTTACTGGGGATTGTACTTATGAGATAAGCAGATATGCTGAAGGCAGAAAAGAGCAGAAGACACTTTTCAAAAGAGTGGGTCGGTTCTTTCCAAAAAAGAAAAACCAAAAATGAAATAGAAATCATGAAAAAACACAAGGAGGTAAAAATTGACAGACACAAACAAACAAAAAAAGAATTTTATAACATTGATGATAGCTGTTGCAATTCCACTGATTGTTGGCGCAATCTCAGCACTTTGGTCCGCAAAGGACATGCGGTTCTATGACATAATGAACCATCCGTTCCTGGCGCCACCGGGATGGGTTTTCCCAATCGTATGGGTAATTCTGTACATCATGATGGGCATCGCATCCTACTACATCGTTACAGCAGACACGGATCCAGATTGGAAAATACATGGACTCGTTTTCTATTGCGCCCAGCTGCTCATGAATTTTTTCTGGGCTCCAATCTTTTTCGTAGGTAAAAACTATGTAGTTGCCTTGATCTTGATTCTGATGATGTGGGTTGCGACATTAATTTGCACCATTTACTTTTTCCGAATCAAAAAGCTTGCCGGCGTGATGATGCTTGTGCTGCTTTTATGGACAACATTTGCAACCTATCTGAATATTGCGTACTACATTATGAGCATTACACCAATGCCAATTCCTAGATAAAAATCCATATAAGAAAGGAGACGTTAGCGCGAAAAAGCCCCGGGACATCCCGGGGCTTTGTATGTGTAAAATTATTTTTTGAACAGATTTCGCAAATCATTCTTTTATTTCCGGATAGCGGCCCATGCGTTTCAGATTCTCCAGGCCCATTTCATCCAGCTTCGTTAAGCCGTCATGTCCTTTTGGACCGTCCGCCGCAATTTCCATCCAGCCATAGTTTTCACGGCTTTCCGGCCAGAAAGGAAGGGGATTTCCGTTGGAATCGGTACCATTCGGATCGCCGGTTGCGATAAAGTTTGCCCAATAAGAGCTTACCTGTTCTGCCAGTTCGAAATCCATCGGCTCCCACGGACGGGATGCTGGAATATTTTCCCGCAGGGAAGCGAAGGTGTACCAGAGCTCTGCAGAATGCCATGCCAGCTGCAGATCCGTGTCGCGGACGGTTCCTTTTTCTTCCGGACGGCACGGCGGGAATCTTCCGAAATTGTAAGACCAGTTGCGGGTGTCCGGAGCAGTCTGTGCCCGGTAAGCTCCGAAGTAGCGGTCCACCATGGTAAGGCCAAGGCCATTTCCGCAAATCTGGCTTGCCAGCACACGGCTCATGAAGTCCGCATTTTCATCGGTAACCGGATAAAGGTTCCGGAAATCATATTTATCGTAAAGGTCGCCCAGGCGCTCTTTCATTACCTCATAAAATTCTTCTGCAGTTTCGAATTTCTTCGTCGGGCCGATGGCGAATTCCTTTCGGACGGTACATTCGCCGATGTTGACGCCGTTCAGATAATCCACATGCGCTCCGAACTCATCCATGTTCTGGGCGCCGGAAACATGAGCTACATATTCTCCGTCGCAGACCATGGAGCCAGGAACGGTACCCGGGCCAAACGCAAACTTAAGACCGGTTTTCAATTTAAAGAATTTGAAAGCGGGAACCATGCGAAGCTCCTCCGGAGTAATGTCCGGATCCAGGTCGATGTTTTTCAGATATTCAATATTGTTTTTATAAGCAACCTCTAATGGCACATAGTCTCCGCGAACCCAGGCCAGACCGGACTGGTTAATGCAGCGTTTAATCTTGCCCTGTGTTTTTGGAGAGGTCGCAAGAGCGGTGGATTTTCCGGTTCCGCCAGACTGTCCGCCTACTGTGATGTTATCCGGGTCGCCACCGAAATTGGTGATATTTTCACGCACCCATTCCAAGGCTTTGATTTCATCCATCAGTCCATAGTTTCCACTGATGCCCCCTTGTTCTGCAGAAAGCTGTGGCAATGCAAGGTAGCCGAAAACATTCAATCTCTGAGCAACACTTACGACAACAATGCCTTTGCGTGCCAGCTCGGACGGGTCGAATTCAATTTCTGTGTAGTATCCACCAGATAAGCCGCCACCATGGAACCACATAAATACCGGGCGGCGCTCGGT
>JAZUGA010000145.1:0-2564 GCA_045640945.1 Lachnospiraceae bacterium | reverse complement strand
CAATAAAAAGAAGGGATGCACTTTGTGCACCGGATGCATGCTGTGATTATGCATTTCATATTGGAGTAAAGGATGTAGCGGATGGACTGATCGATACTATGAAGGATGCAGTAGATTATGGTGTCCCTTCCTTTAAGGTGTTTATGGTATACGACTTTGGCGTATCTGACGGCGTATTCTTTAAAGTGCTCAATAAATCCAAAGAAATAGGTGCGATTATCGGAGTTCATGCAGAAAATAATGAAATGGTAAATGAACTTACCAGTCAGTTTATTTCGGAAGGAAAAACATCCGCCTGGTATCATTATATGTCACGTCCGGAATGGGTTGAAGGTGAAGCTGACGTAAGGGCCATCAACCTGGCAAAAGCTGCAGGTGCTGAACTATATATTGTTCATCTTGCAAATAAACAGGGAATGGAAGCAGTTGCAAAAGCAAAGAGTGAAGGTTATCCGATTTATGCAGAGACATGTCCGCAGTATCTGAATTTCACAAGTGAAGTATACCAAAGAGAAGATGGAAGAAATTTTGTATGTTCTCCACCAATGAAAGGTCCGGAGAGCCAGGATGCTTTATGGGCAGGAATTAAGAATGGATTTATCGACACGATTTCAACAGACCATTGTCCTTTCCAGCAGGCAGAGAAGGACTGGGGGCTTAATGATTTCAGAAAGATTCCAAATGGATGTGCCGGAATTGAAAACATGTATCCATTCATGCTTGCAGCTGCGAATAGAGGCCTTATTTCCTTTAATAAAGTTGTTGAACTGTGCTGTACGAACACGGCAGCATTATTTGGATGTACTACAAAGGGAAGTCTGGATGTCGGAAAAGATGCAGACATTGTTATTTATGATCCGGAAAAAGATTTTACTATCACACAAAGCAATATGCACAGTGATGTGGATCATACAATCTGGGAAGGAACGAAACTGCATGGATATCCTGTAAAAACTTTTGTCAGAGGAAGTCTGGTATATGATAACGGCAAATTTACAGGCCAGAGAGGTTTTGGCAGATATCTTAAGAGAGCTCCAAGACCTGTCAGAAAGTGATGGAGGTTGGTATGTTAAAGCTGCGAGATGAAGCTTCAAGATGTCTGTTATGTTATGAACCTCCCTGCAGTAAGGCATGTACAGAAGAATCTGATCCGGGAAGGATGATAAGGGCACTGAAGTTTGATAATGAAAGAGGTGCTTCTGAATTCAACAGCAATAAATGTGCGGAATGTGAAGCTCCTTGTGAAGTGGCATGTGTACATCCGGATTTTCCAATCCGAATCAGAAAAATGGCAGCATTGGTTACGCACAAAGTAAGTGAAGAAAGGAATCTTTCCATCGAATTTTGCGGTATAAAATGCGAAAATCCTTTCTTTTTATCGTCATCTGTTGTTGCTTCCGGATATGAAATGTGCGCGAAAGCTTTAGAGGCAGGATGGGCCGGAATTGTTTATAAAACAATAGGAACAATGAGACCTTCGGAAGCTTCCCCAAGATTTTCCTCTATTGGAAATCCTGGAAAGGAATTTATCGGATTTAAAAATATAGAACAGATATCCGATCACCCCCTGGAAGAAGACCTGAAAGTATTGAGCAGGTTAAAACATGATTATCCGGATAAAGTAATCGTAGGCTCCATAATGGGAACAGACGAGGATGACTGGACGGAGCTTGCGAAGATGTGTACAGAAGCGGGATGCGACATTATCGAATGCAATTTTTCCTGCCCGCATATGACCAAATCCGGAATGGGTGCGGAAGTTGGAACGGATGTTAAAAGGGTTGAAGCTTATGTGAAGGCGGTAAAGAAAGGCACCAATCTTCCTGTACTGGCTAAAATGACTCCGAATATTTCCAATATGGAAGTTCCTGCAATTGCTGCAGTAGAAGCAGGAGCCGATGGACTTGCGGCAATTAATACCATTAAATCTATTGCATCGATTAAACTGGACAACCTGGGTCCAGAGCCTGATGTGAATGGTAAAAGTTCTGTATCCGGCTTGTCCGGAAATGCTGTAAAGCCGATTGCCCTCAGATTCATCCATGATATGGCAGTTTGCGGGAAACTTGAAAATATTCCGATCTCAGGAATGGGTGGAATACAGACATGGAAAGATGCAGCAGAATTCCTGTCACTTGGATGTTCTAACCTGCAGGTAACTACTTCGGTGATGCAGTATGGATATAGAATAATAGATGATCTTATTTCAGGGCTTTCCGGCTATCTTGCGGAACATGACTATGAATGTCTGGAAGACTTTGTTGGAAGTGCTCTTGAAAATATTGTTCCCGCGGAAAATCTGGAAAGAGATACCGTGGTTTATCCGATTTTTGACAAAGAAAAATGCGTGGGATGCGGACGATGCTATGTAAGCTGTTATGACGGTGGCCATCAGGCAATAAAGTTCGGTGAGGACAGAGTACCTCATCTGGATGGAAGTAAATGTGTCGGTTGTCATTTATGTATGCTGGTTTGCCCGCAGCTGGCTATAAATAAGTCAAAAAGAGTTAAGAAAACACATTAGTATGAAGAAAAGGACAAGAATATGACATCGAATGAAATAA
>JAZUGA010000144.1:0-4290 GCA_045640945.1 Lachnospiraceae bacterium | reverse complement strand
CCAAAATGGAGGCCAATGCCATACCAGACCTGCTAAAGCACCAAAAGGAATGGAAGCTACCCACAGGAACAGAATATCACCAATCATCAGGAACCTGGTATCACCACCAGCTCTTAATACGCCCTTGGTCAAAATACCGTTCGTCATCTGGAAAATTACCAGAACCGCAAGGGCAAACATGATGTCCTGGGCAATTGTTTTTGCTTCTGGGGAAATATTATAGGAATTGATGACTGGATTACGTAAAGCCATAATAACGGCTGCTCCGAATACACCTAAAATAACGCCCATACCAGTGAATGCGTATCCATCGTCCATTGCTTCATCCACTCTTCCCTGGCCCAGTTTGTTACCGGTAATAATGCCGGAAGCATTGGAAATGGACTGAGAGAATACGTTAACAAGCTGCATAACGATAGAGGAAACAGCATTAGCTGCAACGTAAGTACTTCCAATATGTCCCATGATGATGGACATAACGTTTGTTCCAAGTACTAATAAAGTGTCACTGATCAATACAGGAATACTGATCTTGAAGAATTCTTTAACCAGGTCACTACATTTCATAAAGAGGTCTTTTATTCTGTAATGAACTCGTTTGTCAATTACAAAGAAGTAACCTGCAATAATAATAAATTCAATAACTCTTGCAATGGTTGTTCCTAAAGCTGCACCTGCAATTTCCATTCGAGGAGCACCTAAGTTACCAAAAATAAATACCCAGTTAAAGAAAATGTTTGCAAAGAAAGAAATAATGGAAGATACCAAAGGAACCTTAACAAGTTTAACGCTTCGTAAAACGGTTGTTAAAGTAATGGTGAATGATCCTGTAAAGAATGTAGGAACGATCCATAACAAATAGGTTGCTCCATGTTTAATTACTTCCGCATCGCTGGTGTAAACACTCATGATTGCAGCTGGGAATAATGCTGTAGCGATGGTAAACAGAATACCTAACACTGTGGAAAAACGCAGCATAATTGTAATCGCTTTTTTCAAGGACTGAGGCTTATCCATACCGTAGTATCTAGCGGTAAGAACGCTGGCTCCCATACCAATACCCATACACATAATGTTCAGCAAACTAAAGAAGTTTCCGCCTAAAGTGGAGGCAGAAAGCTGCGCATCGCCCATGCTGCTGAGCATGATGGTATCCATTAAGTTAACACCGACGGTAATCAAAGCCTGCAGTGCGATTGGCCATGCAACTTTAATCATTGTAAGGTACAGTTCTTTTGTACCAATAAATCTTTTAATACCTGTTTTCATTTTTTACTCTTCTTATCTTCTAATAAATCACATAAAAAATAGTGCATCTAATTTTCCGACAAAAAAAAGAAGCACCAATGCTACCTTTGTAGATATGATACTCCTTTTTCTATATCGTTACAATGTGAAAAATACCCTATTTTTTGTTCCGAAAACCTTTGAAAACAGTTAATTTTTCAGTTTTCAGGCATCATGTCTGGTTTAAAATCCGGTTTTTCACCATTTCCCGGAGGCGTCATTCCACCCAGATTAAAATCCTGAGGCATTCCATTTTCCGGAGGAGTCATATTTCCTGGGTCAAATCCATCTCCTTGAGGTCCTCCTGGGCCAAACATACCTCCTTCAATTCCAGAAACGTTCTCTATGACTGTTGCATTTTCCGCAACATAGGAACCGTCTTCTGAATCGAACATGTTATCCGCCACAGAAGGGCTGGCTCCTGCAATCGTTCCGCCCATTATATTAATATAGCCATTAGAATCTATAACATCCCCTTCTGCTCCCTGTCCTGCAAAAATGGTTACTCTGCCATCATTTAATGTAAATACAGAAACATGATCTTCATTTACATTAATTCCATCGTCCTGAGTTACGATATTAATATATCCTCCATTGATTGTGAGATGCAGTTCCGTATCCAATCCTTCAAAAGTCGTTCCATAAATATTCATAATTCCGGTATTGCCTTCAATATTCATGGAAACATAGCTGTAAAAGCCACCATCCATTTTATAGTATTTCTTCTGAACCTTTGTATCATCGTTTTTGTATTTAGGTTTTAAAATACGAAATACATTTGCGCCGGAAAAATTGTTTTCCGTTCCATCAATTAGCACAACTTTTGCGCCGGCATTGGATGTATCTACTGTAGATAAGCTTTCGGTTCTGCTCTCCCATTCATTATCACATTCATAAAGACTATAAAATACGACAGATGGAGCAACCGTACAATTTACATCCACACCATTCATAATCAGTGTTACTTTTTTGTTATCATCGGTAAAGCATTCGTCTTTGTCACCTAAATCAACATAAATCTGACCATTCCATTTCGCCGTCATAATTTTCTTTCACAAAAGAATCCGTAGGAATTTCTGGATAATAAATAATGTCATGAGCGACATAACAGGAATCCTCTCCCGGCTCTTCTCCGGAATACTCCGGTTCACTCATGGAAGGATCAAAAGACCAGGTATAATCATACTCTTTGATTTCTGTTCCATTTAAAGTTGCTTGATTACCATTTAAAACAATAATATTTGCAAGTGAGTTTTCAGAAGATTTTTCTGTAATTTCTGTTTCATTGTTAGCTGAACCGCAGGCAGATAACCCAAGAACTAAGATTAAAACAAGAAAAGCTGAGATATATTTTTTCATTTTATGCCTCCTAAGTATGTTTAAGAGGATGGTACAGGCAGTATATGACCGAAGAGTGAAATGTAAATGAAAATATAATGAATAAAACTTATTTATTAGATCTTATCATAATCGGTGAAATTAATTGGAATCTTAACCGTTTCGCAATTTGTCACCGATTTATTTGAAATCAATTGAATCGATCCTTCGATAATTATGTATCTTCTTGTATACGATATATTAGAAATATGATTAATTTCATAACGTTGGGAATCGGAAGCACCTCCGCCCAGCTTAAAACCAGAAGCTGCTCCTGGTTCATAAATCAAACGACCTTTTGAATAATATTGCTGTTGACGTTTTGAACGGTTTAATGCACTCAAATAAGAGAAAACCGTGGCAGGAACAATAAATACCATTGAAATACAAACAAAAATAACAATGGCATAAACAATATTTATCATGGTTCTTTCATCAACGTTTTTAATAAAATATGCCAACAAATAAACAATAATAAGAACAGCACATAAAATAATGTCTATCTTAAGTATGTCTAAATATATCTTTCCATAATGTTTTTTAAAAATTTTATTATCGAACTCCAATGTTCCCTCCAATAGTAATGATTTCTGAAATTATCAACTTCTCAGTCTTCCACAGGACGTGGAACCAAAGAATATTCCCAATAGTTCCAACGAGAGTGGTCGTCATCAGAATAGTAAAATCCGTCTTTGGCTTTTACTGTATTGATTTTGATTGTTTTGTCTAACAGAATGATAGCATCGTCATAAACCGTAATTGCGCTGCCGTTATAATTTTCATATTTCACGCAAATCGATACGCCAGCGAAATGTCCGTCTTTGACGAGTATTCTTTCCGGAATAATCTCCTCATATGTCGTTTCGCTCTCATCACTGCAATGACTTCCGCCGTAATCGTTGCCCCAGCAATGATATACTTCCAATACGTAAGAATTGCGTTCAGTTAAAATATTTCTGCATTCAATTTTATCGAAATATTCCAAGGAGACATCAACCGCACCATCTTGAATAGTATCAATTGTTTTCAGCATCATGATTGTTTTCCTCCTATCAATCAGCTTTTTTCAATGAATCAATGCAATGTCATTTCTATTCGTATTATTAGATTAACACAAAATTGTCGTTATTATAAGAGGGTTATAGCAAATAGTACATAACCTCGACTCCCTCTGAACTATTAGCAATAAAAAAAGACCACTTTTGTGGTCCTTTTTTATCGCTGGAGCTGGCGGGAGTCGAACCCGCGTCCGAAATCTTTTCCATACGGCTTTCTTCCACTACAGTCATTGTAATTTTATTCCCCCAAACGGATCCCCAATGACAGACTTCCGTTTAAGGTAGCTTCATGAATGTTCTACACTGGCAAAGCTTACAGTGCAGAGTTCCCCGCAAGGATGACGCCGAAATAATAGCAGCGGGCCTCTATTACCCGACGAGCTGCAACTTAGGCAGCTAAAGCTAATTTATTATTTTTAGCGTTTAATTTTAATTTGGATCTTTTAAGGTAGTTACCCGCTACCAGTGGCTTACTATACTTCTAAAACCCCGTCGAAACCTTTACAGCCCCGAAAGATTTATGTAATTAATCTACTAAGGTAAACCCTTTTTCAATTAAAACCTTTTC
>JAZUGA010000143.1:0-2478 GCA_045640945.1 Lachnospiraceae bacterium | reverse complement strand
CAAACGGTATAATCTTACCCCATCATAGATATTTAAAAGGGACAGCATGGCATTCATTGGCTGAACATCTTTATCCTGTTCCTCTTTATCCAGCATAATGTAATGAAGCTTTGCGGCTTCCGGTAAAAGCTTTCCATCCACAAGAAATTCCTCGGAAATCATGTCTTTGTGGCTACGTTGTCTTTCCCTTTCATCTCCGGAAAGGTCACCGTATTTCCATCCCATTTCCAGATGTTCTCTCAGCCACCTTTCATGCTCTAAAGGTCCGATTGTCAGGCATTCTGCTTCGGTAAATTCAGTCAGTTCTTCATAATCCACTTCCTTGTCTGTATAGAATGCTCCGATTGCATTTAGGTATTCATCAAAAGCTTTTGCCTGATTAATGTTGGAAAGCTTATATTCCAGAGACAGATCTTCGAACATGGTCTGGAATTCCTCGGTCTTTTCTGTAAGAAAATCATTCGCATTTCCTTCCTCCAAGGCCTGTTTCCAGTCTTCTCCCAGATTCCATCTTCCATTTAAAGCCACGGCAAAATTATAAAGGCTCATAAAGTTGCTGCTGGAAAGATAGGTATGCTTCCTTCCCTGAGTCCTTGGCTTCCATTCAATTTCAGAAGCAAGTCCCACCATTTCCGTGAAAACAATGCTGGCAATGTCTTCATCAAAAGCCGGCTTTCCAGGAGCTTTATTTTTAAGATTTTTCTCCTTGTACCGTTGACTTTCATCGTAAATATAGGTTGCCTTGATTTCACTTTCCGCAAATTCAAAGTTACAATCCATCGGCTGAAGTTCCGCTCTGGAATTGCGTCCATATGCCGTTCGATCCCAACATTGAAGTTCATCGCAAAGCATTAGCATATATCCCAGAGGAAGGAGCTCTGCTTTCAGAGGAATATTTCCATCCTCCTTATAATGTGCAACACAGAACTTATACATGCTGTTATGGAGAATAATCGAGCTTAAAGCGTCAATATCTGCTTCGGTCAACTCATACTTCATTTCTTCATACAGTTTCTTAAATAAAATAATTGCGCTGAAATAGGCATGATCCATGAAGTAATTAAAATCTTCTGGATATCTCGGTTTCCGGATAATAACATCCAGAATATAGTCGTAATCAAAGTTGTAAGTTTTTCCAAGATGATCGGAAATGTTCTTTGCCAGGATTTCATTTGCAGCGCCAGAATAAGCCTTTACGGAATGATATGCCAGATATGGTCTTTCCGAACGATTTTCTTTATTCACTTCGAAGTAGGACACTGCCTGTTCGAAAGGAAGTTCCAGCGGATAGCCAATATCATGGAAGAGAGAGGATAAGCCCCAGTATTTAAGAAAATGATGGGCTGCCTCTGGTGAATCACCACCCTGCTCAATCTTATAAAAGTCCGCGTAGATATCCCGATATTTTTTATTTGTTTCATAAATAGCAAGGCCCAGAGCAAACACATATACCGAATGAGAATAATGATCTCTGTGTTTCATAAGAAGGGAGCTTCCATTGCTTTCAAATTCAGAAAGGAGTTCTACCAACGTTCTGGATTTTCCATATTCTCCGATAAACATTTCGATAAAACAAAAATAAACATCGAAGGCATCCTTTGCAGTACCAGAAGCCAGAAAGTGTTTCAAGGACACTTCCAGACACAGCCGGTCTGTGTCCATTTGCATATTATAAGGAATCTGATTTTCCTTTATGCTTTTTCCAAGATAAATGCCATTTTTTATTTCCTCTGCTGTTTTTTTCTCGTCATGGCGAAGACCTTCGCAACGCTCACGCACAAATTTAACAGCAGCGTCCGTTAAACATAATCCCTTCATTTTTCTTTCCTTTCAATAAAGGGCGCCTTCCTTAGGAAGGTGCCCTTGTATTCTTTCTGTTATTTCAGGAAGCCGGCGATGATTTCCTGCTCGGCCTCTTCCTCGGTAAGGCCTAAGGTCATGAGCTTAATCAACTGCTCGCCTGCAATCTTGCCGATAGCAGCTTCATGGATTAACGCTGCGTCCAGGTCGTTGGCGGTGATTTCCGGAGAAGCACTGATTTTTGCATTGTCCATGATGATGGCGTCACATTCCGTATGGGAAGCGCATTTTGCATTTCCGACGATGTCTGCCTTAAAGGTCTGGGTCGAATCATCCTTCGCAACGGCCCTACTAATCAGGTCGCAGGAAGAATCCAGGCCGTCCATGATTACGCTGAATACTGCGTCTGCATGCTGGCTTCCATGGGTCATAAGCTTATCTCTTACAACCAGCTTCGCTCCTTCCCCTTTCAGAACCGCTTTGGTATCACGTAAGGTATCGTCGATGCCCTTAATCTGGGTGGTTTCCATTTCCATATATCCGCCCTCTTCAATCTCTACGATTGTGGTCGGATTCATAACGTTCTTTCCAGGAGCATTCGGGTCATTCTCACCGTAATGCTTTTCAATATATTTTACTCTGGCGTTCTTTCCAACATGGAAGGAATGGATGCCGTCG
>JAZUGA010000142.1:0-19159 GCA_045640945.1 Lachnospiraceae bacterium | reverse complement strand
GAATGCTTTCATTCCTTCGATCTGATCTTCTGTAGCGAAGCAGCTACCGAATAATTTTTCTTCGATAACGATAGCTTCATCCATACCAACCTGAAGACCGTCATTAATAGCTTTCTTGCAAGCACGAACTGCGATAGGAGCGTTCTTTGCAATCTTAGAAGCTAATTTTTCAGCTTCTGCTAATAATTCTTCTACTGGATAAACAGCGTATACAAGGCCAAGGCTTAAAGCTTCCGGAGCTTTGATATTCTTTGCGGAATAAATAAGTTCTTTTGCTTTTCCAGGGTTGATAATTCTAGCCAGTCTCTGTGTTCCGCCGAATCCAGGAGTAATTCCAAGACCAACTTCCGGCTGACCAAACTGTGCGTTTTCAGAGCAGATTCTGATATCACAGCTCATAGCAAGCTCGTTTCCGCCACCAAGTGCGAATCCGTTAACTGCTGCGATTACAGGAATAGGTAATGTTTCAATTTTTCTGAATACATCATTGCCATGTTTACCAAAAGCTTCGCCTTCTTCAACGCTTAAGGTGCTCATTTCACCGATATCTGCGCCAGCAACAAAGCTCTTCTGTCCTGCGCCTGTTAAAATAACGCAACGAACAACGTCTAAATCGATAGCATCAAAAACAGCTTCAAGATCTGATAATACTGCTGAGTTCAGAGCATTCAGAGCTTCTGGTCTGTTAATGGTTACGATAGCGATATTTTCTTTCTGTTCATATAATACGAATCCCATAACAACATTTCTCCTTTTCACTTAAGTTTCTAGGTTTTTTTGAATTCAAATAACAATGCGCACAAAAATAAACACAATATGTCATCCTAATTACAAAATTGTTTTTATTTTAGCACAACTGTCGTATTTGTCTATGAAAATATGCTATTTTTGTAAAATAATTTGATGAAAAATAAGATTGTTATAAAGAAAATTCACAGCCACAATACTGCTGCCGATACAGGTCATATTTTTTGGATAAGTCAATGGAAATTTTATATCCGTTCCGTTTCTTAAAGTCAGAAACCAGCCACAGGGGATTTTCATTATTTTCCGCTGATTCTTTACCCACTTCATTAATTATAAAAGCATTTTTATGCGGGCTGACAGTTAACGTAGTACAGAAATAATCGAAAGATTTTTCCCTGGCCAGATCTGCGGTCTTTCCAATCCGGAGCTCAAAGCATTTTCTGCAGCGTGCTCCTCCTTCCCTCTCGGATTCCAGCCCTTTTACATAGTCTGTAAACTCCTCATGAACATAAGGCAGCGAAATGAAAAAAATCGGACTTAAAGTCTCCGGTTCCTTATTCAGGGCATCAATGATTTTCACCTGTTCCGCCAGACGGTGGTCATATTCCTCTTCTGGGAAAATATTTGGATTATAATAGAAAACCGTAATATCAAAATAATCCCTTAAGTAACTTAAACAATAACTGCTGCAAGGACCGCAGCAGCTATGAATGAGCAGAGACGGCCTTTCTTTCGATTCCGTAATTTTCTTAAGAATCTCATCCATCTCTAATTGATAGTTTACTTTGGGATTATTGCTTACTTGCTTATCCATAAGCCTGCTTTTTTGAGAGAGGTATACTCTGCATAAGCCTGCTCTAAAATTTCTCTCTCGTTATCATATTTTAATAAATAAATCGCTTCATGATATTTATAAAAGCCGGAATCGGTAAAGAATTCCTCTCTCTGAGGTTTGCTGAAATAGCTGTCCCCAGCCATCAAAAACCAATGAACGGTCTTATTGATAGTTCCTTCCGGCGTCTTAAATACATAGGTGCTGTCACCTATGTACTTTACAATTGTCCCATTAGCTCCGGACTCTTCTTTCACTTCTCTTGTGGCTGTATCTTCGAATTTTTCATCAGGCTCAACTGTGCCCTTAGGTAAAACCCAACCATGATAACGGTCGTGATAATTTTTAAATAATAATAAAATTTTACCTCTGTAGATAACAACACCACCACAGCTCACTGCTTCGTTCATTTACAGTCCCTCCTGCGATCAATTGGGTGTTTCAATATGGGGAAAATATAACAAAAAATCCGCTTTATTGCAATAAAGCGGATTTAATTCTTATGTATTTAATTCGTACGATTTATTGGATATGTACATGAGTGAACAAGTGATCCTGACAGTACTCATGATTGCCCTCACACTTCGAGCAATAGCGGAACGTCAGCTCCGGATTGGTTTCACTGGTTCTGCCACAGATGGAACAGGTATGCAGAAGGCCATGTCCGGCATTGTTATATTTCGGAGCAGGCTTTGGCTCTTTCGTTTGCTGCCTTGCAGGTTTTGAATAGCCGGCAGCACCTGTGCCATATCCAAATTTTCTCTTTGGAGGCTCGTTAAAGATATCCGAATCATCGAACTCATCCGATGTATTATTCTGATTATTGCTGCGTGTCGGACCAACATACGGGCCAAAATGTCTTTGCGTCTGCTCTGGCTGCTCGTCTGTACCGTTCTCTGCGTCCTCTTCCTCATCAAATTGCTTGGACTCTCTCATAATCGCATCCAGACCAACGGAAGGATTCTGGTTCTGACCGTCTTTAACTTTTTTCTCAAATTCTTTCTGTCTGCGGATTTCTGCAGGAGAAATTCTGCGGAAATTCCTTGTGGCAATAAAGAAAATGATAAAGTTCAGCAAGGAAATAAGAACCGAGAATATCTCCGTAACAAAGTTCGTTTTCGTCCATCCAACCATTACTAAAATACTCTGATATTCCGGATTTGGAAGTAAAAACAGACTGATAACGCTTGTTACGACCTGCAGTCCTAAATATGCAATATCAATGATTGCAATCCACTTAATACGGATTGGCAGTACTCCAAAGAAATATACACGAACATCCGGGAAAAGTACCGCAAATGCCAAAAATGAAGCCAAATTCAGGTAATAGGTGCTGACATTCATGGAAATAGCACCAGAAGGACCGTTTACGGCCTCTGTAATCCAATAAATTACCATTGCGCCTAAGGTCATAAAGAACCAGCCGGAGAACATGTAAAGGTTATACTTAAAAGCACCTAAGTTCTGCTCTAAGGATTTACCGATCCACAGATAAAGCAGAAACATAAAGATAATAAAAAAGCTGAAATTCTGAGGCGGAGTGCAGACCCAGGTAAATAATCTCCATACCTGTCCCTTCATAACAAGGGCCGGATTTAAAGTGATGTACTCATACAATCCAAATCTGGAGTCCATAAGAAGCAGTATGTAACCAATTACATAACCGCCTAAAACATAATAAATAAGATTTTTAATGGCATACTTGCCAATTTTCTTTTCAATTCTATCTAACATGTGATGGATTATAACACAAAGGCTTTTTTTGTGGCAATATTTTAACAAAACTTTAACTTTCTTCCGTTAAAATTATGTTCATATTTACATATTTAAAATAAAAATTTTATACATTATAATGTAGAAGTTATGAGTGGATTATATAAGTTGGGAATAGACATCGGCTCCACTACAGTAAAAGTCGCTGTTTTGGATGATGAGAATACGATCCTTTTCTCAGACTATAAAAGACATTTTGCAAATATTCAGGACACCTTGGCTGATTTAATCAAAGAGATTAATGACAGTCTGGGTGTTGTCTACTTATCTCCAGTAATTACAGGCTCTGGTGGCCTTCAGTTATCCAAACATCTTAACCTTCCATTCGTTCAGGAAGTCGTTTCTGTATCGAAAGCACTGGAGTATTACGCTCCACATACCGACGTTGCCATTGAGCTTGGCGGTGAGGATGCAAAAATCATCTATCTCACAAATGGAATTGAACAGCGAATGAACGGAATCTGTGCTGGTGGCACTGGTTCTTTTATTGACCAGATGGCAGATCTTCTCCAGACCGATGCCTCTGGTTTAAATGAGTTCGCGAAAAACTATAAAACGATTTATCCAATCGCTGCCCGCTGTGGTGTGTTTGCAAAGACAGATATTCAGCCTTTAATCAACGAAGGGGCTACCCGCGAGGATCTGGCAGCTTCCATTTTTCAGGCGGTTGTAAACCAGACTATTTCCGGACTTGCCTGTGGTAAACCGATTCGTGGCAATGTAGCTTTTCTTGGAGGTCCGCTCCATTTCCTTTCCGAACTGAGAGCTGCTTTCATCCGTACCTTAAAACTTCAGGATCATCAGATTATCCATCCAGACAATTCTCATCTCTTCGCAGCCATTGGATCTGCCATGAGTTATGACGAAAATATTTCTGTATCTTCTGAATTACTTTTTGACCAGCTGGCAAACGGCATTAAAATGCAGAATGAAATTAACCGTCTGGATCCTTTATTCAAAAATGAAGAAGATTATGCTGTATTTACCAAGCGTCATGACCGTTCCAGAGTTAAAAAAGGAAATCTTGCAGAATACCATGGCAAATGCTTCTTAGGTATTGATGCTGGTTCTACTACCACAAAAATTGCTTTAATTGACGAAGACGGTACTCTTCTTTGGTCTTTCTATGATAATAACCATGGCAGTCCTTTAGCTACCACTCAGCATGCGATAAAAGAATTAAAAGAAATCATTCCTTCAGATGTGGAAATCATTAGCTCCTGCTCTACCGGTTACGGTGAAGCTTTATTAAAGGCTGCTCTTCTTTTGGACGACGGCGAAGTTGAAACCGTTGCCCATTACTATGCTGCAAAATTCTTTGATCCTCAGGTTGACTGTATCTTAGATATCGGTGGCCAGGACATGAAATATATGCGTATCAAAAACGGTGTCATTGACAGTGTTCTGCTGAATGAGGCTTGTTCTTCCGGCTGCGGTTCCTTTATTGAGAACTTTGCTTCTTCCATGAACCAGACCGTTCAGGAGTTTGCTCATGCCGCTTTATTTGCAAAGAGTCCTACAGACCTTGGAACAAGATGTACGGTCTTCATGAACTCCAACGTTAAGCAGGCGCAGAAGGAAGGCGCAGACGTATCCGATATCTCTGCCGGCCTTAGCTACTCCGTTATAAAAAATGCGCTTTTCAAAGTAATTAAATTAGCAGACCCAGACGAACTGGGTGAGAATATCGTTGTACAGGGCGGAACCTTCTACAACGATTCCATTTTAAGAGCTTTCGAATTAATTACTGGACGCAATGTAATCCGTCCGGACATTCCTGGAATCATGGGAGCTTTCGGTGCTGCTTTAATCGCCCGTGAAAGATTCAGTCTGCAGAAGGAAAGAACTACCTCTTCCATGCTCAGCTTTGATGACATCATCAATCTGGAATATAAAACGACTTTAACAAGATGTAATGGTTGTACCAACCATTGTCTTCTGACCATAAATAATTTCAGCGGAGGCAGACGTTATATTTCTGGTAACCGTTGTGAAAAGGGGCTTGGAAAAGAAAAGAAAGATGAATCTGTTCCAAACCTGTTCAAATACAAACTGGAAAGAATGTTTGACTACGAACCTCTGCCGGAAGATAAAGCCCCGAAGGGTGTTATCGGTATTCCTCGCGTTCTGAACATGTATGAAAACTTCCCGTTTTGGGCTGTTTTCTTCCGTGAATTAGGATACCGTGTTGTTTTATCCCCTCAGTCTACCCGTCCGATTTATGAACTGGGTATTGAGACCATTCCTTCCGAATCCGAATGTTATCCTGCAAAACTTAGTCACGGACATGTTCAATGGTTAATTAACGAAGGCATCCGTACGATTTTCTATCCTTCCATTGCCTATGAAAGAAATGAAACTCCGAATGCGAATAACCATTACAACTGTCCAATGGTTATGTCCTATCCGGAAAATATCAATAACAATGTAGAAGATATAGAAAAATATCATGTTCATTTCATTCATCCGTTCTTCGCTATGACCAATTATCGGATCTTCACAGAAGGTCTGATTCGTGTATTTGCAGACGAAGAATTCGGATTCTCTGCTCCGGAAGTAATTTCCGCTTCCCGAAAAGCTTGGGATGAATTAGAAAAAGCAAAGAAAGATATCCAGAACAAAGGCGAAGAAGTAATCGCCTGGCTTCAGGAAAATCATAAACAGGGAATCGTTTTGGCTGGTCGTCCATATCATGTGGATCCGGAAATCAACCATGGTATTCCAGAACTGATTACTTCTTATGGCGTAGCAGTTCTTACGGAAGACTCGGTTTCCCATTTAGGTGTTGTAGAAAGACCGTTAATCGTTTCTGACCAGTGGATGTATCACTCCAGATTGTATCGAGCTGCCAACTTTGTTAAGACAACCGAATACCTGAATCTGATTCAGTTGTTCTCTTTCGGCTGTGGTCTGGATGCGGTAACGACGGACTGTGTAAGCGACATTCTTACAAATTCCGGTAAGATTTATACCGTCTTAAAAATTGATGAAATCAACAATTTAGGTGCAGCCAGAATCCGTATCCGTTCTTTACTGTCTGCATTAAAAGATAAAGAAAGACTTCACGAAAGACGTAGAATCGTAAGCGCTGCTTATGACCGCATTGAATTTACAGAGGAAATGCGAAAACAAAATTATACCATTCTTGCTCCGCAGATGGCTCCAATCCAGTTTGACCTTGTGAAGCACGCCTTTGAAACAGAAGGTTATAATTTCGTAATTCTTGATAATGATACAAAGAAAGCCGTTGATACCGGACTGAAATATGTTAACAATGATGCCTGCTATCCTTCTATCATTGTTGTCGGTCAGATGATGGATGCTCTTCTCTCCGGTGAATATGACATTAATAAAACTGCTCTGTTAATTACACAGACCGGTGGTGGATGCAGAGCTACTAACTATATTGGATTTATCCGACGTGCTTTGAAAAAGGCAGGCATGGATCATGTTCCGGTAATTTCTCTTTCCGCTTTAGGCTTGGAAAAGAACTCCGGATTTAAATTAACACTCAAAATAATTTACAAGGGAATTTACGCAGTAGTTCTTGGCGACCTCTTTATGCGACTGATCTACGCGACTCGTCCATATGAGGCCGTTCCTGGAAGTACCGAGGCTTTGTATCAGAAATGGAGAGAAATCTGCATTGAAGAAATCAAAAAGCCAGGCTTCGGAAGACGCGTTACCAAGAAGCTGATCAATAATATTGTAAAAGAATTCGATGCTCTTCCACGCAAAAACGTCGTGAAACCTCGAGTTGGTGTTGTTGGCGAAATTCTTGTTAAGTTCTCACCAATGGCAAACAACCATATCATTGATATGCTGGAAGCAGACGGCGCAGAAGGTGTAATGCCGGACCTTATCGATTTCCTGCTTTACTGTCTGCAGAATAACTATTTTAAGACTGATAATTACAGCGCTGGTTGGTTTACTGCTGCTAAGGCAACGATCGGTATACGTGCCATCGAATACCTGCGAAAACCGGCTGTAAAGCAGTTAAAAGCAAGCAAGCATTTTGTTCCACCATCTAATATTGGTCATCTGGCAGAAATGGCGAAGGAATATGTTTCCTTAGGCAACCAATGCGGTGAAGGATGGTTCCTGACCGGAGAAATGCTGGAATTAATTAAAGGCGGTGTACCAAATATCGTTTGCGTTCAGCCTTTCGGCTGTTTACCAAACCATGTTGTTGGCAAAGGCGTAATTAAAAATCTGCGACTCAGGAATCCGGAAGCGAACATTGTTGCTGTCGACTTTGATGCAGGCGCATCGGAAGTTAACCAGCTGAACCGAATTAAACTGATGTTATCTGTCGCAAGAAAAAATCTGGAAAAAAAGAAATAAGAAATCTAAAACAGCTGCGAAACCGCAGCTGTTTTATTTTAGTCAATCTGCCAATCGATTGGATCTATTCCGTTTTTTATAAGAAAAGCATTACATTTTGAAAAGTGTCTGCATCCAAAGAATCCTCGATATACGGATAAGGGAGATGGATGAGGCGCTTCTAGAATCAGATGTTTCGGGTTATTTAACATAGCCTTTTTCGCTCTTGCAGGACTTCCCCACAACATAAAAACAATCGGCCGGTCCTGTTCGTTCAGAATTTTAATGGCTGCATCCGTAAACTGCTCCCAGCCAATTCCTTTATGGGAATTCGCTTCATGCGCTCTTACGGTAAGAACCGTGTTCAAAAGCAGAACGCCTTCGTCAGCCCATTTCTTTAAATAGCCATGATTTGGAATGGTCAAACCTAAATCCGAGTTCAATTCTTTATAAATATTCACAAGAGAAGGCGGGATGTCCACTCCTTTTTTAACGGAGAAACAAAGTCCATGAGCCTGGCCTTCTCCATGGTAAGGATCTTGTCCAATAATAACCACTTTAACATTTGCAAGTGGGGTGAAATGGAAAGCATTAAAAAGGTCCTCTGCCGGTGGAAATACCTGATAGTTCTTATATTCCTCGTTAACCTTTAAATACAGTTTTTTATAATATTCTTTTCCAAATTCCGGCTTTAATGGTTCCAGCCAGTCATTACTAATCGGTGGCATCGTTCGTCTCGTTGTTCTCTTCTTGGTTTACTTCTTTTTTGTTTTTCTTTTCTTTTTTCGGTACGATTTTCGAGTCTTTCAAATTTTCCCGAATCTGTTTCAGCGGATTCTTGTCATTTCCGTTGGTTTTCTCTTTTGCTGGTTTCTTTGCTTTCGCCAGCTTATTCGTTTTCGGTTTTTTATTTTCCCCGGAATTATCTTTTATGATTCTGCCAGCGGTAGATTTCCATATTGGAAGGTCCGTAAATTTCAACCGGCTCTTATTTTTCTCTCTTACCAGGAGCTTTTCTTCTTCACTTCTTGGAATTTCTGCAGCTTCTACTTCAATCCAGAAAGCAACACCGCCGGTCATATTGTATACGCCACATTCCTTGTGTAAAGAATCTGCAATAGCCTTAACAATGGAAAGTCCTAAACCGCTGCCGCCATATTCTCTGGTTCTTGCCTTGTCTACTTTGTAGAATTTTCCCCAAAGCTTGTCCAATTCTTCCTCTGGTATATTTTCTCCTGTATTGAAAACCGTAACCCGGACATTGCCTTCTTCCGTCTTTAAAACGAAAATCTTAATGGAACGGTTTTCGTCCAGATGGTTCATGGCATTGTTAAAGTAATTGACCAATGCCTCTTCAAAAAGGAATTCATCGGACCATACATACTCATGGTAACTGTTATCAAAATATACATCGATGTTCTTTTCCGCAATGATCATAGACATGGTATTTAAGAAACCATCGATAACCTTAATAATATCAAACCGCTCTAAGGAAACCGCACTGCTTCCGGTTTCCAGCTGATTTAAAGTGGAAAGTCTCTTTACGAGAACGTTCATCTTTTCTGCTTCATCAATAATTACGTCGCAGTAATATTCCCGGTCTTCCGGATTATCGGAAATACCTTCTTTCAGACCTTCTGCATAACCAGAAATTAAAGCAATCGGCGTTTTCAATTCATGGGAAACATCGGACATATATTTCTTCCGCTGTTCTTCCAATGCAGTTTTTGCCTTTAACTCATTTTCCAGATTCAGGTTTGAAGTCTTCAGTTCCGCAATGACTTGCTCCATTTTGATACCAATTTCCGAAATGTTCTGACCTAACATACCAATTTCATCCATTCGGAAATGTCGGTACTCGTACTTACTATCGAAATCACCTTCATTCAGGTTTTGGGCAAATACAGCCAGACGGCGGATTGGTTCCATGTAATAGTTAATGATAAAAAAGATAATGACAGCCGCAATAGACATCATGATCAGGAAAATAATCCCAAAGAACATGATGGACTGGGACATATTCGTCTGAATCGCATCATAAGATGAACGGGCAAGGAAAGACGCTCCATTATTTAAAAAACCCCAGATTTCAATATAATCGATATCACGATTATCCCGGGCAAAAGTCTGAAGGGTATAATAATCGGTTTGGGAAATAATCAAGGTGGTAGATTTTCCATCCCGGTTCCGGTCAAAGAAAATGTCATCCAGACGTTGGGACATAATACCGGAATTACCATAGGCATAAAGAACCTGTCCCGCCGGATTTTTGATAAGCATGGATAAACTGAGTTCCTCGCATTGTATCGAGAGTTCCCCATAATCCAAAGGACGGCCCACCTGCTGATTCAGATTATCCGCCATCTCCACCATAGATTGTTCTTTTTTCTGAATGAAATATTGGGCAGAAAGAGCAGCAAATAAACCCATACCTATTACGAATACAAAAAGCACGGAGCAAATAAGAATCGTTATGGATTTTGCCTTAAGGGATTGCTGCTTCATTTAGAATTAATCTACCTCAAATTTATAACCCATACCCCAGATGGTTTTAATATATTCACCGCAGTCACCTAGTTTGGAACGGATTTTTTTCACATGGGTATCGATGGTTCTGGCATCTCCAAAGTAATCGTAATTCCATACACTGTTCAGAATCTTTTCTCTGGATAAAGCAATGCCTTTATTTTCTGCAAAGTAGCAAAGAAGCTCAAATTCCTTAAAGCTTAATTCTACTTCCTGTCCATCAACCGTAACTACATGGGAAGTTTTGTTAATAGAAAGTTTACCAACCTCGATAATGTCTTCTTCGTTTAATTTGTTGGCTCTTCTCAGAATTGCATCAATTCTTGCTACAAGAATCTTCGGACTGAAAGGTTTTGTAATATATTCGTCGATGCCCAGATCGTATCCAAGTAATTCATCGCTTTCATCGCCTTTTGCAGTAAGCATAATAATCGGCACTTTCGAAAACTTACGGATTTCACGGCAGGTCTCCCAGCCATCCATTTTCGGCATCATTACATCTAAAATTACAAGATCAATATTTTTGTCTTCGTACATCCGGTCAAGAGCTTCTTCTCCGTTTCCGGCTTCTACGACAGAATAATCTCTGGCAACTAAAAAGTCGCTGACAATTTTTCTCATTCTAGCCTCATCATCAACTACCAAGATTTTTAATTCGTTCATATAAAAAACCTCCTGAGATTGTTGGTCCGATAATAAAATAATAATGTGATAAATTTATGAAACTAAAAAGCAATAACGCCTAAATGTTCTAAAAGAATTTTAAGACCGATCAGTACTAAAATAACGCCGCCAAGAATTTCGGCTTTGGTTTTGAACTTGGAGCCGAATTTATTACCAATTACAACGCCGATAAAAGAAAGAATCAAGGTACTGATTCCGATAATGGTAATGGAAGACCATATGTTAATGTTAAGGAAAGCAAAGGAAATACCGACAGCCAGAGCATCAATACTGGTTGCAATTGCAAGAATAAATAACTCACCGATTTTCAGCCGGAATTCTTCTTCCTCCTCTTCCGGATTCTTCATCTCTTTAATCGCATCGAACAGCATTTTTCCACCAATAAATGCCAGCAGAATAAAAGCAATCCAATGGTCAAACCGGGTAATGTATTTCTCGAAATTGCGGCAGACCAGCCATCCGATAAAAGGCATGAACGCCTGGAAAAAGCCAAAGAAAGCAGCAATCACCACGCCTGCCTTAAAATTAAACTTACGCATAGAAAGACCTTTGCATAACGCTACAGCAAAGGCATCCATGGAAAGACCTATTCCAATTAATAAAACTTCTACAAATGTCATGCAAACATTATATATCATTTGACTGCATTTAACAATTAAACTATATTATCCATATGGCATTTGATGGAAGCATAATTGCATGCATTGTTGATGAACTAAATAAGACGATTCTGGATGGCAGAATTGTGAAAATAGCTCAGCCGGAAAAGGAGGAGCTTTTATTGACCATCAAAAAAGAAGGCAATCAGTTCCGCCTTTTAATGGATGCTTCTCCTTCTCTGCCGATTATTTATCTGACCGAATACAATCAGACCGCTCCTCTTCAGGCTCCAGCCTTTTGTATGTTGCTGCGCAAGCATATCTTAAACGGAAGAATTGTCCGTATTTCCCAGCCTTCTTTAGAACGGATCATCGACATTGAAATCGAGCATTTTAATGAAATGGGAGATATCTGCTATAAAACCCTTACGATTGAATTAATGGGCAAACACAGCAACATTATTTTCCGCGAGGGTACAAAAATTTTAGACAGTATTAAGCATATTTCGGCCCTGATCAGTTCAGTCCGTGAAGTATATCCGGGAAAAGAATACTTTATTCCTTTCGAAAATGACAAAAAGGACCCGATGGATTTTGTAAGTCAGAATACAAATTTTGCAGAAGACTTTTTCTCTCAGAACAATACCGTCGCAAAAGCGATCTACTCTTCTTTTACCGGTATCAGTCCAATACTTGCAGAAGAAATTTCCTATAGAGCGGATCTGGATTCGGACCGTCCGATTTCTTCCTTAAATGAATCGGAAAAAGGAAATCTGAACGCAGCTTTCCGTCAGGTCGTAAACTTAATCAAGGACGGCCAGTTTGCACCGAATATCGTTTACGATAAAGACATTCCTATTTTCTTTGGAGCCTTTGATTATTCTCTTTATGGAGACAATAAAAAGGACTTTTACGACAGTATTTCCGCTCTTCTCTATGATTATTATTCCAAGAAGCAGAAATATACAGCCATCCGTCAGAAAACCGCAGATTTAAGGCAGGTAGTCCAGACCCTACTGAATAAGGACTATAAGAAATATGATCTTCAGTTAAAGCAGATTAAAGACACGGCGAAGAAGGACAAATATCAGTTATATGGTGAGCTGATTACCGCTTACGGATATAATGTTCCGGCGAAATCTACTTCCATGACTGCCTTGGACTATCATACCAATGAGGAAATCACTATTCCTCTGGATCCAACCTTAAGCGCTATTGACAATGGCAAAAAATATTTTGAAAAATATTCGAAGCTGAAACGGACCTATGACGCTCTGATTGAAATTATCGAAGAGACAAAGGCTGAAATTGATCATCTGGAATCGATTTCTGTTTCTCTGTCTTCGGTAATCAACGAAGCCGATATTTCCGAAATCAAGCGGGAAATGGTGGAAAGCGGATATATAAAGAATAAAGGTGGCAATAAACAGAATCCGAAAAAAGCTGTAAAATCCAAACCTTTGCATTACATTTCCAGTGATGGTTTTGATATTTATGTTGGAAAAAACAATTATCAAAATGAATATATTTCCTTCAAGCTGGCAGAAAACAGTGACTGGTGGTTCCATGCGAAGAAGCTTCCTGGTTCACATGTTATTGTAAAATCCAATGGGCAGGAAATTCCAGACAGTACCTTTGAAGAAGCAGCTTCTCTGGCAGCCCACTATTCAAAGGCTGAAGGTTCGGAGAAGGTGGAAATTGACTATATCCAGAAGAAGCACCTGAAAAAACCTGCAGGAGCGAAACCGGGCTTCGTAATTTATCATACCAACTACTCTATGACCGCTTCTACGGATATCAGCAATATCAAGGAAGCTGAATAGACCATCGTTCATTCGCTTACTTGCAACTTTTCATCAGAAATAAAAAAGCAGTCCCTTATTGGACTGCTTTTAATTTTTCAAGCATCATTGCCTGTACTTTATCACCAATTTCACTGTTCGACAGGGACATTACTTCGTCCGCATCAATCAACCCTGCAAAATCGTAAGTAACTTCCGATCCGTGGAATGGGAAATTCTTTGCGATTTTTTCTGTGTCCTTCGAAACGACTACTAAAACCGGAACATGGGCCTTCTTTGCAATTTTGAAAAGTCCATTGTGGAACGGTAATAGAGGTTCCTCCGTTTTATTACGGGTTCCTTCCGGATATACAACTATGGAAAACTTGTCATCTTTTAAGAACTGAGCCGCTTTATTTATCGTTGCCAGAGCATTTCTAGGGTTTTCACGGTCAATGGCCATGAAACAGCATCTCTTTAAAATCTTTCCAAAAGCAAAGAATTTAAAATTCTCTGGTTTGGAAATAAAACATAAATCAGCGCTTTTATCAATTACTTCCCAAAGCCAGATCGGGTCGAAAGCGGATCTGTGATTTCCTACGACCAGATATCTTCCCTCTTTTGGAATAAATTCTTCCCCCGTAACTTTAATCTTCACACGGGCAAAGAATTTCACAATTTTCGTGCAGGTGTAAAGAAGAAACCGATAGAATTTACTATCTGTTTCATATTCCTTATTCTTAATGAAAAATGAGCAAATAATTGAAAAAATAAACATTAATTTCTAAAAGCGTGATATTTTACAACGTTGATGATTGGTTCTCCATCAATCTCAACAAAGTTTGGTGCATCAAATTCTACCGTAATATCATGTCCGGTCAAAAAAACACATTTTGGATTGTTTACATGTTTTCCGGAGAAAACAGATGGAAAACCAGTAGCCATCTGGAAACGGTTTGCATTCTGGAAAAGCATTAAAGTCAGGGACTGGTCCTCATTTAAACGGTCCTGCATTGGGGCAACCATCATGCCTCCTCCAAAAAATCTTCCGTTCATTGTCGGAGCCATCCATACTTTTTCAAATTCATAATCTTTTCCATCTACACAAACTTTTGCGTTTCCCGGAGAATATTTAAATAAAATTGCCTGAATTGCAATTGGCGTGTAATTCGTTTTTGCAGTTTTCTTTCTTGTCTTCAGTTCTTCTGCATCATAGCAAACCAAGCCATCGATACCGAAACCGATATTGTTGATAAAGAAATAGTTTTCTCCATTTACTTCCGCCTGCGGAAGGTTCTTTAAATACTGATTGACTTTTACCGGTGCACAAGGAGCTTTCATATTAATATCATTTAAGAAATCATTTCCGGATCCGCCTGGATATAAGAAAATCTCATTATCCGGAAATACACCCTTGCAATCATTTACAAAGTGATTAAAAGTTCCATCACCACCACAGACAATTATTTTATCATCACCAGAGCAGTTTTGAAAAAAAGCGGAATAATCGTCAACTTCGGTCATTTTAACAAATTCATAGGAATCTCCAGACAGGTAAGAAAGAACTTTTTGTGCCTCGTTTTCCCCTGTACTGTTGCTTGAATATGGATTAAATAAAATGTACTGCTTGCCCAATCAAGTAGCCCTCCTTATAGCGTTAATTTATATTTATTAGCGTTATCAATTAATTCTTTCGCATTCACTCGAGCTGCGGAAGAAGTTTCTACTCCACCTAAAATGTTGGCAAGTTCTTCGATTCGTTCCGTATCAGACAATTTCTCAATACCGGAAATCGTGGATCCATCTGCCACTTCTTTCTTGATACTGTAATGAGAATCTGCCATGGCGGCTATCTGAGCCAGATGCGTAATACAGATAATCTGATGGTTTTTGCTCAATAATTCCAGTTTTTCTGCAACTTTTCCTGCGGTCTTTCCACTGATTCCCGTATCAATTTCATCGAAAATCATAGTTGCAATATCATCGTTTTCCGCAACAGAGGATTTAATCGCCAGCATGACTCTGGATAATTCACCGCCAGAAGCCGTTTTTACCAGAGGCGATACTGGTTCACCCGGATTGGTAGAAAGCATGAATTCTACTTTGTCGTAACCGTTTACAGAAATCTTTGTCGCTTTATCAAACTGAATCTTAAACTCCACATTCAGAAAATTCATATCCTCAAGATTTTTAACAATCAAAGGTTCCAGCTTATCTGCCGCCTTTTTTCTGGCTGCAGATAAATCATTGGCAAGATGATTCAGTTTCACGGCGCAATTTTTCATCTCGACTTCTTTTTCAGATTTTAGAGATTCATAATTTTCATATTTCGCCAGTTTTTCCGATAATTCCTTGGAATAATCAAAAATACTTTCAATCGTATTGCCATATTTGCTCTTTAAATGATTAATCTGATTTAAACGCTCCTGAATTTCTTTATAGCGGGCGCCATCAAATTTATTATTATCGATATAGTGGGAAATATCTCTGGTGATATCTTTAGCCAGAGAATCTAAATCCAGCAAAGTGGATTTATAAGATTCCAGCTCGGACTCAAAAAGAACTGCCTCATTTATGTTCTTTAAGGCTTCTGCAATTTTAACTAAAGCTCCGCTGGTTTCATCGTCTAAAGAAATATAGGCTTTATTTAAGTCTGCAGTAATTCGCTCGGAATTCGAAAGCTTTTTAAATTCCGCTTCTAAGTTTTCGTCCTCTCCAAGACTTAAAGCCGCATCTTCAATTTCCTGCAATTCAAACTTCAAAAGTTCTGTTTCTCTCTTCAGTGCCTCTTCGTCTAAATTGAATTCCAGATATTCCTTCTTTAAGGATTTATATTTATCGTAGTAAGATTTTAATTCGGAAAGAATGGATTTAATTTCCACACCGCCAAAATCATCCACAATGTTCAGATGTTTGTTTGGATCTAAAAGAGACTGATTATCATGCTGACCATGAACATCAATCAGGAGACTGGTAAAGGTGCGTAAAACAGCCAAAGTAACCGACTCTCCATTAATTTTGGAAGTACTGGATTCCGGAGTCAGTTTACGAGTAATCAGTATATTATTGTCGTCATAGGAAATTCCGAGAGATTTCAGCGCAGAGAAAACAGCTGGGTCTTCGGAAGTAAAACATAATTCCGCCAGACCATAATCTGCACCAGTCCGGATCATCGATTTATTTGCCTTATCACCTAAGGCAATATTTATTGCACCAATAATAATGGACTTACCAGCGCCGGTTTCACCGGTCAAAATGTTAAGTCCTTTGGAAAAATCAATATCTGCTTCTTTAATAAGAGCTAGGTTTTTTATGTGTACGTTCGTAAGCATTTAAACACTCTTAATAAGCTGTTTTATTTTGTCTACAACAATAATCGCATCATTTTCGGAGCGAGTTGCGCACATAATGGTATCGTCACCAGCAATACTGCCAACGATTTCGCTTAACTTAATACTATCCAAAGCAGCGCATACGGCCATTGCCATTCCACTGACAGTTTTAATAACTACAATATTTCCTGCCGGCAGAATGCTGGAATAACCATCTTTAAAAATACGCAGGTACTTTTCGTTATCTGCAATTTTTGCTTCTGGATAATAATACTTGCTACCACCCTTTCCATTCGGAATCTTTTCTAAATGGAGAGCCCGAATGTCGCGGGATACTGTAGCCTGCGTTACATCAAAACCAGCCTCAGTAAGATATTTCGCCAATTCTTCCTGAGTTTCGATATTGTTTTTGGAAATTAATTCAATTATCTTGTCTTGTCTTCTAGCTTTCATGCCGACATTATATATTACTTGTAATTTTTATTCAATATTATTGCATATTATTCGTTCTTCTCCGCAGTATACCTTGAAGGAATCTCCTCTTGCAAAGCCTATCAGAGTCATATCGTTATTCATGGCATATTCAATTGCCTGTTTGGTTGCTCCGGATTTTGAAATAAAGAACTTGCATCCTAAAGTATTACAAGCCTTCAAAGTCTCCTGGAATATGCGTCCGGTAGATAAAATTGCAGAACCAGATAAATCAATACCCATGGACAAAGCATATCCTAAAACCTTGTAAACAGCATTGGATTTATTTATGTCTTCCATGAACTTAATGGCCGCATTTCCATCATAGATTTCTGCAGCATGAACAGATCTGGTACTTGCAAACAGTTCTGACTTTTCCGTAAAGTTCTTCATTGCAGTAAGAATTTTACTTGCGCTCAGAGCAAAATTGGAGCCCCAGTTCGTAGAATAAACCGGATTTCCAAATACCCGGTCTTCTTCCATATCAAACATGGTCGGTCTTTGATTTAATCCATTTACAAAAACGCAAGCTGTAAAACGGTCTTCTCCAACAGGAACGACTCTGATTTCCGATATTTTTTCCGGTTTAACGGTGGTCATGGCAGTACAATATCCCAAAGCAAACTCTTCCATATTGTCCGGAAGCATATCAGTAGCAATTAAAAACTTTCCCTGCATAGAACGAGTAAAAGCAGCTACGCTCTTATCTAAATAGGAAGCGTCATTCATAAACAGTCTCAGATGACATTCATCAACTACTGTAAGATCTTCCTCAACTAATTGTCCCTCTTTATAGGTCAGAACTGGACCCGTTATATATAATTCGTTATATTCTCCCACTGTTTTTTCCTCAATCAAAATAAAAATAAAGGTACCTTCTATTAAGGTACCTTTATCATTTTAATTTATTGAGTGTTTATTTGCAATAAACAAAGTCGCTTTTCTATGCGCCGGAATTATTTCTTTTCTCCGCCTTTTTTAAGAATCAGGTTAATGATGATACCTAAAATCAAAGCAACTGCTACTTCGGTTAAAGTAACCTGACCAATCTTCATAACCATTCCACCGATACCAGCGATGAAAATTGCTGAAGCTGTGAATAAGTTTCTATTGTCGTTAAGGTCAACTGGCTGAAGCATCTTAAGACCAGATACAGCGATGAAGCCGTATAATGTGATACATACACCACCCATTACGCATCCAGGAATTGTGGAAAGGAATGTAACGAAAGGTCCTAAGAAGGAAGCGATAATAGCGATAATCGCTGTACAAAGAATCGTAACTACAGAAGCATTTCTTGTAATAGCTACGCAGCCAACGCTCTCACCATAAGTTGTATTTGGACATCCACCGAAGAATGAACCAACCATGGATCCAATACCATCGCCTAACAGAGTTCTGTGAAGACCTGGTTTTTCAAGAAGGTCTCTTCCGATGATAGAAGAAAGGTTCTTGTGGTCAGCGATATGCTCTGCGAATACTACGAATGCTACTGGAACGTAAGCAACTGCTAAAGTAGCAATGTATGTTCCATTTACTTCGCCAAAGCCTTTAAAGGCTTGAAGGAAGGTGAAGTCCGGAACCCACTGCATATTACTGAATGCAGCAAAATTAACAATCTGAAGGTCTGCATTTCCTGTTGCATTTCCGATAAGTGTGAAGATAACTGCTACAATATAGCCTGCAACGATACCGATAATGAATGGGATTAACTTAACCATTTTCTTACCGAATACGGAGCATACGCAAACAACGATTAAGGTAACCATTGCGCAGATGAAGCAAACCCATGCATGAGGATTCATAACGAAAGCTCCCGCATCAGCGTCAAAGTTACCACCCATTGCATCACCTACAGCGTTTCCTGCAAGGCTTAATCCGATGATAGCAACAGTAGGTCCAATAACTACTGGAGGCATAAGATAGTTGATCCAACGAACGCCTGCGAATTTTACTACGATAGCAATAATTACATAAACAAGTCCTGCAAATACAGCACCGATGATTAATCCTAAATAACCAAGCTGCATGCTTACGCCGCCGCCAAATGCTGCGAACATGGAACCGATAAATGCGAATGAGGAGCCAAGG